>JAHEXP010000050.1 GCA_023252055.1 Coriobacteriia bacterium
CCTGCGCTGCCTGAACCGGATGAACGACCTCATCCCGGGCACGCGGGTCGAAGGCAGCATCAAGCTCGACGGTCATGACGTCTACGGCCCCGGCGTCGACCCGGTCGACCTGCGCAGGCGGGTGGGCATGATCTTCCAGCAGCCGAACCCGTTCCCGATGTCGATCTACGACAATGTGGCGTACGGTCCCAAACTGCACGGGGTGCGCAACAAGGCGGAGCTCGACGGCATCGTCGAGGAGTCGCTCAAGCGCGCGAACCTGTGGAAAGAGGTCAAGGACATCCTGGGCCGCGGCGGACTCACGCTGTCCGGCGGGCAGCAGCAGCGCCTGTGCATCGCCCGCGTGCTCGCGGTCGAGCCGGACGTGCTTCTCATGGACGAGCCTTGCTCCGCAATCGACCCCACCTCGGTGCAGAAGGTCGAAGACCTCATGGCCGAGCTGAAAGACCGGATCACGATCGTCATCGTCACGCACAACATGCAGCAGGCGGCGCGCGTGTCCGACTACACCGCGTTCTTCCTGCAGGAGGTGGCGGGGGAGCCCGCTCACCTCATCGAGTTCGACCGGACCGCGGCGCTGTTCACGAGCCCGAAGGACCGGCGTACCGAGGACTACATCACGGGCCGGTTCGGGTAGGCCACTTCGGCGCCCGCCTGCAACGCGGCGGGCGAAACGTTCACACCGGTGCAACCTCGTGGGGAGCCGGGTGGGGTAGTATTGCGGGATTCCGGCTGTGGTCGGGGTCTTGTGTGACATACGAACGGGACCGCCGGGGCAGGCGGTCGTGAAGGGCATCAGGAAGGGTGTGGGCGTCATGCGCGAAGGCTTCAGGCAGGAACTCAAGGAACTGAAAGCCGAGGTCGTCGCTGTGGGCCGGCGTTGTGTCGACCAGACCGAGCTGGGTGTCCGGGCACTCGTCGAGGGCGACCTGGACCTGGCCGAGAGGGTCATCGCCGGTGATGACGAGATCGACAGCCGCACGCTCGGCATCGAGGAGCACGCGCTCGAGGTCATGGCGACCCAGTTCCCCGTCGCGCGCGACCTTCGCCTCCTGCACTCGCTGACCTACGTCGCGTGGCATATGGAGCGGATGGGCGATCTTGCGGTGAACATCGCGAAGGCGGCGCGCCGCACGGCCGGGCGCAAGGGCCCGCAGACGCTCTACGATCTCATCCAGGCGCAGGGCAACCTCGTGCACCGCGTGCTCGACGCATGCCTCGCCTCCCTCGAGAACGCAGACCTCGAACTCGCGCGGAAGCTCCCCGAGCTCGACGAGCCGATCGATCACCTCTTCAAGCAGTTCTTCCGTGAGCTCGCGCGTCTGCAGGACGAGGAAGATATCGAGTGGGCCTCGCAGATGGTGCTGGCCTCGCGGTACCTGGAGAGGATCGCCGACAACGCCGTCGACATCGGCGAGCGCATCCAGTACATGCTGACCGGCACGTTCGAGGGCATCGAGCACACCACCGACACGCCCGCGAGCTAAGGCGGTCCTTCATGAGCGCGATCGCGGAGCGGTACCGCAAGGTGCTGTGCGAGGTCGCGGACGCGGCCGACGTGGCCGGACGCGATCCCGCTGAGGTGACCGTCATCGCCGTCACTAAGACGGTGGGGGTCTCCGAGGTGCGCCAGGCGATCGCTGCCGGAGTCCACGATTTCGGCGAGAACCGGGCCCAGGAGTTCACCGGCAAACAGGGGCTGTTCCCGCACGAGCGGTGGCACTTCATCGGCTCGCTGCAGACCAACAAAGTGAAGCAGGTCGTCGGCCGCGCCGAGCTCATCCACAGCGTCGACTCGCTCCACCTCCTGACCGCGGTCGACGCGCGAGCCCGGGAGGCCGGGGTCGTTCAGCCGGTGCTCCTGCAGGTCAACGTGTCGCATGAGGCCAGCAAGCACGGGATGGAGTTCGAGGAAGCCGAAGAGTGCGTCCGCGCCGCGTGCGGACTGCCGGGCGTGCTGGTGCGCGGCCTGATGACGATGGCGCCGCTCGGGCGCCCCGAGTCCGCCCGCTGGGTCTTCCGCGAATGCGCCGATTGGATGGGCCGGCTCCAGTCGATGCACTGCGATGCCGTGGACCTGTGCGAACTGAGCATGGGGATGTCGAATGATTTCCGCGTCGCCATCGAAGAAGGCGCTACAATCGTGCGGGTAGGCCGGGCACTGTTCGGCCGGTAGCGCACGCGCGTCAGCGCGTGGTGGAGACGTCCAAGGAGATTGCGCGATGGGCTTCATGCACCGCGTCAAAGTCATGCTCGGCCTCGCGGACGAGTACGACGACGAGTACGACGACGAGTACACGCCGGGCGAGGACTACGACGACGAGGACGATCCCGGTTCGCGCGCGTACGCCTCCCCGTACGGCAACGAGTCCGGCGCGGTGCGCCGCATCAGCCGCGAGCCCGACCTGGTCCGCGCTCGCGACGCCGCTCCTCTGCGCGCGGTGCCTTCGCCCGCCGACATGCCGGTCTCCGCTCCCCAAGTGAAGATCCACACCGTCGAGCCGCGCTCGTTTGGCGAGGCGCAGTCGATAGCGGACAAGTTCAAGGCCGGTCAGCCGGTCATCATGAACCTCACCGGCACCGAGCCGGAGCTCTCCAAGAGGCTGCTGGACTTCGCGTCCGGGCTCACGTACGGGCTCGACGGCGGTCTGCAGAAGGTGTCGGACAAGGTGTTCATGCTGACCCCGCGCAACGTCGACCTGTCGACCGCCGGCAGCCAGGTGCGCTCGCGCGCCACGGCAGCCAGCCTCTTCGGCGAGTAGGCGTGCCGGTCATGGAAGGCGTCTCGCGCCTCGCGATCGTCGGCGGCGGCCGGATGGGTGAAGCCATCGCCGCCGGGCTGGTGCGCTCGGGCGCGCTCGCCGCGTCCGCGATCTCGGTGGCCGACCCCGACGCGACCAAACGCGCGCGTCTCGAAGCCGAGTACGGGATCCGGTCGTGCGCTGCCGGCGTCGAGGCGCTGGCGGGTGCGGACGTCGTCATCGTCGCGGTGAAGCCCCAGGTCATCGACGCCGTGCTCACCGACCTCGCCTCCGCCATCGGCGGCGCGCTCGTTGTCAGCATCGCCGGCGGAGTCACATGCGCCCGGCTGGAATCGTTGCTGCCGGTCGGCACACGCGTGGTCCGCGTGATGCCGAACACGCCGGCCCTCGTCGGCGCCGGCATGAGCATCGTGAGCGGGGGGACGGAGGCGACCTCCGCCGATGTCGCCACCGTCGAGGCGCTGTTCGGTGCGGTGGGCGATGTCGTCGTGCTCCCGGAGAACCTGCAGGACGCCTGCACGGCCATTTCGGGCTGCGGCCCCGCATATATGGCGCTTTTCGTGGATGCGCTCGCTCGCGCCGGTGTGCGCGAGGGCCTGTCCCGCGACCTGGCCGAACGTCTGGCGCTTCGGACGATGGCCGGTACGGTCGAGCTCATCGAGAAGACGGGGCAGCATCCCGAACAGGTCATCGACGCGGTGTCGAGCCCCGGCGGGTCCACCATCGCGGCGGTCACCGAGCTCGAGGCAGGCGGCGTCCGCGCAGCGATCGCATCGGCGGTCCGCGCCGCCGTGGTCCGTTCGCACGAACTGGGCCGGTGACGATGGGACTCGGACGCTTCCTCTCCACGTTCCTGAACCTGTACGCGACCGTCATCTTCGTCTACATCGTGATGAGCTGGTTCGTGACCAACGCGCAGGGACCTCTGCGTGAGCTGTACCGCGGGCTCTCTTTGGTATGCGAGCCCTACCTCTCGGTGTTCCGGCGCCTGATGCGCCCGATCATGGTCGGATCGGCGGGGCTCGACTTCTCGCCGATCGTCGCGCTGTTCGTCCTGCAGATCATCGCGAACGCCGTGTCCCGCTTCTAGCGCGGGCCGGTCTGATATCGTGCGAGTCGCGCTTGGACGCGGCTCCGCTCGCGGCTTCGAAAGGATCGCCGTCACTATGAAACTCACCCCGCTCGACATCCACCACAAAGAGTTCCGCAACGCGCTCCGCGGATACAGCCCCGAAGAGGTCGACGACTTCCTCGATGAGGTGGCCGACGAGTTCGAGCGGCTGTTCAAAGAGAACATCGACCTGAACGAGAAGCTCGAGGCCGCGGCGTCTCGCGTCCGCGAGTTCACCGCGCTCGAGCACACGCTGCAGAACACGTTGGTCTCCGCGCAGACCTCTGCCGAGGACATCAAGTCCCGTGCGGCGGTCGACGCCGACCGCCTCATGCGCGAAGCCGAAGCCAAGGCCGCGGACATCGTGTCCTCGGCTCTCGAGGAGAAGCAGCACTCGCAGGCCGAGTACGCCCGTCTCCAGAAGGCCGAGAAGGAGTTCCGCGGCTCGTTCAAGACGATGCTCGAGGGCTACATGGCGGCTCTGTCCGGCTCCGCTCCGCTCGCCCCGGCCGCGCCGATGATGGCCGAGGCGCCCGCACCGGTCACCGCAGCGGATCCGGTCGTCGAGGAGCCGATGGTCGAAGAGCCGGCCATGGCCGCAGTCGAGCCCGAACTCGAACTCTCGCCGGAGGACACCGGCTCCGTCATGTCGCTGACGCTGGGCGAGGTCGCTTCGTCCGAGCCGGTGCTCGACGAGGAAGACATGCCCTCGCTCGAGATCCCCGAGGAGTTCGCACTGCCGCCCCGCGGCCCCGTGGGCGAGCTCGACGACCTCGATATCGAGGAGATCGACTGACGCCTCCTGTGAGCGCGCGCATCACCGTACACGTCACCCCCCGTTCCGGCCGCGACTCGATCGCGGCAGGGGCGGGGGGTGTCTTGCAGGTGCGCGTCACCGCCCCACCCGACGACGGGAAAGCCAACGCCGCGGTGTGCAAGGTGGTCGCCGCCGCGCTGGGCGTGCCCAAGACGTCCGTGAGCGTGGTGCGCGGCCAGACGGCTCGCACCAAGACGCTGGAGGTGTCGGGGCTCAGCGCCGAGGACGTGGAGGCGCGTCTGCCGCGCTGACGGATGCCCCGCAGTGACCGGCGTTCGCTCGCGTTGACCCTCCGCGGCGCGAGGGCTACCCTTATGACCCATCGTGCGAGGCTGTGATGCTTCGCATGCAATAGGCACGACGGCTATGACGAGGACGAGTAGGGGCGGGCGACCGTCAGTCCAGCGAGCGGGGCGAAGGTGGAAGCCCGCGGCGGGACCGCTCCCGAAGATCACCTCACCAGCCCCGGACCGATACGGCGCACCGCGCGCCGGGTAGGCTCCGGCGGGGCCCGCACCCCGTTATCCCATGCGGCCGAGTGGCGCGCATCCCGTGACCGGCCCGATAGGGCGACGCGGTGGCGCAAGCTGGGTGGTACCGCGGAGTGCACGAGCCTTCGAATCCTGTGAGGCGCGCTTCGTCCCGGCGAGTGGACGAGGCGCGCCTTTCGCGTGCCCTGGGTGAGTACGCAGGCGAACGAGACACGAGGAGCGCGAGAAGCAGATGGCCGACAAGCCCGATTACAAGCAGACGATGAACCTGCCGACGACCGAATTCCCGATGCGCGCGAACCTGAGCGCGCGCGAGCCGGGCTGGATCGAGCGCTGGGACTCGATGGACATCTACCGGCGCGTACTTGAGGCGAACGTCGGCAACCCTGTCTTCATCCTGCATGACGGCCCGCCGTATGCGAACGGCCACATCCACATGGGCACCGCGTTCAACAAGGTGCTCAAGGACCTCATCGTGAAGTACAAGTCGATGCGCGGCTTCTTCGCACCCTACGTGCCGGGATGGGACTGCCATGGGCAGCCGATCGAGCACCAGGTGGAGAAGAACCTGGGCCCGCAGAAGATGAAGGAGGCCTCGCAGGCCGAGGTGCGCCGGCTGTGCCGCGACTACGCGCTGTCCTTCGTGAAGACGCAGGGCGACGAGTTCCGCCGATTGGGCGTGCGCGGCGACTTCGCGGACCCGTACCTCACGCTCAACCATGCATATGAAGCTGGCAACGTGCGCATCTTCAGGGAGATGTACGACAAGGGCGTCATCTACAAGGGCGCCAAGCCGATCCACTGGTGCATCCGGTGCGGCACGGCTCTGGCTGAGGCTGAGATCGAGTACGGCGACGAGGTCTCCGACAGCATCTATGTGAAGTTCGAGTTCACGTCGAACCCTGAGCCGTGGGCTGAGCGTCCCGAGACCGCGTCGGTGGTCATCTGGACCACGACGCCGTGGACGTTGCCGGCCAACGTCGCCGTGACCCTGTCCGAGACCGCCGACTACGTGGGTGTGCTCGTGGGCGGGGAACTGCTCGTCATGGCGGAGGCACTCGTGCCTTCCGTGGCGCAGGCAGCGGGCTGGGAGTCGTACGAGGTGCTGCCGCACAAGGCGAAGGGCGGCCAGCTCTCGGGCCTGCACTACCGGCACCCCGTCCACGACAGCATCGAGGGCGTCATCATCGTGGGCGACCACGTCGAGCTCTCTACCGGGAGCGGCGCGGTGCACACCGCACCTGGCCACGGTGAGGACGACTACCTGGTCGGCCAGAAGTTCGGCCTGCCGATGCCGATGCCGGTCGATGACGAGGGCCGTTTCGACACCGGCGGCGGCCCCTTCAAGGGCCTGTCGGTGCGCGAGGCGAACCCCGTCATCGTCGAGTGGCTGCGCGAGCGCGGTTCGCTCGTGGCCGCCGGCAAGATCTCGCACAGCTACCCGCACTGCTGGCGGTGCAAGCAGCCGGTCATCTTCCGCGCCACCGAGCAGTGGTTCGTTTCGATGGACCGCGCCGGCGAAGGCGTTCGCCCGCTCCGCGACGCCACGATGGAAGCGATCGGCGAGGTCGAGTGGGTACCCGCCTGGTCGGTCAACCGCATGGCGTCGATGGTCGCCGACCGTCCCGACTGGTGCATCTCGCGTCAGCGCGCCTGGGGCGTTCCGATCCCGGTGTTCACCTGCGCGACGTGCGGTGAGACGGTCGCCAACGACCAGACCTTCGACGCCGTCATCCGCCTGTTCGAGGAGGAGGGCGCTGATGCATGGTTCACGAAGGCGCCTTCCGAGTACCTGCCGGCGGGCACCGCGTGCCCGCGTTGCGGGGGGACAGAACTCAAGCCCGAGGACGACATCCTCGACGTGTGGTTCGAGTCCGGCGTCTCGCACACGAGCGTGCTCGAGGCCCGTCCTGAGCTGCGTCGCCCGGCGGACCTCTATCTCGAGGGCTCCGATCAGCACCGCGGCTGGTTCCAGTCCTCGCTGCTCACGAGCGTGGGCGCGTACGGCGAGCCGCCGTTCCGCACCGTGCTCACCCACGGCTTCATCGTCGACGGCGACGGCCGCAAGATGTCGAAGTCGCTCGGCAACACGATCAGCCCGATCGACGTGGTTGCGAAGTCCGGCGCCGACATCGTCCGCCTGTGGGTGGCGAGTGCGGACTACGGCCAGGACGTCTCCGTCTCCGACGAGATCCTCGAGCGCACGAGCGAGGCGTACCGCAGGATCCGCAATACGTTCCGGTTCCTGCTCTCGAACCTCTACGACTACGATCCGGCCGACGCGGTGGCCTACGAGGACCTGCTCGAACTCGACCGTTACGCTCTCGTGACGTTGCACGACCTGGTCGCGGACGTGACCTCGGCCTACGACGAGTGGAGGTTCCACGCGGCGTACCGTGCGCTTTACGACTACTGCGGCGCGGACCTTTCGTCCTTCTACCTCGACGTGCTCAAGGACCGCCTGTATGCCGACGGTGCGAGCTCGCCCGAGCGCCGCAGCGCCCAGACCGTTCTGGCCGCGATGCTGCAGGCCATGGTCCGTCTCGTGGCGCCGATCCTGACGTTCACCTCGGAAGAGATCTGGCTCGAGATGCCGGAGTCGCTGCGCGGCGGCGTGGAGTCGGTCCAGCTCGCCGGCTGGCCCACGGTCGAGGTCGAGGCCGACGACGCTGCACGCCTGCGTGAGTCCTACGCTGTGGTGCGCGTGGTCCGCGAAGTCGTCACGAAGTCGATCGAAGAGGCCCGGGCCACCGGGCTTGTGGGAAAGAGCCAGGAGGCCGTCATCGAGGTGGCCGCGCCGGCCGCGGTCGTCGAGGTCCTCGCGGCCCGTCCCGGCCTCGCGGACGTCTTCATCGTCAGTGACGTCGTGCTGCGCGCACGCGACGGTGAGGTGGTCGCGAGCGTCGGTCAGGCCGACGGCGAGAAGTGCCCGAGGTGCTGGAACATCCGCACCGACGTGGGCAGCGACGCCTCCCATCCCGAGGTTTGTGCCCGGTGTGCAGCGGTGCTCGGCCGGGGGTAAAACCCTTCCCGATGGTATGATTGGTGCGTGGCCGCGACCCCCGACATTTCAGGGGGTCGCTCCCGCGCACGGAAAGACCCCTCGGTCTGTTCCCGCGGTCGGCCCGATCAGGAGGACACCATGGATGAAGTCACGCTGCTCGGCATAACGAGCGCGCTCCTAGCCGAGCGCGACCGCCTCGCCCACGAGATCGCCGATCTCGAGCGTGACAGCGCCCAGGCACAGTCGGAGACCTCCGGTGAGAACAACTACCGCGACCACATGGGCGACCAGGGCACGGCCACGTTCGGCAAGGAACTGGACATGACGCTCGAGGGCAACGCCCGCGAGCTCTACGAAGGTGTTCTCTCCGCGCTCGCTCGTCTGGAGGCGGGCAGCTTCGGCACGTGCGTCCGGTGCGGCAAGCAGATCGCCGAAGGCCGTCTGCTCGCGATGCCGGCCGCCGAGCTCTGCATCGAATGCAAAGAGTGGGAGGAATCCCGCTAGTGCGCAGGGGCCCTCTCGTGACCGCGGTCATCGCGGCCGGTGTCGTCGCGGTCGATCAGGCGGCCAAGTACGCCGTCCGCGCGAACTTCTCGCCTCAGGGCGGCTCGGTGCCGGTGATCGGCGACCTGCTGCGCCTGACGTACACCCGCAACGCCGGAGCGGCGTTCGGCATGCTGCCCGGAGGCCGCGCCGCGTTCATCGTCGTCTCGGCCACCGCGGTCTGCGTGATCGTGGGCTACCTGGTCCGGCGGCACCCCGTGAAGCCGTGGCTCATCGTCGCACTCGGCCTCGTGGCGGGCGGCGCCATCGGCAACCTGATCGACCGTGCGTACTTCGGCTACGTGACCGACTTCATCCAGGTGCCGTTCAACTTCCCGATATTCAACGTGGCCGATTCCTCCGTCGTCGTGGGCGTGGGGATGCTGGTGTGGTGGCTGCTGTTCGGCCCCGAAGCGGCAGCGCCTGCTGAAGCGGCGATGCCGACAGGGGAGTGCGCGCCCGAGCTCCCCGCGGACCGGACGCCCGGGCCATCGACGGGTGAGGCCTCATGAGTGCGCAAGACCGCAGCGACGTCACGCATACCGTTCGCGGCGACGAGGCGGGCGGGCGCATCGACGCCTTCATCGCCGAGGCGGGGCTGCTGCCGAGCCGCTCGCTGGCCGAGAAGCTCATCGAGCGCAACTGCGTGCGTGTCAACGGCCAGACCGTCACCAAGCGCTACAAGCCGCGCGCCGGCGATCAGATCCGCATAGAGATCCCGCCGATGCAACCCTCGGAGATCGAGGCGGAGGACATCCCGCTCGATATCCGTTTTGAGGACGAGTACATGATCGTGCTCTCGAAGCAGGCCGGGCTCGTGGTGCACCCGGCGCACGGCAACTGGACCGGGACGCTCGTGAACGCGCTCATGGCGCACTCCGACGACCTTGGGACGTTGTCGGGCGAGGAGCGTCCCGGCATCGTGCACCGCCTCGACAAGGACACGTCCGGGCTCATGCTCGTGGCGAAGAACGACGACGTCCAGCGCGCCCTGCAGTCCGCCATCAAGCAGCGTCTCGTGGACCGCCGGTACGTGACGCTCGTGCATGGCCGGATCGTTCCTGACTCCGGACTCATCGACGCGCCGATAGGCCGCCATCCCAAGGAACCGCGCAAGATGTGGGTGAGCGACGCGAGCGGCGCGCGGCAGGCGGTCACCTCGTTCCAGACGCTGCAACGCTTCGAGGCCGGCGGACTCGACGACGGCTACACGCTCGTGGAGTGCAAGTTGCAGACCGGGCGCACGCATCAGATCCGGGTGCATATGGCATACATCCAGCACCCGGTGGTGGGGGATCCCCTCTACGGTCGCCGGAAGATCAAGGAGGACCTGGGCCTGCAGCGCCAGTTCCTCCACAGCTGGCAGATCGGGTTCGACCACCCGGTCACGGGTCAGCGCATCGAACTCACCGAGCCGCTGCCGAAGGACCTCGCCGACGCGCTTGCCTCCATCGCGGACCGCAACGACGGCCTCACCGCGCGCGGGACCGAGGTACTGGGACTGCTCGAGCCCGGGGTCGAGTTCCAGGAGCGCACCGCCGCACGCCCCATCGACTACCCGGAGACGGACACCGCCGCGGGCGAGTAGCCGTCTGTACGTCGCGTCCCGTCTGCCGCACGGCGACAGACGAACGGTCGCATTCGGCTCCCTGTCGTGGTCTTAGCGTGGATTTCCGCGCTCCCGTGAGGCGTGAACGGTGCCCGTCGGGGTATCCTCGATTCGGCCGCTCGCGCGCTCGCGAACGCGCACAGGCGTGCGAGCGGTGAGCGCGAAGGCGCCCTGACACCGAAAGGGACCCCATGGAGACCACCAAGCGCATCCTCGTCGTGGAAGACGAGAAGGCGATCCTGGAAGCAGTCACCGCCTACCTCGAGCGCGAGGGCTACTGGGTCACGCCCGTGGCCGACGGCGCCGCGGCCCTCGAGCAGGCCGGCAAGAAGGCCTTCGACCTCATCGTGCTCGACCTCAACCTGCCGAAGGTGTCGGGCGAAGAGGTCTGCCGCAGGATACGGGACACGTCCGACGTCCCGATCATCATGCTCACCGCGAAGGGCGCGGAAGAGGAGCGCATCAAGGGCCTCGAGATCGGCGCCGACGACTACCTCGTCAAGCCGTTCAGCCCGCGCGAGCTCATCGCCCGCGTCCGCGCCCTTCTGCGCCGCGCGCACGCCGATTCCGACCCGCAGCGCGACCGCCTCGACTTCGGGGACCTGGCGATCGACGTCCGGGCACACCGGGTGTACGTGGACGGCGCCGAGGTGGAGCTCACCGCGAGCGAGTACAAGCTCCTCGTCACGCTCGCGCGCTACCCGGGCCGGGTCTACCCGCGCATGGAGCTCGTCGAGAAGGTGCTCGGCTACGACTTCGAAGGCTACGAGCGCGCGATCGACTCCCACGTGAAGAACCTTCGCGCGAAACTCGGTGACGACCCGCGCGAGCCGCGCTTCATCCACACCGTCACGGGCGTCGGCTACCGCTTCGAGGCGGACCGGACGATGCCGGAGGGCCCCACGTCGTGAGAAGGATCGGGATCGCCGGTCAGCTCGGGCTCGGCTTCGCGGCGGTGGCCGCGTTCACGGCGCTGCTGGTGGCCGCCGT
>JAHEXP010000087.1 GCA_023252055.1 Coriobacteriia bacterium
GCCGCGCATGACGGCATCGTCCTCCTGCGGATCGCCCCCACGCCGGTTCCGACTCCGACCCCCACGCCGGTCCCGACGACGACGCCGGCCCCGGTTCCGACCCCGACCCCCACGCCGGTCCCAACGCCCACCCCGACTCCGGTCCCCGCGCCCACCCCGACCGCCACGCCTGTCCCCACCACGACCCCGGCGCCGACGACCACTCCGACGCTCACCCCGACTGAGCCCGCAGCCCCGACCACTCCGGTCGAGCCCCCCGTTGTCGCCCCGGTCGAGCCCCCGGTCGTCACCCCGGTCGAGCCTCCGGTAGCAGCTCCGGCCCAGCCTTCAGCGTCGGTCTCCCTCGCCGTGGCGACGAGCACCATCGACTACGGAGCCCCCACCACGTTGACGATCAACGTCCAGCCCGCCGCCGTCACCACGGTGAAGCTCTACAGGCGAGCGGTTGGCGCTTCCAAGTGGAACCTGTTCGCGACGGTGCAGACCGACGCTGACGGCAACGCACAGCTGGTTGTGTCGCCTACGGCGAGCACCGAGTACCGAGTCGTCGTCGGCACTGTGGCTTCCCCGGTCGTGAAAGTCACCGTGAGGCCGCGGCCGACGATCAAGTCCTCACGGCATGTGATCCGCACGGCGAGCAGCGTTCTGGTGAGTGGAACCGTGCGCATGGCGAGCGTCGCGACCGTGGAACTCCAGCGCCGCATCCACGGTTCGTGGAAGACGGTTCGCACGCTGAATCTGAATGACGCTGGCCGCTACACGGCCAAGCTCCGCCTCACGCGGCATGGGAATCATGCCTATCGTGTGGTCGCCGCGAGCCTCGCGAGCGTGCGCGCCGCGAGCACCAAGGTGCGCATCCGCGTGAAGTGACTCCGTGCTTCGTCGCCGGAACAATCGAAGAGGGCCCGCCGGACGGATCCGGCGGGCCCTCGTGTCTACGCGCCCGTAAGGCTAGCGGGGATGCCGACGCCTCTCCACGCGGCCGCGCCGTTCGGGCGAGGTGAGCGAGGCCGCCGAGTCGAGGGACTCCTGCGCCGCCTCCAGGGCTGCGACCACGAGCCGCCCCGAGAGGCCGTCTGTGAGTGGCTGTGTGCCGTTCGCGACACAGTCGATGAAGTGGGACGCCTCGATGAAGAGAGGTTCCGTGTTCTCCACCTTCGGCGAGTAGATCCCACCGGTGCGATACGACAGCTGGAACTCGCCGAAAGTCTCGGGGTCCTTGTAGTCCACCCCCTGATCGAAGATCTTGACCTTCTCGACGCTCTCCGTGTCGTCGTACATGAGCATCTTCTTGCTCCCGACTATGACCGTCCGGCGCAGTTTGACGGGGGAGAGCCACGAGACTTCGAGCTCCGCGACGATGCCTGAGGCGTAGCGGACGTTGAGGAATGCGACATCGGGGATGCCCGGTACGATGCAGCTGCGCCCCATCGCCTGAACCGAGAGCGGGGTCTCCCCAAGCCAGTACGCGAGGATGGACAGGTCGTGTGGAGCAAGGTCCCACACGACGCTGACCTCCTTGGAGTGGAGCCCGAGGTTCACTCGTGAGCAGGTGACGAAGCGCACGTCGCCCAGCTCCCCGGAGTCCAGGATCTCCTTCACGGCCCGCACCGGAGGACTGTATACAAAGGTATGCCCGACCATCAGCGTGAGCCCGCGGGAGTCCGCCGCCTCGCACATCTCGTCGCACTCGGCGATCTTCATCGCCATCGGCTTCTCGACGAAGACGTGCTTGCCGGCGTTCAGTGCGGCCATCGCCACCGCGTGGTGGGTATGGATCGGGGTCGCGATCAGCACCGCGTCGACCTCGGGATCGTCCAGGACCTCTTGCAGATCCGTCGTCGCCGCTACGGATGGGTAGCGGGCGAGCGCCCGTTCGAGCTGCTGGGGACGCGTATCACAGACCCATTTGACGTTCGCGCTCGGCAGGTCCATGTAGTTGCGCAGTAGGTTGGGACCCCAGTATCCGTAGCCGATCAGGGCGACCGTGGTTGTCGGCACGCGGTATCCTTGTCCCATCGCCCCGTCGCAGGTCGATGTGCCTCGTGAGCGATAGTGTCGTCAATCCCACCTAGGTGCTTACCCGAACGACATCCCATCAGGACGGGGGCTCCGGCGGCCTGCCGGGCAGTCGTTCGACGCGACCCAGTCTACGCGCGAGCAGGCCGAGGGTGATCCCTCGGCCTGCTCGCGGTAGTGCGTTTCAGGGCGGAGGCCGCTATCAGTCGTCGCCATTGCCGTTGCCGCCAACACGGCCCTGGGCATCCACTGCGGTCGCAGCCGGTGCGGGGGCGGGTGCCGCGGGCGGGGCTCCCACGCTGAGCGTCGCGCCTGCGGGGAGGTAGACCCACACGCCGGACGCATCCGCAGCTGGCGCGGCCGGGGCGGCGGATCCCGCGGCCGGTGCGGGAGCAGGTGCGGCCGCGGTCGGGGCGGGCGCCGCAGCAGGTGCGGCGGCGTAGGAATGGCAGCTCGTGCATGTGCCCCTGCTGTTGTGCGGGCCCGAAGTCGTTCCCGCCGGCAGGACCGGAGCCGCCAGAGCGACGCCTGCGAACATCGTCACGCCGATCGCCGTGGCCGCGCATACGAGAGCGACCTTGCTGCCGATGTTCTTCATGAGGCATCTCCTTGGGCCAGCGTCGCGGCAGTGCCGCGACGGTCAATTCCTACGGGTTCAGTATGGATTGGATCCATGAGGGCAGTATGAGGTGCGCATGTGAGAATCCTCATGCGCTCACCGGACGAGCGCCGACGATCAGAGCGATAGAGCGCCGCCCTGGGTCCTCCGCTGTCGTGCGCGATGAACGGCCCCGAGCGGCGTTCGCGCGCGAGGTGTCGTACGATGGCTCGCGTGTCGCGGCCGCCGGCAACCGGCCGCACCCACATCAACACGACCAAGGACACCGATGCCATCCTCCACGACATCCGACCCCGCTCCGCTCATCCGCCTCGAGTCGGTCGTTAAGACCTACGACACGGGCGAGGTGCCGTTCACCGCGCTGCGAAGCGTCGATCTGACGGTGGAACCCGGCGAGTTCGTCGGGCTCATCGGGAAGTCGGGATCGGGCAAGACGACCCTCATCAACATGATCACCGGCATCGACCGCCCCACGTCCGGTGAGGTGGTGATCTCGGGCACTCCGGTGCACGCGCTCTCCGAGAACAAGCTCGCGGTGTGGCGGGGCAGGACGATCGGAGTCGTGTTCCAGTTCTTCCAGCTCCTGCCCACGCTGACCGTGGTCGAGAACGTCATGCTGCCGATGGATTTCTGCAACGTCCATCTGCCGCGCGAGCGCGAAGCGTACGCGCTCGGGTTGCTCGAGCAAGTCGAGATGGCGGACCAGGCGTACAAGCTGCCCTCCGCACTGTCCGGCGGGCAGCAGCAGCGCGTCGCGATCGCCCGAGCGCTGGCCAACGACCCGCCCATATTGGCGGCGGATGAGCCCACGGGCAACCTGGACTCCGTGACCGCCGATGCGGTGTTCAGCCTGTTCGAGACGCTCGTCGCGTCGGGCAAGACGATCGTCATGGTCACGCACGACAGCGATATCGCCGCGCGGGTCGCGCGGGCACTGCACGTGCGCGACGGCGAGATCGTCGACGACATCAGGCGGCAGTGACGGTGGC
>JAHEXP010000051.1 GCA_023252055.1 Coriobacteriia bacterium
GCGTAGACGGTGTCGATCATCGCGAACAGCTTGTTGATGCCGCGGCCGGTGAGGGCTGAAGTGCGCAGCAGCGGCGCGTAGTCGATGAACCCGAGCTTGCGCGGTATGTCGTCCTCTACCGCCGCGCGCGCGTCGTCGTCGGTCAGCAGGTCCCACTTGTTGAGCAGGACGACGAGAGCGCATCCGCGGTCCTCGGCGAACCGGGCCACCCGCTGATCGCCGTCGGTTATGCCGATCGACGCGTCAACGACAAGGAGCGCGACGTCCGCCCGGTCGATGGCGCGCATGGCACGCACGAAGCTGTAGTACTCGACCGATGCGTCGATCTTGGACTGCCTACGAAGACCGGCGGTGTCCACGAGACGGTACATCGTGCCCTCGTGCTCCACCACGGTGTCGATCGAGTCGCGCGTGGTTCCGGCGACGTCGCTCACGATGGAACGCTCGGCGCCCACGAGGCGGTTGTAGATCGAGGACTTGCCGGCGTTCGGCCGTCCGATGATCGCGATGCCGACCTCTTCTGACGCGATCTCTTCCTCGGGCTCCGGGAACGACTTCACGAGATCGTCGAGCAGGTCGCCCGTCCCGTGCCCGTGCAGCGCGGAGATGGCGATGGGCTCACCGAGTCCGAGGTTCCAGAATTCATACGACGTCGAGACATCGCCCGGCGTGTCCGACTTGTTGACCACCAGGAACACCGGATGGGACGTCTTCTGCAGGATGCGCGCGACGTCCTCGTCACCGGCGGTGATGCCGGATGACCCGTCGACCACGAAGATGATGGCGTCGGCTTCCTCAGCGGCCATGATCGCCTGGCGCCGGATCGACTCGCCGAACGCGTCGTCGGTGGCGAGCTCGATGCCGCCGGTGTCCACGAGCGTGAACTCGCGGCCGTTCCAGTCGGTCTTGTGATAACTGCGGTCGCGCGTCACCCCGCGCATGGCATGGACGATGGCGTCCGAGCCCTGCACGAGACGGTTCACGAGTGTGGACTTGCCGACGTTGGGACGGCCTACCACGGCTACGATCGGAAGTGACATGAGGATCACCCGCTGCTTGGGGTGGACAGTTCTTTCAGCGCGGTGACCAGACCCGCGGCGTCGCATGATACCAGACGGACGTCGGAACCCGAGCCATCCTGGATGCGGACAAGGTCGTGGCCGTCCAGCGTGACCCCGTCGTCGTTGAGCACGCTGGCCGGCAGAAGGTAGGTCTCGTGGAGCGCGGGGTCCTTGCGGGCGCGCGCGTCAGCGCGCACCGAGGCCTCGATATCGCCTCCGCCGAGAAGTCCCGTGACCGTCACTCCCCCGCCGAAGAGCTCGTTGCGCACCGGCAGTACCCTGACCGAGCAGCCGCCGTCGGAAAGCGTGCGGGCAAGCGCCTCGAGCACCGGCGCGAACAACTCGCCCGTCACGAGCACCACTCCGCAGGCATGCGGCGTCGTTCCTTCGAACTTCGCGATCAGCTCCGCCGTCTCGTCGAGGAAGGCGCGCGTCATCCCGATGCCGTTCTCGAACTGCGGGAAGCCGTCGTAGTCGTCCCACGCCGGCAGCGGCGCGCGTGCGGTGAGGTAGAACTCGTCGGCCGCCTGCACCCACGTCTCGCCGCGCTCGGCCCTCATGCGCACCTGCCACGGTAGAAGCTGCGCGATGACCACGGCGGCGGACTCGGCGGAGGTGTAGCCCGAGCTACCGGCCCGGGCGTAGCGCGTGAGCCCCACGGGAACGACACCGACCGAAGAGATCCCGGGACGCGCGGCGAGCCATTCGAGCGTCTTCTCGAGCTCGTGGCCGTCGTTCACGCCGGGAACCAGCACGACCTGGGTATGCAGCTCGATCCCGCCAGCCAGCAGTGTGTCGATGTACTCGAGCGTACGATCCTCGCCGGTGGCGCACACGAGACCGCGCCGCACGTCAGGGTCCACGCTATGCACTGAGACGTGCAAGGGCGAGAGGCGCTGTTCCAGGATCCTGGCGACATCGTCATCGTCGAGGTTCGTGAGCGTCACGAAGTTGCCGACGAGGAACGAGAGCCTGAAGTCGTCGTCACGCACGTTGAGCGATGGACGCAGGCCCGGCGGCAGTTGGCTCACGAAGCAGAACGCACAGGCGTTGTCGCACTCGCGGATCCCGTCGAAGACGACACCCTCGAAGTCGAGTCCCCAGCCCTCGTCGAGGTCCCGCTCCAGCGTCACCGCGTGTGAGGTCCCCTCCGCCTCGACCACGGTGATGTCCACGGTCGCGCCGTCGGCGAGCCACATCCAGTCGATGACGTCGCGCAACGGGCGGCCGGAAACGGCCACGATTGTGTCACCCGGCTCAAGGCCCGCCCGGGCCCCTGCGCCGTCGCGTTCGACGACCGCGATGCAGCCCCCGGCGGCGGCCGGAGCGACCTCAGTGGGATACGTCATCTGCCATCGCCTCGATGGCGGACACGACGCCGGCCATCTGTTCGTCGGGGGTGGAGGCGCCTGCCGTGACGCCGACGCTGGTTGCGCCGGCGAACCACGCCGGGTCCAGTTCCGCCGCGGTCTCGACGTGGTGGACGCGCGGGTTCGCGGTCAGGCAGATCTCGGCGAGGCGGGTGGTGTTGCCGGAGTTGTGTCCGCCCACCACGACCATGACATCCACTGAGCGCGCGAGCTCCTCGGCGCTGCGCTGACGCTGGCCGGTCGCCGAACAGATCGTGTTGTGGACCTTGAGCTCGCTGACACGCGGGAGCAGCGCCGTGACCACCTGGTTGAGGCGCTCGAGCGACTGAGTGGTCTGCACGACGATGCCGACCTTGCGCGAAGGGAGCCGCGAAGGGATGTCCGACACCTCTTCGACCACGAGCGCGTCCCCGCCCGCGTGCGCGACGATGCCCTCGACTTCAGGGTGATCCGCCTCCCCGACGATCACGACGGTGTAACCATCAGCCTTGAGCTGCTGCGCCGCCTCCTGCGCGCTGGAGACGAACGGGCAGGTGGCGTCCACGACATCCAGTCCGCTTGCGGCGGCGGCTTCGATGATGGCGGGATCCACGCCGTGGGTGCGGATGACGAGGATGCCCTCGGGCGCCTCTTCGTAGCGGTTGGCGACCTCGAGCCCCCGCGCCCGGAGCGACTCCACGGCCTGCGGGTTGTGGATGAGCGGGCCGAGCGTGTGGACGGTGCGCCCGGTCGCGGCAGCCTCGTCGGCGAGCTTGAGCGCCCGCTCGACGCCGTAGCAGACGCCTGCGTGACGCGCGACCTGGACCTTCATCGGCTTCCAGCCTCCCTGGCGCGCTCGACCTCGGCCGCGATGCGGCGCATGACCTCGTTGGTCATCGCCTCCACCGTTTCCTTCTTCCCGAGACCCTCGAAGTCGGCGGCGCGGACCGGCGGGCCGACCGAGATGGTGACCCGGGGGAAATGGATGCCCTTCGAGCCCTTGGGCTTGATCTTCTCGGTGCCGGCGATGCCAACGGGCACCACGGGAACGCCCGCGCGCATCGCGATGAACGCTGCGCCGCCCTGGGCCTCGGCGTCGCCCTCACGGTTGCGCGTCCCCTCGGGGAAGATCGCGACCGGCTCGCCGGCCTTGAGGTAGTCCGTGGCTTTCGCGATCGCGGTGCGGTCGGAGCGGCCGCGCACTACGGGGAACGCCCAGAACATGTCGAGGCCCCATCCGATGATGTCGGTCTCCCACAGCTCGGACTTCGCCATGAAGTGCGTGGGACGGGGCGAGGCGGACCACAGCAGCGCGGGGTCCGCGTAAGAGATGTGGTTGCCGGCGAGCACGACTCCCCCGGCAGGGATGTTGTCCCGACCGAGCACGCGGACGCGGAACAGAAGCAGCAGCGCCTTGGCCACGGTCCAACGCACCACGTGCGCGAACCAGAAGTTGCGCGGCGGCTTCGGGGTCCTCATCGGCGCTCCGCCACGAGCGCCTCGACGTATGCGACCACGTCGTGGATCGTCATGCCCGTGGTGTCGAGCTCGATCGCGTCGTCGGCCTTCATCAGCGGCGAGGCCGAACGGTTCGAGTCGTACTCGTCGCGGCGCCTGAGGTCGGTGAGCACCTCGTCGTAGGTCATGTCCGCGCCGCGGGCCTCCATGTCGAGCGTGCGGCGGCGCGCCCGCTCCTCAGCGCTCGCAGTGAGGAAGATCTTCAGGTCGGCGTGCGGGAACACGACGGTGCCGATGTCGCGGCCTTCGAGCACGGTGTTCTCCTGCTCGCGCGAGATCCGGCGCTGCTGGTCCACCATCGCCGCGCGAACTCCGGGAACGGCAGAGACCGGGCTCACAGCCTTGTCGGCCACCGGCGTGCGTATGGCGGCCGTCACATCCATTCCATCGATCGCCACGTGTGTGGGAAGGCCGGACCCGTCGGCGTGGCTGAAGCGGATCACGCATTCACACGCCATCTGAGACAGAGTCTCGGCATCGTCGAGCGCCACGCCGCGGGACAACGCCTCGACGGCCAGCGCGCGGTACATCGCTCCGGTGTCGAGATAGGCCATGCCGAGATGCCCGGCGATGGCGCGGGCGACCGTGGACTTACCTGAGGCAGCGGGGCCGTCGATGGCGACGATCATGTTGCGTGAGGTCCTCTCAGGCGTGCGGACGCAGGAACGTCGTGCCCGTGAAGCGTAGCAGAGAGGCGCACGGTCGGGCGGCGATCAGCAGCGCGTCGTCACTTGCCCGTGGACTGGGTGAGCGCGGCGAGGTCTGCGGCGAAGCGCGGGTAACTGACGGAGACCGCTTCGAATTCCTCGATGGTGACCGGTCCCGCGGCGACGAGCGATGCAACGGCCCACGCCATGGCGAGCCGGTGGTCGCCGAGCGAATCCAGTGTCGCGCCGTGCAGGCGGCCCGTCCCGTCGACCTCGAGCCAGTCATCGCCCGAACGGACAACGGCGCCGAGCCTACCCAACCCTTCCGCGATCGCAGCCAGACGGTCCGACTCCTTCACGCGAAGCTCGCCGACTCCCTCGAAGCGTGTCGTCCCGTGCGTGCAGACCGCCACAACCGCGAGAAGCGGCACCTCATCGATGAGCGACGGGACCTCAGCGGCTGTCACGGTCGTCCCCACGAGGCCCGAGCGGTAGTGCACCGTGATGGAACCCACCGCCTCGCCGCCCACAGAGCCGGTGGCCTCCACGCACAAGTCCGCCCCCATGCGGCGCAGCACCTCCACGAAACCAAGGCGCGTCGGGTTCAGGGCGACCCCGGGGAGCACGACCTCGCTGCCGGGCACCATCGCCGCAGCGCCGGCAAGGAACGCAGCGGACGAGGGGTCCGCAGGAACAGCGACATCCGTGGCCGTCAGCGACACCGGTCCGGCCACCGATGATGTCAGCCGGTCTTCCGAAACGCACACGGAGACCCCGAAGGCCGGCAGGAGCAGTTCAGAGTGGTCGCGACTCAGCGCAGGCTCGGTGACGGAGGTCTCGCCCTCGGCGCGGAGCCCCGCGAGAAGGACCGCCGTCTTGACCTGCGCGCTGGCCACGGGCGAGGCGTACGCTGCGCCGTGGAGTCCGCCGCCGCTCACTCGGACGGGCAGCCGGCCGTCCGTGGCGGCAAAGTGCGCGCCCATGCGTTCCAGGGGCTCGGCGATCCTTCGCATCGGCCGGCGGCGCAGCGACGCATCGCCGTCGAGTGTGACGGAGACCGGCCAGCCGGCAAGAACGCCCATGAGCAGCCGGCAGGTGGTGCCGCTGTTGCCGCAGTCGATGGCTGTCGCGGGCGTCCGCGGCCCGGCAGCGCCCCAGCCGTTGACGGTGAGCCCCAGTCCGGCCGGTCCTGCACCGGAGAACTCGACCCTCGCCCCGAGAGCGGTCACAGCGGAGATCGTGGAACGCACGTCGGCGGAGTCCAGAACGCCGGTCAGGCGGCTCGTGCCCTCGGCCATCGCGGCGAACAGCACCGCGCGGTGTGAGATCGACTTGTCTCCCGGCACGCGCACGGTGCCGAGCAGCGGCCGCTCAACGGGAACGAAGCGCGT
The DNA here is from genome assembly GCA_023252055.1 of Coriobacteriia bacterium. Lineage (GTDB taxonomy): Bacteria > Actinomycetota > Coriobacteriia > Anaerosomatales > PALSA-660 > PALSA-660. The sequence goes on from JAHEXP010000051.1 coordinate 5,967, forward strand.
GCTCACGCGCCTCCCCCTTCGGCGTTCAGCGGCTCGAGAGTCACATCGAAGCCGTGACCGGCGAGGTCCTCCACGAGCGCGTCCACGTCGCCTTCGTCGGTCAGCAGGAGGTGCAGCACGGCGGTGTCCTCGGTGACGTGGTCGATGCCGATATCCTCGATGTTGCAGCCCGCGCGCGCCGCCGCCTGGGTGATGGCGCTGACGGCGCCGGGACGGTCGGTCATCGACACTGTCAGTTCGCGCAGACGCTCGGAGGCGGGCACCCAGCGCGCCGGCAGCGACCGCCGCACGTCTGCGGCGCGCGCCAGCCACTGGCGCACACCCTCCCGAGAGCCAGCGCGCAGAAGCGTCGCGAACTCGGCCAACTGCGCGCCCAGCTCGTCGAGACCGCGCACCACCGCCTCGCCGTTGTCCAGGCAGATGCCGGTCCAGAGGTCCGGCGAGCCCGCCGCGATCCTCGTCATGTCCTTGAAGCCCCCCGCAGCCAGCCGTAGCACGTCGGAACCCCCGGTGGCCCGCTCCGCCGCCAGGTTCGTGAGAGCGGACGCGGCGACGTGGGGCACGTGGCTGATCGCCGCCACCGCTTCATCGTGTGCCAGCGCATCGAGCGAGATCGCCCGGGCTCCGATCTGCGTGACGAGCCGGTGCAGGCGCCCGTAGGCGTCGGTATCGGTATCGGATGTGGGGGTGAGCACGTAGTACGCGCCTTTGAAGATGTCCGGGTCGGCCGCGGCCACGCCGCTGCGCTCGCTGCCCGCCATCGGGTGTCCGCCGATGAAGGTGGCATCCGGCCCCAGCAGCCGGGCGGCCTCCGCCATCACGTCGGCCTTGGTGGAGGCGACATCGGTGACCACGCCGCCGTAACCGAGCTCCCCGAGCAGCGCAAGCCACGGGGATGCCGCTGCAGCCGGCGTCGCCAACACCACGAGGTCCGACGCCAGCAGCGCCGCTGCGACGTCACCTACGGGAACCGCCTCGTCGAGCACGCCGCACTCGAGAGCAAGCTGCAGCGCTTCAGCGTCAGGATCGGTCCCGGTCACGCGCGGCGCGTCCGGCAGCCGGCGCAGCGCCGCGGCCAGCGATCCGCCGATGAGCCCCACGCCGATCACCATGACATGCTCGAAAGCGTCGCTCACAGGTGCTTCCCTTCGAGCGCCACGCGCGCGTCCATGCCGTCCATGAGCGCGGCGAACATCGGCACGTCCAGCGACTGGGGGCCGTCGCACTTGGCATGCTCGGGGTCCGGATGCACCTCCACGATGAGGCCGTCGGCTCCGGCGGCCACCGCTGCTCGGCACATCGGGGCGATGAGGTCGCGCCTCCCGGTCGCGTGCGACGGGTCCACGATCACCGGAAGGTGCGTGAGCACCTTGAAGGCGGCGACGGCGGCCAGGTCCAAGGTGTTGCGGGTGTAGGTCTCGAACGTGCGGATGCCGCGTTCGCAGAGGATCACGTCGCGGTTGCCGCCCTTGAGCACGTACTCCGCGCTCGACAGCACCTCTTCGATGGTGGCGGACAGCCCGCGCTTGAGCAGCACCGGCTTCCGCATCTTGCCGAGTTCCTCGAGCATCATGAAGTTCTGCATGTTGCGCGCGCCGACCTGCAAGACGTCGGCCCACTCGGCCACGACCTCGGCGTCACGGACGTCGAGGATCTCGGTCACCACGGGCAGTCCCGCGGCGTCGCCCGCTTCGCGCAGCAGCTTGAGCCCGTCGAGGCCCATGCCCTGGAACGCGTAGGGGCTCGTACGCGGCTTGTAGGCCCCGCCGCGCAGCATCGACGCCCCGACCGCCTTCACGGACGCGGCCACCGAACGCATCTGCTCCGACGACTCCACCGAGCACGGCCCGGCGATCACTCCGAAGGCGCCGCCGCCGAACTCGGCCGACCCGACCCGCACAACCGTGTCCTCGGCCTGGAAGTCGCGGCCCACGAGCTTGTACGGCTTGAGTACCCGGATGACCTCCGCCACTCCGGCGAAGCCCTCCATGTCCAGCGTGTAGATGAGCTCGCGCTCGCCGATGACGCCGATGACGGTCTTGACCTCGCCTTGGGACAGGTGGGTCTCGGCGCCGGCGGAGTGCAGATGGTCGACGACGTGTTCGATCTCTTGAAGGGACGCGTGGTCCCGCATGACGATGAGCATCTCGGTGACGCCTCTCTCTATAGGGAGCCGAGGCGCCCCACGATCTTCTCGAACGCCTCGACGGTCCGCTTGGTGTCTGTCTCGGTACCCACACCGAGCCGCAGGGCCGGCGTGTCCCCGAACGAGCGGGCGATCACGCCTTCGCGCAGCAGCTCCTCGAACACTTCGACCGGCTTCTTCGTCTGGATCCAGATGAAGTTGGTGTGCGATGGCACGTAGGCCACCCCGAGCCGATCGAAGCACGAATAGAGGTAGGTCTTCTGCTCGCGGTTCACATGCTTGCGGGACGCGATCTCGGGCTGGTCGTCGAGTGAGTAGCAGGCGCCGATCTGGGCGACCGTGTTGACGTTGAAGGGCTCTCGGATGGCGTCGACGGCGGCCAGCAGCGCGGGCGGCAGGAAGCCGTAGCCCACGCGCACGCCCGCCAGCGAGTAGATCTTGGAGAACGTGCGCGCCACCACGAGCGGACGTACCCCGTCGAAGTACGTCAACCCGTCCGGGTACTCCGGATCGTCCACGAACTCGAAGTACGCCTCGTCGAGCACGATGAGGACGTTGGGCGGGACCGCCGCCAGAAGCGCATCCCACTCAGTGCGCGAGAAGATCGTGCCGGTGGGGTTGTTCGGGTTGCACAGGAAGAGCAGCCTTGTGCGCTCGTTGCAGGCCGCAACCATCGCAGGAAGGTCGTGGCGCGCGTCGGACGTCAGCGGCACCGGGACCGCTGTTGCGCCGAACATGCGCGTCACCAGCGGATACACCACGAACGACGGCCACGCGTAGACGACCTCGTCGCCGGGCCTGAGCACGGCCTGCGCGATGAGCCGCAGCAGCTCGTTGCTGCCGTTCGTGACGGTGAGGAAGCGCTCGTCCACGCCCCAGTGACCGGCGATGCGAGCGCGCAGCGCGGTGGCGGACCCGTCCGGGTAGCGGTTGAGGTGCGGTAGCACTGCGGCCATCGCCTCGAGCGCCATGGGCACGGGGCCCAGCGGGTACTCGTTGCTCGATAGCTTGCTGACGTCGTCGCGCCCGGTGCGTTCGCGGACCTCGCTCGCACGCAGACCGGGCGCGTACGGCTTCATGCCGTCGAGCTCAGGTCGTATGAGGGCGTTCCAGTCCACGATCGGTCCTCCCGCATGGGGTCGGTCGCGATGTGGAAGTGATTGTGGCTGCTGCCAGCGGCGATGGCAAGTCGCACGAACTGCGGTTACGCCAGATGAGAATCGTTCTCAACAACGTCCGCCTCGCCCGACAGGACTTCGATGCCGAAAGTGCGCAGCGTCCCGGTGCCATCCCACAACGTCATCGTGGCCACCGATGCGTTGGGTACGGCGAACCTCCACGCGGCCTTGTCGGGCAGCCCCAGCCAGTGCGAGATGAGCGAACGCACCACGCCTCCGTGAGCGACTACCGCGATGCGCGGCCCGCACGTCTCGATGCGTTCGGCCGCGGCGTCGATACGGGCGGCGAAGGCCCGCCACGTCTCGCCGTCACGGAACGGCGCGGACTCCGGCGGTCCGCCCAGCAAGTCGATGTCCACGCCGGCGATCTTCGCCTCTTCGTACGTCAGACCCTCCGCGGCGCCGAAATCGATCTCTGCGAGGTCGTCGTCCACGTGCACCTCGACGCCGGAGACCTTCGCCGTCAGTTCGGCCACGGCAAGCGCACGACGGCGCGGGCTCGAATGGATCGCCGTGGGCTTCCACGCTGCGATGTAGTCCGCCAACGCGGCGCACTGGCGCTCTCCCAGCTCGGTGAAGGGGGACTCCCCCGTCCCCACGAACCGGCCCTCGACGTTGGCCTGGACCTGCGGGTGTCGCACGATCAGGACCTCGCGTGGCATACCGCGCGATGGCTCGACGTGCGCGCCGGTCGACATCGTGTCGGTCACAGGATCACCGCTCCAACCAGGAAGACGAGCGTCTCGACCAGAAGAACGGTAGCGCCGAAAAGGTCGCCCGTCATCCCTCCCACCGGTTTCGACAGCGTCCGCGGGACCACGAGGCCGGCGATCAGGCCCGCACCGGTGACGAGAACGAACTGCCGGGACGCCACGCCGAAGGACAGCAATCCGATCAGAAGGAACACCCCTGCGCCGGCCACCAGGCGCTCGTACGTCCCCGCATGCCCCATTGCGGTGAGCCCGAGCCCTTCACGGCGCGCCGCCGGAAGCTCCCACGCGGCAAGCGAGGCGGAGAAGCGCGCCACGACCGGCGCCACCAGGAGCGGCCAGAGCAGCCCGCGCGAGATCAGTATCGTGACCGCGGCGACCTGTACGAGGGCGATAAGCCCCATGGCGGCCGCGCCGAAGGAACCGATGCGACTGTCCCGCATGATCTCCAGACGTCGTTCAGGGGTCTGCCCGCCCCACAGGCCGTCGAACGTGTCCGCGAGCCCGTCCCAGTGCAGGAAGCGCGTGAGCAACGCCCACGCACCCACCACGAGCACCGCGTACAGCAGGGCATGCAACGTGTCCGGCTTGCCCAGGTAGCCCTGGACGAAGAACAGCGGCACGACCGTGATGGCGGCGAGCACCCAGCCCACCCAGGCGTACCAGCCCACCGAGCGCGGGGTGCGGCCGTCCTTCCATGTGCGCCCGATCGGGAGCAGCGTCAGGAACCCTACCGCGGCCGCAAAGTCGGACAGCGGGCGTGGGGGCACCACGGGCGCCGGTGCCGCGGCGGGCTGGGCCGGGACCTTGGGCTCCATGACCGGCGCATCTTCTGCGGGCTCGCGCACGCTCGCTCCTAGTCCTCGCGGTTGGCGACGCCGGCGTCGGCGAAGGTGGCCATGCCCGACATCACGGTGCACGCCGCGTCCATGAGTTCCATCGCCAGCGCACCGCCGGTACCTTCGC
>JAHEXP010000003.1 GCA_023252055.1 Coriobacteriia bacterium
GCGGAGATCCTCGACCGCGCGGCACAAGCCATCCTCGCCCAGGAGCGCGCTCTCGCGACGCGCCTCGGTCACGCCGTCGGTAACCACGATGAGGACGTCGCCGGGCTCGAGCATGCTGGTCTCGGATCCGAACTCGACCACGGGGAACGCCCCGATCAGCGCCGTCGGGCGGCACGGCAGGACCTGTGCCACCTCGCCGCGGGAGACGATCGCGGGTGGATGGGCGGCGCAGCAGTACTTCAGCTCGCCCGTCACGCGGTTCAGGACGCCGATGAACGCCGTGGCGAACTTCGCTTCGGGCGTGAAGCGGTGCACGAGCGAGTTCAGCCTGCTGAGGCACGAGCCGGGATCGCCGTCCTCGAGCAGGTAGGCGCGGATGCCGTCTCGCAGGAGCGCGGTGAGCGGGGCGGCCTCGATGCCCTTGCCGGACACGTCGCCCACGATCAGCGCGATCCTGTCCTCGTCGATGTGGAACACGTCGTAGAAGTCGCCGCCGACCCGTGCGGACGCCGACGCCGCCTGGTAGAGGTACGCGACGTCGACCGATTCGACGCGCTCGGGCGGGAGGAGCAGCGCCTGCTGGAGGGCGTCGGCGATACGGTGCTCGCGCTCGAACTGGCGCGCATTCTGAAGTGCGATGGCAGCCTGGGAGGCGATGCTCTCCACGACCCTGATCTGCTTCGGCGAGAAGTCATGCCGCTCGCCCGGCTCGTCGAGCGCGATGACCCCGATGATCTCGGACTGGTGGACCAGCGGCACGAAGAGCGTGACGCGGCAGTTGTTCGATTCCGCGATCCGCCGATCGTGCTCCGGTATCCCGTCTTGTTCGTAGTCGAGCACGCGCACGCGCTTCTCGGCGATCGCCGCGCGGGAGGTCTCGCTCAGCTCGCAGAAGGAGATCTCCGTTCCGCGAGGGGCCGCGAGCCCCCCGGTGGCGACCTTCGGGTGCAGGATCTGCGCTCGCGTGTCGACCAGGCTGATGAAGACCCGGCTCAATCCCGTCGCATCCAGGACGATGCGGCTCAGGCGCTCCAGAAGCTCGTCGGGATCGGTGGTGCTCGCGAGCTCATCGGAGACGCGCAGGAGGGTGCGGGTCACTTCGAGTTCGTTTCGGAGCGCCTGCCTCGTGCGTTCAGCGAGCCGCCGAGCGGTCTTCTCGGCATCGAAGAGACGCGCGTTCTCCATCGCGAGCGCGACCGATGCGGCCATGCGGCGCCCGAAGGCCACCTCTTCGGCGGTGTATTCGCGTGGCTGGTCCTTCATCCAGGCGAAGAGGCTGCCCATGACCTCGCCGCGAACGACGAGGGGGACCGCCATCGTCGAACGGAGGCGGTGGGTGAGCGGGAATCCCACGTAGGGGATGTCGGATTGCTCCAGGTAGTCGGGGACGAGCACCGGCGCGCGCTCAGCGGCCACGCGCTCCGCCACCGGAGCCTCATCGCGGGTGAGGCGCTGCCCCGTCGCGTCCTCGCCGAAGCCGGTCTGGTAGCCGACGACCCACTCGTCTCCGTCGATGAGCTTGATGTCGCCCGCGTCGGCGCCGAGCGCCTTGACGAATCCCTCGAGGGCCGACTGCAGGATCTCAGCGGGTGCGAGGTTGGAGTGGATGCGGATGTCGATGTCGTTCAGCGCACGGCTGAGCCGGGAGCGCTGCTCGAGCGAGGCTTCGTCCACCCGTCCCCCTCAGTCGACCTTCGGCCCCTCCGGGACCCTCGGATGAGTCTACCTCAGCCGGACGCTGACGCTCGGGGAGGTCGTGCCCAAGTGGCCGGGGACCGCGGGCACGGAGACCCGGAAACGGTAGGTGCCGCGTCTCATGCTCCGCTTGAAGGTGTACGTGCGCTTCCACGCGCCGGCCCCGCTGGAGGCCGAGACCGTCGTTGTCGCGAGTCGCTGCCAGGCCGCACCGGGTCGCTTCACCCACAAGGTCGCCGGGGCTCCGATCGCCTGCTCGGGAGTCGCCTTCCCGCTGAGGGTGACGCGAGTGCCGTTGCGCGCGCTTCTGCGGCTGGCGAGGATCGTCGCGCTGGCCTGCGGGCGGACAAGGGAGATGTCGTCCAGGGTGACGGCGGTCCCCGTCATGGTCGTGCCCGAGGAGTCGATCGAACCTCCTCCGGCAAGCCGGATGGAGATGCGCGCGCGCACCGCGTGGGGCGGTGCGGCGGTGAGCATCGTGATCGGACGGAAGACGCTCGGGTCCAGTCCGGCCGCGGTGCCCGTCGAGGTCGTCTCGGCGACAGCGAGGCCCGCCTCGTCCAGGTACGCTGTCGAGAGCTCGACGACAGCCGGATCCGAGGCGGTCTTGGCCCACACGGTGGTGCGGTACTCGGCTCCGGGCACGATCCTCACCGACTGCGAGAGCGTCGTGACGGTCTCCGGGTCCGAGACGGGATTGACCAGTTCAAGTGAGGTCACGCTCGTGCGGTAGGTGTCGGTTCGCTTACTCGCCAGGCCCTCCCACCACACGTCGTTCTCCACGCTCCACCACACCGGCTGATCGGCTTGGCCTCCCCATGAGCGAGCCCATGTCTTGAACGCGCCGTTGTTGAGCACGTTGCGCGGGGCGGGGCTGTCGGTGATGCGGTCATAGCGGACCGGGACGTATCCGAATGCAAGGTCTTCGTCGATCGAGTGGATGCGCGCGGCGGCGACGGTGCCGTAGGCGGACTCGTAGGCGACGTACTGCGTCTGCTCCTCATCCAGCCAGCCGTAGAACAGCCGGATGTGGTAGCCCTTCTTCAAGAGCGCGTCCCCGGGCTTGAGGTCGGCGACCGGGATCGGGTGGGTGACCAGATGGAACGAGCGCGTGGCCCAGGATGTCCCCGTCGCCCACGCGCTCGAGACGTACCCCGAGCAATCGGTCCGGTAGCCGGCGTAGTACTTCGACTGGCTGTAGGGGACCGGCGCGTTGACGCGTCGCTGAGCGCGGGAGAGGACCTGGTCGCGCGTGATCGCCTGAGCGTCGACGGCACTGACGAGTGCGAACGCCACGGCGCAAGCGACTACGGCGGCCAAGAGCCGTGCGGTTCGGCCATGTCGCGACATGACGATGGAGATGCTCATGGTGATCCCTGTGTCCGGTATCCGTCGTATTCGGTATCGGCGACTCGCCGCGACTAGTGTAGGGCACAGGTGTCGCGCAGGTGACGGTAGTCACACGCGAGCAGGGCGAATGGTAGTCTCGGGGAGTGATGGGAGTCTCTCACAAGCGGTCCTGGGTGGTAGCGGTCGTCGTCGTGACGGCGGCGGCCATCGCGATGTTCGGATCGTTCGCGCAGCCGGAGATGTCGCACGGCGGAGCGACGCTGCACGCGGTGCCGGGATCGGGGCCGGGTTCGCCGGTCGGAGCCGTCGGCGCCACGGGGTGGACATCGCCCGACGGCTCGGGTGACCGGAACCCATGCGCATGTCTCGCAGCGACGGCTTGGCAGCGAGAAGCCCGCAGGTGCGCCGCAGAAAAGGCTCGAAGGCCGTCTGCGGCCCGCGCATCCATGAGGATCGACCTTCCGTTGCGGATCTGACAGCGCGGTCTTCTCGCGCAGCCATGGCCGGGTCACGTACCCGGATATCCGTAATCGAAAGTCCGGCGGGGACAGCTCCCCGGCCACCGGACTCACACAAC
>JAHEXP010000052.1 GCA_023252055.1 Coriobacteriia bacterium
CGCCACCAACGAGGGCCTCGTCGCCGCATGGGTCTCTGACAACGGCCGCGTCGGCGCCATGGTCGAGGTCAACTGCGAGACCGACTTCGTCGCACGCAACGCCGAGTTCCAGACGTTCGCGTCCGCCGTTGCCGAGCAGTGCGCGGTCGATGCCCCCGAGAACATCCGCGAGGGTTCGGTCGCCCTGTACGAGCAGCAGTGGAAGCGCAACCCGTCCCTCACGGTCGAGCAGGCGCTGGGCGAGCTCGTCAGCAAGCTTGGCGAGAACATGGGCGTCACGCGCTTCGTGCGTTACGAGGCGATCGAGAACGGCGTCATCGGCGCCTACATCCATGGCCTCGGCCGCATCGGCGTCATGGTCGAGATAAGTGGAGCCGACTCCAGCCCCGAGCTTCTGGCGCTGGCCAAGGATGTCGCCATGCACATCGCCGCCGCGAGCCCGATCTGCGTGAGCCGCGAGCAGATCCCCGCGGAGACGGTCGAGCACGAGATCAGCATCTACAAGGCTCAGGGCGCCGCGTCCGGCAAGCCTGAGGCGATCCAGGAGAAGATGGCCGTCGGCCGCCTGGAGAAGTTCTACAAGGAGGTCTGCCTGCTCGAGCAGGGCTTCGTCAAGGACCCCGACACGTCGGTCGACAAGCTCGTCGCCGCCGCTTCCAAGTCGATCGGCGCGCCGCTCCAGATCGTGGCCTTCGACAGGTTCGTTCTCGGTGAGGCAAGCTCCGCGGAGTAACCTCCGCGCAACGGTAGCTACAACGGGGCGGTCCGCACAGGGCCGCCCCGTTCTACAATACGCAGGAGGCGCTCGGCCGCATGCCGGCCGCATCGCTTCAGAGGTGACCTGACGTATACGGATGGGGGAGACGCCGGATGCCGGCTCCACGATTCAAGCGCGTGCTGCTCAAACTCTCTGGTGAAGCGCTCATGGGAGACGCGGGCTACGGCATCGATCCCGCCATCATCGACGACCTTGCGCAGCAGGTGCGTACGGCGCGCGACGCGGGCGTCGAGATCGCCATCGTCGTCGGCGGGGGGAACATCTTCCGCGGCGTCGCCGCATCCGCCAAGGGAATGGACCGCGCGCAGGCCGACTACATCGGCATGCTCGCCACCGTCATGAACGCCCTGGCCATCCAGGACCACCTGGAGAAGGCGGGAGTGTTCACCCGCGTCATGTCGGCGATCCCCATGAGCACGGTGGCCGAGCCCTACATCCGCCGCCGTGCGATCCGTCACATGGAGAAGGGCCGCGTCGTCATCTTCGCCGCCGGCACAGGTAACCCGTACTTCACCACCGACACCACCGCCGCCTTGCGCGCGCTCGAGATCGGCGCCGACTGCATCATGAAGGCCACCAAGGTCGACGGAGTCTACGACTCGGATCCGCGGACCAACCCGGACGCGGTCAAGTTCGACGAACTGACGTATATGGACGTGCTCCGGCGGGAACTCAAGGTCATGGATAGCACGGCGGTCACACTCGCCATGGACAACGACCTCCCGATCATCGTCTTCAACATCACCACCGACGGGAACATCGTGCACGCGCTGCAGGGCCGGCACGTCGGCACCATCGTAAGAGGAGGCAACTGATGCCCGAGGCAATCATCCAGACCGCCGAGGACCGCATGAACAAAGCGGTCGCCGCACTGACGCACGAGTTCTCGAACGTGCGCACCGGACGTGCCTCGGGCGCGGTCTTCGAGAAGCTCTCGATCGAATACTACGGAGCGCAGACGCCGCTGCTGCAGATGGCTGCGGTCAGCTCTCCCGAACCGCAGCTCGTGGTGATCTCCCCGTACGACAAGTCGATCATCAAGGCGATCGAGAAGGCGATCCTGTCCTCCGACCTCGGACTCAACCCGAGCAACGACGGCACCGTCATCCGCGTGCCGTTCCCGGCGCTCAACGAAGAGCGTCGTCGCGAACTCGTGAAGTTGTGCCACGGCTACGCAGAGCAGGCGCGCGTCGCGGTACGCAATGCGCGCCGCGACGCCAACGACGCGTTCAAGAAGGCTGACAAGGCCGGCGAGATCAGCCAGGACGATGCACGCCGCAGCGAGGAACTCATCCAGAAGAAGACCGACATGTTCATCGCGACGATCGACGACCACCTGAAGCACAAAGAGCAGGAGATCATGGAGGTCTGACCTCCGCTCATGGCCCGGACCTCGCCGACAGAGTTCTTCACCTCCGACCGGGGCCGCGGTCTGCTCACCCGTGTCGAGGGTTCGCGTGTGCCCGCGCACGTCGCGGTGATCATGGACGGCAACGGCAGGTGGGCCAAGGCCAAGGGCCTTCCGCGTGCAGCGGGCCATCGTGCCGGCGCCGTCGCCATCGAGGAGGCGATCGCGGCCTCGATCGAGATCGGCGTGCGCTATCTGACGCTGTATTCGTTCTCCACCGAGAACTGGTCTCGCTCGCGCGACGAGGTACGCACACTCATGGCGCTCTTCGTCGAAGTGCTTCGCTCGAAGATGAGCGATCTGCAGGAGTGGGGCGTGCGCGTCCGTGTCATCGGCCGGATGGAGGAGCTGGCGCCCCGTGTGCGCACCTCGTTCGTGAAGGCGATGGCCGATACCGCGGACAACGACCGTCTCGATCTGGTCATCGCGCTCAACTACGGCGGCCGGACTGAGATCGCCGACGCCGCCGCGGCCATCGCGCGCGACGTCCGGGACGGGAAGCTGGACGCGGAACAAGTGGACGAGGCCGCTGTGGCCGCACGCCTCTACACCGCGGGGATACCCGATCCCGATCTGCTCATCCGTACGAGCGGGGAGAAGCGGATCAGCAACTTCTTGCTGTGGCAGATCGCCTACAGCGAGATCCTGGTGACCGACACGTTGTGGCCGGACTTCGGCAGGGACGACCTCCTGGAAGCCGTCGTGGATTTCCAGGGACGAGAGCGGAGGTTCGGGGGCCGATGAGGGAAGCACCGATCAAGCTGCGCGTACGCGAGCAAGGAGCGTTGCGCGGCTTCGCGTATCGGACCCTGACCGCTCTGGCGATCGGAGCCGTGTTCATCGGCGCCGACCTCTTCGGCGGCGTCCTGGTGTGGGCCGCTGTGATCGCTCTCGTGGCCGCCCTGTGCGCGAGCGAGTTCTATCAGATGATGCGCTCCGAGCACCATCGCGCGAACGAGGTGTTCGGTGTCGTCGCATCGGCGGTCATGCCGCTCGCTGCCGCGATCTACGCCACGCGCGCCCTGACCGGCACCGGTGCGTCGTCGTCGAGTGAGCTGGGCGCCGTCGGTCTCACAGCGGTCGTGGGCGGTCTCATCCTCGCTGCGCTCGTGTGGAACATCGCGTTCCGGCAGGTGAAGGGAGCGGACACCTCCACCACCGTGTTCGGCGCGGTGTACGCCGGCTTCACCCTCTCGCACCTCGTTCTCATCCGCACGCTCGACTCGGGCGCGGAGCTCGTGCTCATCGCCCTCGCGGGCGTTTGGGCGATGGACGTCTTCGCGTACCTCGTCGGCTCCGCGATCGGGACGCACCCGCTGGCCCCCCACATCTCGCCCAAGAAGTCGTGGGAGGGGTTCGCCGCCGGCACGCTCGGAACGGTGGCCGCCTGGGTCGTGGGCTGGTACATCGTCCGCCCGCCGCTGCCCCTGTGGTGGTTCGCCGTCACCGGGCTCGTGGCCGCCGTGGCCGCGGTCCTCGGGGACCTGGCGGAATCGCGCCTCAAGCGCGAGGTGGGCGTGAAGGACTCCGGCAGGCTGTTGCCCGGCCACGGAGGGTTCCTGGACCGCTTCGACTCGCTCATCGTCGTCTCAGTCGTCGTCTACTACATGCTGCTGTTCGGTGGTGCCCGATGACCGGAGCACCGCTGAGGATCGCGGTCCTGGGTTCCACAGGCTCCATCGGACGCCAGACGATCGACGTCGCGCTTCGCCACCCAGACAAGGTGCGCATCGTGGCCTTGGCCGCTCACCGCAACGTGTCGCTGCTACTCGAACAGGCCGCGCTCCTCGACGTGACCCGTCTGGCGCTCGCCGATCCCGCTTGCCGCCCGGAAGCGGACGACCTGCCGTCCGGAGCGGCCTGCGCATGCGGCCCCGATGCGGTCGTCGAGCTCGCATCCGACACCGGTGTCGACGTGGTCGTCAACGCCATGGTGGGAGCGGCCGGACTCCGGGCGTCCGAGGCGGCGCTGCGCTCGGGCCGCAGGCTCGCCCTGGCCAACAAGGAATCACTCGTCGTGGGCGGGGACCTCCTGATGCCGCTCGCGGCGCCTGGACAGCTCCTACCGGTCGACTCCGAGCATTCTGCGATCTTCCAGTGTCTGTGGGGCGAGCCGGCGCACCGGATGTCGCGCATCTGGCTGACCGCGTCGGGCGGCCCCTTCCGGGGATGGTCTCGCGCCCAACTGGAGGCCGTCACGGTTGCTCAGGCACTTGCGCACCCGCGCTGGACGATGGGTCCCAAGATCACCATCGATTCTGCGACGCTCATGAACAAAGGACTCGAGGCGATCGAGGCGCACCACCTGTTCGCAGCGCCCTACGACCGCATCTCCATCGTTGTGCACCCGCAGTCCACGGTGCATTCGATGGTCGAGTTCTCCGACGGTTCCGTGAAGGCGCACCTCGGGGCCGCCGACATGCGGGTCCCGATCCAGTATGCGCTGTCGCACCCGGACCGCTGGGACGCACCATGCGATCCGCTGGACATCACGGCGCTCGGCTCGCTCGAGTTCCAGCCTGCTGACACCGGCACGTTCCGCTGCCTTGCCACGGCCCTCGAGGTCGGCAGGGTGGGTGGCACGCTGCCCGCTGCGATGAACGCAGCGAACGAGGTGGCGGTCGCGGCCTTCCTCGACTCCGCGGCGGGCTTCCTGGACATCGACGCGATCGTGGCCACCGTGGTTGCGGAACATACGACCGAGCGCGTCGAGTCCTTCGAGCAGCTCGAGGAGGTCGATGCGCGGTCGCGCGCACGGGCCCAGGAGCTCGTCGCGGCCCTGTAGCCGCGGTTCACCCCGGCGCGGGCGGGTGGCAGCCCCCTTGCTTGTTGCGCTCGATACGAAGATGTCCCGCCCGATCCTTGGGCGGGCGCGCCTGCCCACACGGCGAGAGGTTGTGCCCGAACGATGACACCGATCACCAACCTGCCGAGCGGTGGGGCCGCCATCTTCTGGGGCGTCATCACCTTCTCGCTTCTGATAGTCCTGCACGAGGGCGGCCACTTCCTTGCGGCTCGCGCCTTCGGCATCAAGGTGCACGAGTTCATGCTTGGCCTGCCGGCACCCGGACTGCGCTGGAAGTCGCGGCGCAGCGGCGTCACCTACGGCGTGACCATGCTGCCGCTCGGGGGGTACGTGCGCATCGCAGGCATGGAGCCGGGGCGCGAAGACGAGCTGGTTGAACCCGCCCTCGGCATGCTTGCGGCGCGAGGACGGCTCGACGCCGCGGACCTCGCGAGCGCGCTCGGGATCGCCCGGGAGCGCGCGAACGCCTTGCTGGCGACGCTCGAGGACTACGGCGCGGCCGAGCAGGTCCCCGACTCGATGCAGTGGGCTCCGCTGGTGGTGCGCGCGGCTGGCGAGCACGATGCTGCGCTCCTCGCCCGCGTCCGCACCACCGTCTACCGAGGACAGCCCACGTGGAAGCGCGTCACCATACTGGCCATGGGGGTGCTCGTGAACATCGTGAGCGCGCTCGTGATCCTGACCCTCGCTCTCACCCTCATCGGCATCCCTACGCCGATCACACGGATCGCGGCCGTCGCCGCAGGCAGTCCGGCCGCCAACGCCGGCGTCCAGCCGGGCGACACGGTCACCTCTTTCGCGGGGGCGAAGGTCAGCGCCTGGGAAGACATCCGCGCGGCCCTTCGCACCGCCAAGGCGGGGGTCCCGGTGGACGTCATCGTCCTACGCGGCGCCGCGACGCTCACGCTGAAGGTCGCCCCGACGGCCAAGACCGGCGGCGGGACGTTTCTCGGCGTCACAGCTGGGACGCGCAACGTCCCGATGCCGCTCCTCGGAGCTGTCCAGCAGTCGTTCACGATGACGGGGCTGGTCGTGGTGGCCATCTTCAACTTCTTCAACCCTGCGACGTTCACCACCTCGCTGCAGAACGCTCGGAGCGTCGTCGGCATCTCGTACGAGGTGGCCAACGCCGTACAGGAGGGGCCGCTCGCGTACGCTTGGATGGTCTCGCTGTTGAGCCTGTCCCTCGGCCTGATGAACGTCTTGCCGATCCCGCCGCTCGACGGCGGCAAGATCGCCGTCGAGATCGGGGAGCGCATCTTCGGCCGGAGAGTGCCGCGGAAGCTGTCGCTTGCGGTATCGGCGGCGGGCACGCTACTGCTGTTCTCGCTGATCTTCTACCTGATGTACGCTGACGTGGTGCGCTACATCATCAAGGGCTGAGCCACGCGAGCGCCTTCGCATCCCGACCAGGGGAGGGGACTGACACCGTGAGCGATCAGCGCCGTCAGACGGTGCCGGTGCTCGTCGGCGGCCTGCCGATCGGCGGCGGGGCTCCCGTGCTCGTGCAGTCGATGACGAACACCGACACCCGCGACGCGGCCGCGACACTCGCCCAGATCGCCCGCCTTGCCGAGGCCGGCTGCGAGATCGTGCGGGTGGCCATCCCGCACGCCGACGCCCTCGACCCGTTCACGGCCATCTGCGCCGCCTCACCGCTGCCGGTGGTGGCCGACATCCATTTCGACCACCGGCTCGCTATCGAGGCCGCTCGCCGCGGCGCCGCCAAGTTGCGCATCAATCCGGGCAACATCGGCTCGGCCGAGAAGTTCGACGCAGTGCTCGCGGCGGCAGGGGAGGCCGGCATCCCCATCAGGATCGGCGTGAACGCCGGCTCGCTGGACGCCGCGTATGCCGACCTCGACTGGGCGCTCGCCGACAAGCTGGTGGCGAGCGCTGTCGCCTTCACCGAGCATGCCGCCACACAGGGCTTCACCAACGTCGTCGTGTCGGCGAAGGCGAGCTCCGTCCCGGTGACCGTGGAGGCCTACCGGAAGCTGTCCGAGGCTCTCGAGTGCCCGCTGCACCTGGGTGTCACCGAGGCCGGAACTCTGCTGGCAGGCGCCGTGAAGTCGTCTGTCGGCCTGGGCGTTCTTCTCAACGAGGGCATCGGCGACACGATCCGCGTCTCGCTCACGGCCGACCCCGTGGAGGAGATCGTCGTCGCTTGGGGGATCCTGGCCGCCCTCGACATCCGCCGCCGTACGCCGGAGCTCGTGAGCTGCCCCACCTGTGGACGCTGCGAGGTCGACCTCATCCCGATCGCCGAGGAGGTGGGACGTCGTCTCGCCGACATCCGGACGCCGCTCAAGGTCGCTGTGATGGGGTGCGTGGTCAACGGGCCGGGGGAGAGCCGCGATGCGGATATCGGGGTTGCTGCCGGCCGCGGGGTCGGCATGATCTTCGTGAAGGGCCAGGTCGTCCGCAAGGTCGCGGAGGCCGAGATCGTCGACGCCCTCATGGAGGAGATCGCGCGCCTCTCGCTCGGCGCCTGACCCCGCGCGCGCCCGCGCGCCGATCGCCACTCACCGACACTGCGCCGCCATTCACTCCCGCTTCGCCACCCCCTGCGTGCACATCGTTCCGCCGGCGCGTCCACGACCGCAGACTTCTTCCCATGTCGGAGTCCGCGCGGGCATGCGCCCGGTAGCGGACCTGTTCGGGAGAGGTGGTGGACGAACGTGGCGGGAGCCAAGGGCTCGAAGTCGATGGGCAAGGTCGTCGTGCTCGCAGGGTTGGGCATCAACCTGTGTCTCGGCGTGCTGTACACATGGAGCATGTTCACGAGCGCGCTGACGAACAAGCTGGCCTTCACGGCCGCTGAGGCGCTCACCCCGTACGCGATCGCACTCGGCATGTTCGGGCTGACGATGGTCTTCGCCGGCCGTCTGCAGGACAAGATCGGACCGAGGGTGGCCGCCACCATCGGCGGCCTGCTCGTCGGAGCCGGCATGATCGTCGCCAGCATGGCGCCGAAGGCCGACCCGGCCGCGGTCGCGGACTTCTCGAAGTGGAAGCCCGTGGCCGATGCGGCCGCGGCGGCCCTGGCGAAGGGCGCCTCCGCTCCCACGAGCTGGACTCCCGATGCGATCGCCACGCTGGCCAACGCCAAAGCGGCACTGTTGCCGAGCGTCGGCGCCTCTCTTCCGTGGCTTGCCATCGGGTTCGGCGTGCTCACGGGCGCGGGGATCGGCTTCGCCTACGCCGCCGCCACGCCTGCGGCCGTCAAGTGGTTCGCCCCGACGAAGAAGGGGCTCATCTCGGGAACGGTGGTCGCCGGATTCGGCCTCGCGTCCGTCTACACGGCCCCCTTGACCGGGAACCTGCTGGCAACCGCTGGGCTCAACAACACGTTCCTCTATCTCGGCATCGGCTTCCTCGTGGCGATCCTCGCCTTCGCGCAGCTGCTGCGGAACCCGCCGGCGGATTACGTGCCGGAGCCTGACACCCGTGTCGTGCACATCTCCAACGCCGTGAAGGCCAACGCACGCGACTACACGTGGCAGGAAATGGTCCGCACGCCCCAGTTCTACCTCATGTGGCTGATGTACGCGTTCGCGGCGGGCGCCGGCCTCATGGTCGTCGGCATCATCGCCAAGTACGCGCAGGGCATCGAGGGCATCGCGACGCAGATGACGGGGATCACCGACTCGCTCAAGGGCGGGAACCTGGATTGGGTCGCCAAGGCGGGAGCGACGTTCACCTTCGTCATGGCGCTCGCCGTCGGCAACGGCGCGGGCCGCCCCATCACCGGTATCGTGTCCGACCGCTTCGGCCGGAGCCGCACGATGATGGCGGTCTTCGTCCTGCAGGCCGCGTTCATGGCGCTCCTCGCATCGGGCGTCGTGCAGAGCTACGCCGTGCTGCTCGTCCTCGCTGCGTTCGTCGGAGCGATGTATGGCGCGAACCTGACGCTGTTCCCTGCGATGACCTACGACTTCTTCGGGACGAAGTGCGGAGGGGTCAACTACGGGCTCGTTTTCACCGCCTGGGGCGCGGGCGGCGTGCTCGGCTCGATCGGCTCGGGCTTCGCGAAGGATGTCTTCGGCAGCTTCTCGGTGGCGTTCTGGGTCGCCGCCGTGCTGCTGCTCGTAGCGGCGGGCCTCGTGGGCCTCGTCAAGCACCCGGCGCTCAAGGACGGGTAGGGAGCGCACGGCTGGCGTCCATCGCAGCCCCGGCGACCGGCGTCGCCACGGGACACACGAAGGGCCGCGGAGAGTATCCTCCGCGGCCCTTCGTGCTCTATCCTGAGCGCTACGGCGCCCGCCTGACGCGGGCCCGCACCCGTCCCCGCACCACGGAAGCAGGCCCGGCATGTCGGTCGCACTTCGCATGAGCACCCTCTACGCCCCCACGCTCAAAGAGGAGCCGGCCGAGGCCGACCTCGCCTCCCACCGCGTTCTGCTGCGTGCGGGCATGATCCGCAAGGCCGCGGCGGGTGTGTACTCGTTCCTGCCGCTGGGATGGCGCAGCCTCCATAAGATCGAGCAGATCGTCCGCGACGAGATGGACGCGATCGGCTCGCAGGAGATGCTCATGCCCGCGATGCAGCCTGCCGAGCTGTGGCAGGAGTCCGGCCGCTGGGACCTCTACGGCCCCGAACTGATGCGCCTCACCGACCGCCACGGCCGGGAGTTCTGCCTCGGGCCCACCCACGAAGAGCTGATCACCTCGCTCGTGCGCCACGAGGTCCGGTCATACCGTGAGCTGCCTCTGTCCCTGTATCAGGTGCAGGTGAAGTTCCGCGACGAGGTCCGTCCCCGGTTCGGGCTTCTGCGGGGGCGCGAGTTCATCATGAAGGACGCCTACTCGTTCCACGCCACACAGGAGTCCCTGCAGGAGCACTACGACGCGATGGGCCGTGCGTATTCGCGCATCTGTGAGCGTCTGGGGCTCGCCTACCGCCCGGTGGAGGCCGACTCGGGTCAGATCGGCGGCAAGGTCACGACCGAGTTCATGGCCTTGGCCGAGTCTGGAGAGGCTGCGCTCGTGTACTGCGACTGCGGGTACGCCGCCAACGTGGAGGCTGCGCAGACGGTGGTCACGCGCCATCCCGCCGCGACCGAGCCCAAGCCGATGCGCCGGGTGCACACTCCGGAGATCCGCACGATCGCCGAACTCGCGGGCTTCCTCGGTATCCAGGAGCACGACACCGTGAAGACGATGGCGGCCAAGACCGAGGACGGCACCCTCGTCTACTTCTGCGTCCCCGGCGACCGCGAGCTCAACCCCATCAAGGCCGCCTGGGCGGTTCCGGGGTCCACGCTCCTGGACGAAGCGGACTTTGCCGGGTACGGGATCCCCAAGGGCTCGCTCGGCCCGATCTCGCCCCCTGCCGGCACGGTGGTCGTCGCTGACCGCTCACTTGAGGGCGACCTCGCGTGGGGCGTGGGCGCGAACGAGAACGACTATCACATCATCGATGCCCAGCCGGGCCGCGACTTCGAGGTCGGGCAGTGGGCCGACCTGGTCGTCGCCGAACCGGGCGACACCTGCCCTGTGTGCGGCGGTGTGCTCAAGGGCGCGCGCGGCATCGAGGTCAGCCAGATCTTCCAACTCGGCACGCGCTACTCCGTGGCGATGGGCGCGACGTTCTCCGACGAGGACGGCGTGGACAAGCCGCTGCTCATGGGCTGCTACGGAGTGGGCGTTTCCCGGTCCCTGGCCGCTGTCATC
>JAHEXP010000088.1 GCA_023252055.1 Coriobacteriia bacterium
GCACGCCGCCCTCCGCGATCGTCGGGCCCACCTCCGCGCGCGGGCGATATGAGCGCGCGCCACTCACATGTCCGCCCGTGGTGCTTGCGTGCCTCCGCCGCCATCGGTATCATCGCGGAGGCGTTAGCAGTCTCGGGTCCCGACTGCTAGCAGTCGAAGGATTCGGGTACCAAACGGGTATGTCCGTCCCGCGGGTCCTCGTGCGCCGCTTCCGGCGCGGGTCCGTCGGGACGTCCATCGCATCAGGACGAGCGCGACACAACAAGACGGAGGGTAGAGCATGAAACTCAAGCCACTGGGCGACAACGTCGTGGTCAAGCAGGCCGAGGCCGAGCAGAAGACCAAGTCCGGCTTCATCATCCCGGACTCGGCGCAGGAGAAGCCGCAGAAGGGCACCGTCATCTCTGTGGGCGAGGGCCGCTTCGAGAAGGGCGTTCGTGTGCCGGTCGACGTCAAGGAAGGCGACGTCGTCATCTACAGCAAGTACGGCGGCACCGACGTCAAGATCGACGACGTCGAGTACAAGATCCTCAAGGCCGGGGACATCTACGCGATCGTCGTCGACTAGTCACACCCCAGGCTGACACCGCTCCCGCAGCGCGCGGGGCGGCTCCACGACTCCAAGAAGGAGGCATTCGCTTCATGGCAAAGGATATCCAGTTCGACGAGGCCGCACGCCGCGGCCTCGAGGCGGGCGTCAACAAGCTCGCCAACGCCGTCAAAGTGACACTCGGCCCCAAGGGCCGCTACGTCGTGCTCGAGAAGAAGTTCGGCGCGCCGACCATCACCAACGACGGCGTGACGATCGCCCGCGAGGTCGAGCTCGAGGACCCCATCGAGAACATGGGCGCTCAGCTCGTCAAGGAAGTCGCCACCAAGACGAACGACGTCGCCGGTGACGGCACCACCACCGCCACGCTGCTCGCCCAGGTCATCGTGCGCGAAGGCCTGCGCAACGTCGCGGCCGGCGCCAACCCGCTCGCGCTCAAGCGCGGTATCGAGAAGGCCGTCAACGCTGTCGTCGACCAGATCAAGGCGGACGCCCGCGAGGTCGAGGACCAGACCGAGATCGCCAACGTCGGCTCCATCTCCGCCGGTGACGAGACGATCGGCTCCAAGATCGCCGAGGCCATGAAGGTCGTCGGCAAGGACGGCGTCATCACCGTCGAGGAGTCGCAGACCTTCGGCATCGACATCGAGACCGTCGAGGGCATGCAGTTCGACAAGGGCTACGTGTCCATGTACATGGTCACCGACCCCGACCGCATGGAGGCCGTGCTGAGCGACCCGCTCATCCTCATCGCCAACCAGAAGATCACCGCGGTCCAGGACATCCTGCCGGTGCTCGAGAAGGTCATGCAGGCCGGGCGTCAGCTGCTCATCATCGCCGAGGACGTCGAGGGCGAAGCGCTCCCGACGCTCGTGCTCAACAAGCTGCGCGGCACGTTCAGCTCCGTCGCCGTCAAGGCGCCGGGCTTCGGCGACCGCCGCAAGCGCATGCTGGAAGACATCGCGATCGTCACCGGCGGCCAGGTCGTGTCCGAGGAGCTCGGCATGAAGCTGGACGGCGTCACGCTGGACATGCTGGGCCGCGCGAAGACCGTCAAGATCACCAAGGACAACACGACGATCATCGACGGCGCCGGCGACGAGAAGGACATCAAGGCCCGCATCGCGCAGCTCAAGGCTGAGATCGAGCAGTCCGACAGCGACTTCGACAAGGAGAAGCTGCAGGAGCGTCTCGCCAAGCTCTCCGGCGGCGTCGCGGTCATCAAGGTCGGCGCGGCGACGGAAGTCGAGCTCAAGGAGAAGAAGCACCGCATCGAGGACGCCCTGCAGGCGACCCGCGCAGCGGTCGAAGAGGGCATCGTCCCCGGCGGCGGCGTCGCACTGGTCAACGCCTCGCACTGCCTCGACAAGCTCAAGCTTTCCGACGAGGAGATGATCGGCGTATCGATCATCCGCAAGGCGCTCGACGAGCCGCTCAAGACGATCGCCGCGAACGCCGGCTTCGAGGGCTCCGTCGTGGCCGAGAAGGTCAAGGGCATGAAGAAGGGCGAGGGCCTGAACTCCGCCACCGGCGAGTACGGCGACCTCTTCAAGATGGGCGTCATCGACCCGGTCAAGGTCACGCGCACCGCGCTGCAGAACGCTGCATCGATCTCCGCGCTCATCCTCATCACCGAGACCACGATCGCCGACATCCCCGCCAAGGACGACGGCGGCGCGGCGGCCGCGATGGCCGGCGGCATGGGCGGCATGTACTAGGTCGCTTGTTCCAGATGGTTCGAACTCGAAGGGCCCCGGACACCTGCTCCGGGGCCCTTTCGTGAGCCGGGCACAGGGCGCGGGACTATCGCACGTCCGGCCCGCGCCCGCTAGACTTGACCGACCGGCGCGATGAAGGAAGAGGCCGCGTGCGGATCCTCATGGTCACCGATACCTATGCACCCGCGCGCAACGGCGTCGCGATGTGGGTCGCGCTGTCCGTGCGCGAGCTGAGGGCGCGCGGCCACGAGGTCGACGTGCTCACGTACGCTCACGACCGCCGCGAGCCTGGCGACCCTGCCGTGACCGGCGTCCACGAGCTTCCCGCGTGGGTGGGTCTGGACAAGGACTTCAAGGTCGCCCCGATCCTCAGCGGGCTACCGGACAGTCTCGACGGCCGCTCGTGGGACATCGTCCACGTACACCACCCGATCCTGCTCGGACCGGTGGGCGTCCGCCTCGGGCGCCGGGTGGGTGCGAAGGTCGCCTTCACGTGCCATAGCGTCTACACCGACTACTTGGACGAGTACTACTGGGGGATCGGCAGGGTCTTCAAACCGGCCCTGAACGCGAGCGTCCGCCGGTTCGTCGACTCGTGCGACGTCACCTTCGCGCCGTCGTCGCGGGTCGTCCGCTGGCTCGACCACATCGGCGCGACCGTCACCGTCGAGATGCTCGAGGCGCCGGCAGACACGCAGCGCATAGTGAAGATGCCGCGCGACGAGGCCCGGGCCGCGCTCGATCTCGGGCATCGGCCGGTGGCGTTCTACGTCGGCCGGATCGCTGACGAGAAGCGGGTCCAGGACCTGGTGCGCGAGTTCGCCGGCTCACTGGCGCCAGGGTCGGACGCCCTGCTCGCCCTCGGAGGCTCGGGACGGCGCGCGGCGGACGTGGCGCGCGACATCGAGCGCCGCGGACTGGCCGACAACGTCCGTATGCTCGGGCCGCTGGACGCACATGAGCTGTCGCTGTGGTACTCCGCCGCGGATGTCTGCGTGAGCGCCTCGCGCTCGGAGACCGGGCCGCTCACCGTGGTCGAGGCGATGTCGTGCGCCTGCCCGTCCGTCGCGCTCGACGCGCCCGGTTTCGAGGACCGCATCGAGTCCGGCGTGAACGGAGTCCTCACCAGCGACGCTCCGGGAGCCCTCGGCGAGGCTATCTCCTCGGTGCTGACCGACCCCGGCCTGCGCGCCCGTCTGTCCCAGGGCGCCGAGGCGAGCGCGCCGT
>JAHEXP010000010.1 GCA_023252055.1 Coriobacteriia bacterium
CATACCGCGCCTGCCGCCCTTGCCTTTCGTCATCTGCTTCATGAGCTTCTTGGTCTGGGTGAACTGCTCCAGGAGCTTGTTGACCTCCTGGACGGTCGTGCCCGATCCCGCGGCGATCCGTACCCGGCGATGGCCGTTGATGAGCGCGGGCTTGCGGCGCTCGGCTGCCGACATCGACTGGATGATGGCCTGAGTGTGGTCGAGCGCCTTTTCGTCGATCTTGGCGTCGGCCAGCTGCGCGCGCTGCGCGGCTCCCATGCCCGGGATCATGCCCATGATGTCCTTGAGCGAGCCCATCTTGCGCACCTGCTGCAACTGCTGGAGGAAGTCGTCGAGGGTGAAGTCCGAGGCGCGCAGGCGCTTCTCGAGCTCCGCGGCCTCCTCGGCCGCCACCGTCTCCTGCGCCTTCTCGATGAGCGAGACGACGTCGCCCATGCCGAGGATACGCTGGGCCATGCGGTCGGGGTGGAACGGCTCGAGCGCGTCGAGCTTCTCACCGGTCCCGACGAACTTGATGGGGCGGCCGGTGACCGCGCGCACTGAGAGGGCAGCGCCGCCGCGCGCATCGCCGTCGAGTTTGGTGACGATGACGCCGTCGAAGTCGACGCGCTCGGCGAAGGCCGTGGCTGCGTTGACCGCGTCCTGCCCGGTCATAGCGTCGATCACCATGAGGACTTGATCGGGGCGGACCGCGTCCCGCACGCGCGCGGCCTCGTCCATCATCGCCTCGTCGATGTGCAGTCGGCCTGCGGTGTCCACGATGACTGTGTCGCGCATCTCGGCAACCGCAGCCTTGACGCCCGCACGCGCGATGTCAGCGGGATCGGTACCGGCCTCGCCCCGGTACACGGGCACGTCCAACTCCCGGCCGAGCGCCTCGAGCTGGTCGATCGCGGCCGGGCGGTACACGTCGCCGGCCACCAGCAGCGGGCGCCTCCCCTGCTTGCGCAGGAGGTTTGCAAGCTTGGCGGCAGCGGTGGTCTTGCCCGAGCCCTGCAGGCCCACGAGCATGACGACGTTCGGGACCCGTCCGGAGAACGCAAGCTTGCTCTCACTGGCCCCCATGAGCGTCGTGAGCTCGTCGAGCACGATCTTCACGACCGTCTGGCCCGGGGTCATGGAGCGCATGACGTCGGCGCCCACCGCGCGCTCGCGGACTCGCGCGACGAAGTCCTTGACGACGGTGAAGTTCACATCGGCCTCGAGAAGCGCGATGCGCACCTCCCGCATGGCGGCGTCGATGTCGGCTTCGGACAGGCGGCCGCGGCCGCTCAGTCGGTCGAAGACGCCCTGGAGGCGCTGGCTCAGGTTCTCGAACACGTGTGGGTTCCTTTCGGGTGGTGCGGCTAGCGCGGCGGGCTCGGGACCGGCCCGACCCGCCAGATGGGAGCATAGATGAATACGACGCGGCCCTTGATCGACGTTACCGGGAAGGTGCCGACGTAGCGGCTGTCTTCCGAGACCGAACGGTTGTCCCCGCACACGAAGACCTGGCCCTCGGGCACAGTGAGCTTCTTGATCGGCGTTTGCGCACCGTTGGTGAGGATGATGTGTTTGAACTGCTCCGGGGCGCTGTTCACGAGAACGATGTCCCCGTTCACGTCGACCAGGTCACCACCGACAGCGACGATCCGCTTGACCCACTCCTCGGGCACGCCCTTGTTGACGACGTTGAGGATGACGATGTCACCGCGGTGCGGATCCGGCAGCCCTTTGGTGAGCAGGACGTAGTCGTGATCGCGCAGGGTCGGCATCATGGACGGCCCGGAGACGGTGGACGTGTCGTAGAGCACGAAGAATACGAGGATCAGGACCGCCAGCAACGTGGCGAGCGGGCCGACGAGCCAGATCGCCAAGCGGCGTGACAGGACCTGCTCACGCAGGCGCGTCCGTTCCCTTCGCGAGATCTCCGGATCGACCGCGGGCGCCGACGGCAGGACGTCCATCAGTGTCCGAGCAGGAGCGCGCGCGCGAACTCCTCCGGGTCGAACGGGCGCAGGTCCGAGAGGCCCTCACCGACGCCGATACGAACGATCGGCAGCCCGAGCGACGACGAGATCGCAACAGCGATCCCGCCGCGTGCGGTCCCGTCGAGCTTGGTGAGGACGATGCCGTCGAGCTCCAGCGCTTCGTGGAACGCACGCGCCTGGACGAGCCCGTTCTGGCCGGTCGTCGCGTCCAGCACGAGGATGGAGCGGACCGGGAAGACGCTCTGGGCGCGCGCCACGCGCTGGACCTTGATCAGCTCCTGCATGAGGTCTGCCGAGGTGTGCAGTCGGCCTGCGGTGTCCACGAGTACGAGGTCGCTGCCGAGCTCGCGGGCCTTGGCGAGCGTGTCGAACACAACGGAGGCCGGATCGGCGCCGCGTTCGCGCTCCACGATCGGCACGTCCGCGCGGTCCGCCCAGACGCGCAACTGCTCGATGGCCGCGGCGCGGTACGTGTCGGCTGAGCCTACGACGACGTGGCGCCCGCTGGCTGCGGCCTCCGCAGCGATCTTACCGACGGAGGTCGTCTTGCCGGTCCCGTTGACGCCGACGAACAGGATCGTGACGGGACACTCCGTGAGCGGGTCGGAAGCGGCGGGCATCTGAGCCGCGATCAGGTCCACCAAGGCGGACTCCACGGCGGCGGCGTCGGCGAGGTCTTCGCGGCGTGAGACGACCTTGAGCTTGGCGACGACGTCAGCTGAAGCCTGGGCGCCCATGTCCGCGCCGATCAGCGCTTCCTCGATGCCGTCCCAGAACTCGTCGCCCACATCCGGTCCGCGGCCGACGAGCACCGCAAGACGGTCTCCCAACTGCTCGCGGGTACGGGTGAGGCCGGCGGAGAGCCGGTCGAACCAGGTGGGTGTCACGCTGCGCCCTCGACGTCCACGACGCGCCCCGTGGAACGGTCGAGGCGCTGGCTGACGACCTTGCTGACGCCATCGGACTGCATGCTGACGCCGTACAGCACGTCGGCCATCTCCATGGTGCGCCGCTGGTGCGTGACCACGATGAACTGCGTGTGGGTGCGCATGCTGTCGACGAACGCCACGAACCTGCGCAGGTTCGAGTCGTCGAGCGCCGCCTCCACCTCGTCGAGGATGTAGAACGGCACCGGTCGGGTGCGGTAGAGCGCAAAGAGCAGGGCGAGTGCCGTGAGTGACTTCTCCCCGCCCGACATCAGCGTCATCTTCTGGAGCTTCTTGCCCGACGGCTGCGCGATGACCTCGATGCCGGTGGTCTCGGGGTCGTCGGGCTCGGTCATGGCCAGTTCCGCGTGCCCGCCCGGGAACAACAGGACGAAGATGCTGCTGAAGTGGCCGTTGACCTGCTCGAACGTCTCGAGGAAGCGGTCCTTCATCTTGCGATCGATGGCGCGCACGACCTTCGTCAACGCCGCACGGCTGCTCGCCAGGTCGTCGATCTGGGTGGCGAGGTACGTGCGGCGATGCTCGAGGTTCGCGTGTTCTTCGACCGCCAGCTCGTTGACGGGGCCGATCTGGGCGAGCTGCTTGCGCAGCTTGTGTGCCTTCTCCGCCACGGCGTCGCGGTCGTCGACCGGCTCGGCCTCGAGCGCACGCTCGATCGGGACTCCGTACTCATCGACTATCCGCTGAACGGCGGAGTCGACCTGGACCTGCAGTTGCGCCGAAGAGACCCTCAGGTCGCTCAGCTGCGCGATCCGCTCGTCGACGGCGGTCTGGGCGTCGCGCACGGCGTCCTGGGCGTTGCGGATGGTGTCGCGCAGGGACTCGGAGTCCGCCTGCTCGAAGCGTGCCCGGTCGCGGAGCTTGACCGCCCACTCCTCCGCCCGCTCGAGAAGAGAAGCGTAGAGGTCATGCACCGGTTGGATACGTTCGCGCAGGAGTTCGAGTGCGGCCTCGGTGCGTTCGGAGGACGCCAGCGTCTCGTCGATCTCGGCGAGGTCCGCCATGGCGGCCGACATCTGACGCTTGAGATGTATCTCGCGCTCCGAGACCGTGGCGATGTCGACCTGACATGACCCGAGGCGGTCGGAGATGACCGACTCCTCGCGGAAGCGGGCGTCGCGCGCGTCGCGGCGCAGCGTCGCCTCCTCCTCGAGCGCCTCGAGTTCGGCCTCCAGCGACTCCGCGCGCGCGAGCGACTGGTCGCGAGCGGGACGATCCTTGGCCGTACGCTCCGCGATGGTGGCGGCGCGCTGAACGAGCGAGTGCGCTTCGTCGTCGAGATCGGTCAAGGATGCCTCGAGGCGGCCGATCTCCTCACGCTGGGACCCGTGGTCGCTTGCGAAGGTCGCGAGCTGCTGGCCGAGCTCCAGCGCGTCTTGCTGGGCTGCGCGCACGGCCTCTTCCGCCTCTGCGAGAGCGGCCTCGGCCTCCCCGAGGCGCGAGGATGCAGCCGATTCGTCGTCATGCAGCTCGTTGATGCGTCGTTTGCGCTCGAGAACGGACGTTGTCTGGTCGAGCCCGGGGCCGAGCGAGACCTTGCCGGACGGCCAGACCATATGGCCTTCGGGAGTGGCGAACCGGGCGCCGACGAACCGCTGCGCCCCGTCGATCGCCTCTTCTATGGTGGGGACGAGGTAGACGTCGCCGAGCATCGCCTCGATGGCGGGCCGTAGGTCGTCGCGGCACTCCACAGCGTCGGACAGGCGGCGACCGGCCGATGACGCGACTGGATGGGCCCGCGCGGCGTCGAGCGCCATCACAGCGATGTCGCCGGCCGCGTGCTCCGCGAGCAGCCCGAGCACGCCCGCCCGGGCGGTCGAGTCCGAGACGAGCACGCAG
This sequence comes from Coriobacteriia bacterium, assembly GCA_023252055.1. GTDB lineage: Bacteria > Actinomycetota > Coriobacteriia > Anaerosomatales > PALSA-660 > PALSA-660. The sequence continues at coordinate 4,757 of JAHEXP010000010.1, forward strand.
AAGAGGTCGGAGCCCAGGGCGAGCTCGACAGCACGTTCGATGCCCGGCTCGGCTTTGATGAGGTCGGTGACGGGCCCGATGAGGCCGGGGACTTTGCGCTCGGAGGAGAGCACCCAGGCCAGGGCCGGGGTGGCCGTGGCGAACGCGCGGTCGACCTCCTCGAGGCCGATCGCCTCCGCACGCACGCGTGTGAGGGCATCCTGGAGTTCGGAGGCCTCCTTGCGGCGCGACTCCATGACGCGGACACGGCGGTCGACATCCGAGTCCGCGAGGGCGATCTGCTTCTGGACGTGTGCGCGGGCCCGCTCAGCGTCCTGGAGACGCGTCCGGCGGGCGGCCAGCGCCGAGGTCAGCGACTGACGCTGCGTCGTGAGAGCCGCCTGCCGTTCGGCGAGCAAGGACTCCTCGAGTGAGAAGGCCGACAGCTGCTGTTCCAGCGTCGCCATATCGCGGCGCATGTCGTCGGCTTCCTTGCGCATGCGCCGGATCGAAGCACTGGTCTCGGAGAGCGCGGCATCCGCAGCGAGTCGTTCCTTGCGGGCGGTCTCGGATTCGCGGCGCAACTCACCCAGCCGCTGGTAGAGCGCCTTCATCTGGCCCTCTGAAGAGGTGCGCTCCTCCTGGAGGCGCTCGACCTCCTCGCGGCGGCGCACCCCCCGGCCCTCGGCGCCGTGGACCTTGGCGCGCAGCTCGGAAAGGCGCTCGATGAGGTTCTTGCCCTTCTCCTCCAAGAGGAGCAGGCCGGAGCTCAGGCGTTCGAGCACCTTCTCAAGACGGCGGCGCTGCTCCGAAAGGTCCCCGACGAACAGGCCCTTCTCTTCGAGCAGAGACTGGAAGGTGCCGAGCGCCTTCTCCTTCTCGGCCAGACGGTAGCGGGCGAGCTCGATGTCGGCGTCGTGCTCGCGCTCCTCTTTCGAGAGCGCCTCCCACGTGGTGCGCATCGAGCGGAGGTCGTCCACGGCGAGCGCGACTTCGGCCTCGCGCAGGGAGGCCAGGATGGTGTCGTACTGGCGGGCCTTGTCGGCCTGACGCTGCAGCGGGCGGAGCTGGCGCTCGACCTCGCCGAGCACGTCGCGCGCCCGCTCGAGGTTGGATTCCATGGCAGAGAGCTTGCGCAGGGCGCGCTCCTTGCGCTTCTTGTGCTTGAGGACGCCGGCGGCCTCCTCGATGAGCGCGCGGCGCTCCTCGGGACGCGAGTTCAGGATCTCGTCGAGCCGGCCCTGGCTGATGATCGAATGGGTGTCGCGGCCAAGGCCCGAGTCGTGCAAGAGGTCCTGCACGTCCATGAGCCGGCAGGGAGAGTTGTTGAGCAGGTACTCGCTCTCGCCGCTGCGGTACATGCGGCGCGTGATGGTGACCTCGGAGAACTCCAGGGGCAGGGTGCCGTCACGGTTGTCGAGGACCAGATCGACCTCGGCGACACCGACCGCCTGGCGCGCTGATGAGCCCGCGAAGATGACGTCTTCCATGGAGTTGCCACGCAGCGTCTTGGCCGACTGCTCGCCGAGCACCCACAGCACCGCGTCGGAGATGTTGGACTTGCCGGAGCCGTTCGGGCCGACGACCGAGGTCACGCCGGGTTCGAGGGCCAGATGGACCCTGTCGGCGAACGATTTGAACCCTTTGACGGTGAGCGACTTGAGGTACACGGGTCCCCGGCGACGAAGTGGCGGCTACTTGAGAGCGCGCCGGGCAGCGAAAGGCGGCCGCGGCGCACCGAAGAATCCTACCACAGGCCCGGGCGCGCGGAGGCGGTCGACGGGGGCGCAAGATCGGCGGCCTAGAGCGCGCCGAGCTCCCTCAAGGCGGCCACCGCAGCCGCCTGCTGCGCGACCTGCTTCGAGCTCCCCTCGCCGGACCCGAGGACCTCGGTACCCACGCGGACGCTCGCTGTGAAGAGCGGCTCGTGCGCCGGGCCGGTGCGGTCGACGATCTCGTAGACCGGAAGGCCCAGTCCGAGGCCTTGCGTGTGCTCCTGCAGACGTGACTTCGCGTCAGCGACGGTGGCGAGGAGCGACTCGGGATCGACGCGTCCGTCGAGCCAGCGCAGCACGAACGCGCGAGCGGCGTCGGCGCCCGACTCGAGATAGACCGCGCCGGTGAGCGCCTCGAAGACGTTCTCGAGCACGGAGTCGCGGGTGGACTCGCGCATGGCCCCACGGCCGAAGCGGATCCACGGGCCGAGGTCCATCTCACGGGCCACCTCGGCGAGCGTGCGTCCGGAGGTGAGTGCCACCTTCATGCGCGTGAGCGAGCCCTCGGCTAGATCCGGGAACGCTTCGAACAGGTGGGTCGACACGACCCACGCGAGCACCGCGTCACCAAGGAACTCGAGGCGCTCGTAGTCGTCGCCGCCATGTTCGAGCGAGTACGACGGGTGCGTGATCGCGCGCGTCAGCAGTTCGCGGTCGGAGAACATCACACCGAGGCGCTGCTCCAGCTCCTCGAGCGGGCGGTTCACCTGTCGGCCCGGCCGAAGATGATCGTCGCGTTGTGCCCGCCGAAGCCGAAGGAGTTGCTCAAAGCGGTCTTCGGGTCGGCTTGACGCGCGACGTTCGGGACGTAGTCGAGGTCGCAGGCGGGATCGGGATCGGTGTAGTTGATCGTCGGCGGCAACGTCCCCGTCTCCAAAGCGCGTACGCACGCGATCGCTTCGATCGCAGCGGCGCCGCCGAGAAGGTGCCCGGTCATCGACTTGGTGGAGGAGACCGGCGGCGCCTGGTCGCCGAACACCGCACGGATCGCGCCGGACTCGGCAGCGTCACCGAGTTCGGTGGACGTCCCGTGGGCGTTGATATAGCCGATCTCGGACAGCGGAAGGCCTGACTGCTCGAGGGCCAGCTTCATTGCACGGCGGGCGCCGTTGCCGTCCGGGGCCGGAGCGGTCATGTGGTACGCATCGGCGGTGGCACCGTAGCCGAGGACCTCGGCGCGGATGTTGGCGCCGCGAGCGACCGCGTGGTCCCAGTCCTCGAGTACGAGCGCTCCCCCGCCCTCGCCGATGACGAAGCCGTCGCGGCCGGCGTCGAACGGGCGCGACGCACCCTGGGGATCGTCGTTACGGGTGGACAGAGCGCGGGCGGCGCAGAAGCCTGCGAGGCCCAGAGGTGTGACGCCCGCGTCGAAGCCGCCCGCCACGATCACGTCGGCGCTGCCGCGTTTGATGACCTCGAACGCCTCGCCGATCGCATGGTTGCCCGTGGCGCAGGCGGACACGACGGCGAAGTTGATGCCCCTGAGGTTGTAGCGGATCGAGATGTGACCCGCGGCGAGGTCCACGATCATACCGGCCACCAGCATCGGGCTCGTGCGGGAGGGCCCGCGCTCCATGAGTTGGCGGGTCTGCTCCTCCATGAGCATGAGGCCGCCGATGCCGGAGCCGACGATGACTCCGCAGCGCTCGGCCTCTTCGCCCTCCATGCGACCCAGCCCCGCGTCCGCCATCGCCTCATCGGCTGCGACGACCGCGAACTGCTGGAACCGCGACATGCGGCGCGCTTCCTTGGTGTCGAGAGAGGCGGTCGGGTCGAAGTCCTCCACGCTCGCGGCGAACCTGACCGGGTACTGGCTCACGTCGAACGTCGTTATCGGTCCCACGCCGGAAACGCCGCTCACGAGCGAGTCCCAGAACGCGGGGACGCCGATGCCGACCGGGCTGACGACACCGACACCGGTGATCGCGACCCTTCTCATGCGAGCCCTCCCTCGGTGGCGGCGCCGTACTCGGCGACGAGGCGGGCCATGAGTTCGCGGACGGTGGGGATGTCGTGAACCCGGGCTACTCCGCCTCCGGTGAAGACGAGGCCGTCCTCGACGTCTCCCAGTTGCGACTTGACCAGCTTGTCCATGATGCAGAACTGCTTGCCACACTTCTTCAGACACACGATGCAGCGCTCGATGCGCGGTTCGACGCCGGCGGCGAGCCGCTCGGTGAGCGGGCTGCGCAGTGAGCGGCCGGGCAGCCCGACGGGGCTGTCGACGAGCACGATGTCCTCGTCGGTGGCGTCCAGGTACATCTGCTTGAACGCGTCGGACGCGGATGACTCAACGGTTGCGGCGAACCGGGTGCCCATCTGGACGCCGGCGGCCCCCGAGGCGAGCACTCCCGCGATGTCCGAGCCGCTGATGATGTTGCCCGCGGCGATCACGGGGATGGAAACTGCCTCGAGGATCGAGGGCAACAGTTCCCGCACCGGAAGGTCGGTGCCGAGATGTCCGCCGGCGTCGTTGCCTTCGACGACCACAGCCGCCGCGCCGAACTTCTCGGACAGCTTCGCGACGCGGGCCGAGCCGACGATCGGAACCATCGGAATGCCGGCCTCGCGCGTCCAGTCGAACACGTCGCGCGAGAAGCCGGCGCCAGCGATGACGAGGTCGATCTTCTCGTCGATGGCCGCCTTGACCAGCTCGGCGAAGTTGCGGACCGCCACCATGATGTTCACGCCCAACACCCCGCCCGCCGCCTCGGCGCGCGCGGCACGGATCTCCGCGCGCAGCTCGTCGGGGGTGAGGCCGGAACCGGCGATGATGCCGATCCCGCCCTCACGTGCGACAGCGCCGGCCAGCGGCGCGAGAGAAACCCGCACCGCCATCCCGCCCTGGATTATGGGCAGCCGCGATGTTACGCGGCCGATCGTGAGAGACGGCATATCCACCGTTCGTCCTTACGCTCGCTGCCGGGGCCGTATGCGTGCGACGCCGCGTGGGCGCCGCACCGCGCATGCGGCTATGCGTTCTCCGCGATGAAGTCGACGGCGTCGCCGACGGTCTTGATCTTCTCGGCCTGCTCGTCGGGGATCGAGACGCCGAACTCCTCTTCGAGGGCCATCACGAGCTCGACGATGTCGAGCGAGTCCGCGCCGAGGTCGTCGACGAACGAGGCCTCTTCGGCAACATCGTCCTCATCGGCACCCAGCTGGTCGACGATAACGACTTTGATCTTCTCGAACAGTTCGTCACGGTCCATGGTTGCTTCGTAGTCCTTCCGTCTCGCGCCGGGCCCTTGCCGCCCGGCTGCCGTCATGCAGTCTAGGCGAACGTCATGCCTCCGTCGACGGCCAGAACTTGGCCGGTGACGTACGATCCCTCATCACTCGCGAGGAATGCCACAGCTGCGGCGACATCCTCCCCGCTTCCGAACCTTCCGAGCGCTACGCCGGACGCGATCGCTTCGCGCTGGGCGTCGGTCAACTTGGCCGTCATGTCGGTTTCGATGAACCCGGGGGCGACGGCGTTGCAGCGCACGTTGCGTGAGGCCAGCTCGCGCGCGACGCTGCGGGTGAGGCCGATGACGCCCGCCTTGGCGGCGGCGTAGTTGGCCTGCCCGGCATTTCCAGCGATGCCCACGACCGACGAGATGTTCACGATCGATCCCGTGCGCGCCTTCATCATCACCTTGGCCGCAGCCCTTGTCATCGAGAAGACGCCGGTGAGGTTGGTGGTGAGGACCGCGTCCCAGTCCTCGTCGGACATGCGGACGAGCAGGCCGTCGCGGGTGATCCCTGCGTTGTTCACGAGTATGTCGAGCGTGCCGTACGCATCGATCGTGGACTGGACGAGGCCGGTGCAAGCAGCGGGGTCCGTGACGTCGGCCTGCACGGCGATGGCCCGCCCTCCGCCGGCTACGATGGCATCGACCACGGACACGGCCGCATCTCGCGATCCCGCGTAGTTCACCACGACCGCTGCACCCTCGGAGGCAAGGCGCAGCGCGATCGCCGCTCCGATGCCGCGTGACGCGCCCGTGACGAGCGCCACCTTCTCATCGAAGCGCGCCATGTCAGACGCTCCCTTCTGCGAGGACGGCGGAGATGCCGTCCTGTTCGGCCGCGAAGGCCGAAAGGCCCTCGACGCGTTTGGTCAGCCCGGTGAGGACGGAACCGGGCCCGCACTCCAAGAGTGTGTCGCAGCCATGTGAAAGTAGGGCGGTCATAGTCGGGGTCCACCGAACCGGCGACACGATCTGCGCAACGAGACGTTCGCGCAGCACCGACCCATCGGTCGAGGGGCAGGCGGCAGTGTTGGAATAGACAGGCAGCGCGGCGTCGGCGAATTCCGCGCCGGCGAGCAGCGCGGCGAAGGCATCCGCGGCGGGCGCCATGAGCGGCGTGTGGAACGGGCCCGCCACCTGCAGCGGCACGACGCGGCGCGCTCCGGCCGCCTGCAGCGCCTCGCTCGCCTCGGCAACACCCTCCAGCGTGCCGGAGATGACGACCTGACCGGGAGCGTTGTCGTTTGCGACCCAGACCCCCTCGATGGGGTCCGTGACCGCCAGGATCGCATCGCTGTCCAGACCGAGGACTGCCGACATCGCGCCGGGAGTCGCCGCGGCGCACTCGGCCATCAGCTTCGAACGCTGCACGACGAGTTCCAGGCCCGCCTCGACCGAGAAGACGCCGGCAACGGCGAGCGCTGCAAGTTCGCCGAGGCTGTGGCCCGCCACCGCCCGGGCCGGAACGCCGGCCTTCAGGGCCGCGCTCCCCCACGCCCAGTCCGCGAGGTACAGCAGGGGCTGGGCCGCGCGCGTGTCGGCCAACTGTTCGGGCGTGCCCATCGCCGCCACCGCGCGCAAGTCGATGTCGGACAGCGCCTCAGCGGCGTCGAGAAGGCGTGAGAGCGCGGATGAGTCCGGCAATGCGTCGAGCATGCCGTGACGCTGCGACCCTTGCCCCGGGAAGACGAGAGCGATTCCCATCGCCCGCTACAACCCCACGCGCGCCGGGAGCCCGCTCAGGACCGACTCGGTCTCGGCGAGCAGCTCGGCGATGATCGCTGCGGCGGGCTGGATCTCGGTCACCATGGCGGCGCACTGGCCGGCCATGAGTGAGCCCATGTCACAGTCACCCATGCGCATCGCCAGGGCCAGCTTGCCGGCCCCGAGCGCCTCGAGCTCCTCGGGCTTGTTGGCACGATCCAGTTCGTCGAGCTGTTTGGCGAGCTTGTTCTTGAGTGCGCGCACCGGATGGCCGGTGGAGTATCCCGTGACCATCGTGTCGCGGTCCTTGGCGCGCAGCAGGCGCTGCTTCACATCCGGGTGGATGGTGCATTCGTCGGCGCACATGAAGCGCGTGCCGAGCTGAACGCCCTCGGCGCCGAGGGCGAACGCGGCGGCCATTCCGCGACCGTCCGCGATGCCGCCTGCAGCGATCACCGGCACGGACACGGCATCCACGAGCTGCGGGACGAGGACCATGGTGGTGAGCTCTCCGATGTGGCCGCCCGCCTCCATGCCTTCACCGATGATCGCGTCCGCCCCGCCTTGAGCCAAGCGGCGTGCGAGTGCGGTGGACGGCGCGATCGGGATGACCTTGATCCCCTTGTCCTGCAGCGCCGTCATGTACTTGCCGGGGTTGCCGGCACCGGTGGTGACCACGCAGACCCCTTCGTCCAAGACCATCTGGACGAGCTCGTCGATGTGCGGGGTGAGCAGCATCAAGTTGACGCCGAAGGGACGATCCGTGGCGGACTTCGCACTGCGGATCTGCTCGCGCAGAAGGTCCGTGGGCATCTGGCCGGCGCCGATGATCCCGAGTCCGCCGGCGTTGCTGACCGCGGCAGCGAGCTCCCATGTGGCGGTCCACGCCATGCCACCCTGGATGATCGGGTGTTCGATGCCGAGTAGGCGTGTCAGTCGCGTCGTGAGCGCCATAAGGGTTCTCAGTCCTCCTTGGTCCAGCGGACGATCGCTGCGCCGTACGTGAGGCCCGCGCCGAAGCCGACGAAGGCGAGTACGTCGCCGCGGTGCAGTTCGCCGGACTGGTACAGCGAGTCCAGGGCCAGCGGGATGGAAGCGGTGGAGGTGTTGCCGGTGTTGGCGATCGCGCTCACGACGTTCTCGTGCGGGATGCCGAGGCTCTCCCCCACGGTATCGGTGATGCGCTGATTCGCCTGGTGCGGCACCAGCCAGTCGACGTCCTTGAGTTCGAGACCGGACTCCGCCAGCGCCTGCTTCGTGACACGGGGGATCGCACGGATGGCGAACTTGTAGACCTCGTTGCCGTTCATATGGATGTACTGCTCGCCGGCGGCGAGAAGTTCGGGGGTCAGGCGCTTGGCCGTGCCGCCGGCCGGAACGGTGAGCAGGTCCGCGCCGGTGCCGTCCGCGCCGAGGTGCACCGAAAGGATGCCGGGCTCCTCGGAGGCTGCCAGCACGACTGCGCCGGCCCCGTCACCGAACAGGATGCACGTGGTGCGGTCGGTGAAGTCCACCAAACGTGAGAGCACTTCGGCGCCAACGACCACGACGGTCTTCAGCCGGCCCGCTTCGATCATGGCGGCAGCCATCTCGATCGCGTAGATGAACCCGGTACACGCGGCGTTGATGTCGAACGCGGGGCACGTGAGGCCCATCTTCGCCTGCGCGAGGCATGCGGTGGATGGGAAGCTCATGTCGGGGCTGGAGGTCGCGACGATCAGCATGTCGACGTCGCCGGGCTCGATCCCCGCGCGCTGGATGGCGAGCGCCCCGGCGCGCGCGGCGAGGTCGGAGGTCGCGTCGCCCTCGTCCGCGATCCGGCGCTCGCTGATGCCGGTCCGCGTACGGATCCACTCGTCGTTGGTGTCGACCATACGCTCCAGGTCGGCATTCGTGAGGCGGCGCTCGGGAAGCCACGAGGCGACCGCCGTGATCGCTGCGTACGTCATTCGTTCACTTCTCGCATCGGGAGGGTTTACAGGTTCGAGGAATGGTACACGACGACGCCGACTCATGCACCCATCGAGCCGAGCGAGTCGGTCACGCGCTGGACGAGCCCGCCGCGCACCGCGACCGCTCCGACACGCAGCGCCGACGTCACCGCGCGGGCACCTGAGGAGCCATGACCGATCAGCGCGAGTCCCTGAACGCCGAGCAGCGGGGCTGCCCCGTGGACGTCGGGATCGAGCTTGTCGCGCAGGCCGTCGAGCGACGGGCGCAAGACAGCAGCAGCGACCTTGCTGGCCACGGACGCCGTGAGGGCGCGCTTGAATTCGCCCAAGAGCTGGCGGCTCATGCCTTCCATCAGCTTGAGGGCCACGTTCCCGGTGAAGCCGTCGGTGACGACGACGTCGGCGCCCCCCGCGGGCAGCTCGCGGCCCTCGATGTTACCGATGAAGCCCGGAACGCGCGCCGCCATCTGCACGTACGCCTCCTGTGCAAGGATCGAGCCCTTGGAGGCCTCCTCCCCGATGTTGAGAAGCGCAACTCGCGGCGACTCGACACCGAGCGCGGTGCGCGCATACGCCGCGCCCATGACCGCGAACTGCACCAGGTGCTCCGGCTTGCAGTCGGCGTTGGCGCCAACGTCGAGCAGCACGCACGGCGCTCCGGTCGTGGGGATCACGGTGGCGATGGCCGGGCGCAGGACTCCTGGGATGCGGCCCATGACGAGAGTGGCCGCAGTCATGGTGGCGCCGGTGCTCCCCAGCGAGAAGAAACCCTGCGCCTCACCGTCTTTGACGAGGCGGCATCCCACGACGATCGACGAGTCCTTCTTGGAGCGGACCGCAGCCGCGGCGTGCTCCTCCATCCCGATCACCTCGGTGGCGATGACCGCCTCGACCCGCTCGTGCGCCTCGGTGAAGGGACGCACGACCTCTTCCGGGCCGACGAGGAGCACCCGCAGCGCGGGGTCGGCCACAACGGCATGGGCGACGCCCTCGAGAACGACATCGGGAGCGTGGTCTCCGCCCATGGCGTCGACGGCGATAGTGACGACCGTTGATGAGGTCACGTGGGCTCCTCAGCCTTGAGTGGGTGGAATGGGGATGTCACATGCGGCGAGCAGGTCGTCGACCGCGACGTTGTCCGCGAACATCCGGCGCATTCTATCAGCCTTGCCCGGGCCATGGAGGCGGACGTGCCCGAAGAGCGTGTCGAGCTGCTCGACAGCCGACAGCGTGTCGGTATCGACCACCAGCGTGCAGACTCCGAGTTCGTCGGCGCGCGCTGCGACAGCGGGGCTCGGAGCCATGTTGCCGGTGAGGATGAGCGCTACCGTGGACGTTTCGAGCGCGGCCATCTGAACGTCGGCGCGGTCGCCGCCGGTGACCACGGCCTTGCGCGCCTTGCGCCGGAAGAACCGCAAGGCCTTTTCCTGGCCCATCGCGCCGACCATGAACGACTCGACCGGCGTGTCGATACCCGCGCCGCCGCACAGCACGTTGCCTCCGAGGGCGTCGGCGATCTCACGGACGGTGACGGAGGACAGGAGTGGATCGTGCGGGAGTGCGCCGAAACAGCGGATGTTGCGGCCCGCGAGGAAGGGTACGTAGCGGCCGAGCACGAGAGAGCGATCGGCGTCCGCGACCCGGTTGTAGAGCACGCCGGCAAGGCGCTCGCCGAGAACGCTCGACGCCCGGACGACACGGTCCGGCGGCTCGTGGACATCGGCGGTCTCGATGAGCACCACGCGCCCCCCGAGAAGTTCGAGCAGATCGGCGGTGCAGAGGCCTGCCGCCGCACCCTGCTCGAGGTCGGACGGACACTCCACGACCACCACATCGCGTCCCTCGGAAACGCGCGCGAACGCGACTGTCACCTCGGTGCGCCCAGGGACTGCGTGCCCTGCGAGCAGGTCCTCGACGAAAGCGCGGGTGCGTACCACCGGGCATACGGCGTCTTCGGGGGCCGGAGACTGTAGGTGGCGGTTGATGAACGTGGCGTCGCGGTCGCTCACCACGCCGTCGGTATCGCGCGGCATGCCACCGTAGGGTTTGAAGTACCCGACGTTCAGGCCGCGCGCCGCCAGTGTGTCCACGAACGCGGAGCACACGCCGGTCTTGCCGCTGTAGCGACGCGTCGACGCCACGAGGATCGTCTGCATGTCTGTATCAGCCTCCGATGCCGATGCGTATGTCCGCGGCGATGGCGCCGCACCCGCGCTGCGCCACGACGAGCGGGTTGATGTCGAGTTCGACGATCTCCGGGAAGTCCGACGCGAGAGCGGCCACGCGCACGAGGACATCGGCTATCGCGTCGACGTCCGAAGGCTTGGCGCCGCGCGCGCCGCGCAGCAACCCGTAGGCGCGTGTCCCTCTGATCATCCGCATCGCTTCCGCGGTATCGAGCGGTGCGAGGCGGAACGCCACATCGCGCAGCACCTCCACGTAGACGCCGCCGAGACCGAACATGATGAGCGGGCCGAACGTCGCGTCGCGCTCGACGCCGATGATGACCTCGAAGCCCGGCGGAACCATGCGCTGCACGAGCGCGCCCCAGATCGCCGCATCAGGCATGCGCCGATGCGCGCTGTCGAGCACGCGGTCCCAGGCAACGCCCAGCGCAGCGGCATCCGTGATGCCGAGGGCCACTCCCCCGATGTCGGTCTTGTGAAGGATGTCGGGGCTCGCCACCTTCAGCGCCACCGGGTAACCGATATCGTCGGCGATGCGCAGGGCCTCGGCTCGGTCACGCGCAACGGCGCCGGCGGCCTGGGGGATCCCGTAGGCGGCGGCGATCTCCGCCGCGTGCTCGTCCAGAACGAACGCACGACCGGCGGCCCTGGCCTCATCCAGCACGCGACGGACGGTCTCGCGGTCCGCCTGGACCGTCGGCGCGACCGTCGCGGGCCGAACACGGAGCTCCGCATAGCGCTCCATGGCCGACAGCGCATCGACCGCGTTCTCCGGATACCGGTACGCAGGGATGCCCGCCGCCGCAAGACTCCTCCGAGCGGGCTCGACCGTGTCCTCGCCCATGAGCACGGCGAGGGTCGTCCGGCCGCATTCGGAAGCCACGGCCGCGATCGCGGAGGCCGCCTCGTCCGGACAGGTCTGCTCCTGAGGGGTGAGCAGCACGAGCAGCGAGTGCACGCCCGGGTCGCCGGCAAGTATCCGCAGCGCCTGCGCGTACCTCTCCGGCGGAGCGTCTCCGAGGATGTCCACCGGGTTGTAGGGGGCCGCGGCCGGCGGGAGCACGGCCCGCAGCGCCTCGATCGTCGTCGGCTCCAAGGCCGCGAGCGAGACGCCGAGGCGCTCGCACGCGTCGGTGGCCATGACTGCCGGGCCCCCGGCATTGGTCAGGATCGCGACGCCACGGCCCGCTGGGAGCGGCTGGGCGGCGAACGCCTCGGAGATCCCGAACAGCTGCTCCGCGTCGCGCGCACGGAGTACGCCGGCGGCTTCGAACGCCGCCTCGTACGCCGCATCGGATCCGGCCAGGCTGCCTGTGTGCGAGGACACGGCGCGCGCACCCGCCTCCGAGACACCGGCCTTGAGCAAGACGACCGGCACCGTGCGCGTGACCTCGCGTGCGGTGCGCAGGAACGCCTCGCCGTCCACCACCGACTCCAGGTACCCCGCGATCACTCTCGTGCCGCCCCGCTCTGCGAACGCCCGAAGGAAGTCGGCCTCGGAGAGGTCCGCCCGGTTGCCGAGCGAGACGAACCCCGCGAGCCCGCCGCGTCCGCGCGCCCAGTCCAGTATCGCCGTGCCGAGGGCGCCCGACTGCGTGACGACCGCTATCGACCCGCTGGGGACCATGGTTCCCGCGAACGAGGCGTTCAGGTGCTGAGAAGGCACCATGAGGCCGAGACAGTTGGGGCCCAGCATGCGGATGCCGTGAGCGCGCGCGATCGACGCGATCTCACGCTCCAGAGCGCCGCCGGCCGGACCGGTCTCTTTGAAGCCGGCGGAAACAACCACGACGCCGAGGACTCCGGCCGCGCCGCACTCCTCCATCACAGCCGGCACCCTCGTAGCGGGGACCGCGATCACAGCGAGGTCGGGAGTTCCGGGGAGGGAGGCGACATCGTGGAAGGCCGGGCGCCCCGCGATCTCGTCGGCGGCCGGGTTGACGGGCCACACATGGCCGGGAAATCCTCCGTCGATGAGCGCGTCGAACACCGAGCGTCCGACGCCGCCGGGCTCGCGTCCCGCGCCGATGACGGCGACGGAGCGCGGTGCGAGCAGGAACTCGAGGCTCACCGTCCGCACTCCCCCTCTCGGCGCAACGCAACGGCACCCGTCGCTGCAGCGACGGGTGCCGTCATCATACCGTGGAGTGTGCCGTGACCTAGTCGGTCTCGACGACTTCCTTGCCCTTGTAGTAGCCGCAGGTGGGGCACACGCGGTGCGGCAGCTTGACCTGGTGGCACTGCGGGCACAGCGACTGCGACGGCGCCTCGAGGTGATCGTGCGCTCGACGGCTGTCGCGGACCGCTTTACCGGTCTTCCTCTTCGGGACAGGCATGGTGGTTCCTTACTCTTGTCTAGGTCTGATCGTCAGCGGCCCGAAACCTTGGCTCAGGCCGTCTCTTTCGCACAGTTCGACAGGCGCGCTCTGCCACCTGTTGGACACGGGGAGGGATTCTAGCACACGCCCTGACCGCTGTGCTACGAAACAGGCCCGTCGGAGACGTGGAGGTCCTTGAGCGCGTCGAAGGGCGACGGCGCGGACTCCTGCGAGCATCCGCAATCCGTGGCGTTGAGGTCCCCGCCGCACACCGGGCAGATGCCCTTGCAATCCGGATCGTGCACCGGCGCGAACGGGAGCTCGACCACGACAGACGCCATGACGGCGGGCTCGATGTCTATGTTCGAGTCGTCCGAGATGAGTTCCACTTCCTGCTCTTCGGGGAACTCGTCATCGTGCCCGGGCCTCACGTAGAAGCCTTCGACCTCTGCCTCGAGCGGGATGCAGGTGTCGCACAGGCAACGTACGCACGTCGTGAGAACGCGTGCCTTCGCGGTGCCGGATGCAACGACCCCGGCGCCGGTGTTGGTCAGCGTGAGGTCGAAGGCCACAGGGCCATCGAACCGGTAGATCTGCTCGCCGAGTTCGACATCGGGCGCGTCGATGGAACCACTGAGGTCGCGGGACGCGGAAAGTGACTCGAGGAGCGAGCGGATCTCGACCTTGTATGCCATGGGAGGACCGGGACCAGGCGCCTACTGGCGCTGGTTGACCTTGCCCTGGAGGCGGTCGCGGCCACGCTGCACGGCGGTCAGCAGCTTGCCGAGGTTGACCTCGAGGTTGGCGAGCATCTCGTCGGCGTAGTCCTCGGCGCCGAGGCGGATCTCGCGCTCCTGCTGACGGGCGTCATCGAGGATCCCGGCGGCCTGCTCGGCGGCACGGCGCACGATCTCCTGATCCGCAGCCATCGCATCGGCGCGGTCGCGGGCCTCTTCAAGGATGCGGTTCGCTTCCTTCTCGGCCTCCTCGAGCATCTCCTGGCGCTCCTTGACGATCCAGCGCGCCTGCTTGAGTTCGTCGGGGAAGTTCCCGCGGATCTCGTCGATGATCTCGTAGACCTTCTCGATGTCCACGAGCCGCCCGCGCATGAGCGGCACGGAACGGCCCGAGTCCATGGACTCTTCGATGCGGTCGACCAGGGCCAGAATGTCCATCGGAAAGGTCCTCCCTTTACCGCCCCTTGCGGAGACGTCCGACCAGCCGTTCGTTCACGTTCGCCGGAACGAGGCCTTCGACTACGCCCCCGTGGCCGGCTATCTCTTTGACAGCGGAAGAGCTGAGGTACATGTACTCGGGGATCGCGACGATGAACATCGTCTCGATCTCATCGTCGATCCGGTAGTTCAGCTGGGCCATCTGGAACTCGCGCTCGAAGTCCGTGACCGCGCGCAGTCCTTTGACGATGATCGTAGCGCCGACCTGCCGCGCCAAGTCTACCAGAAGCGAATCGAATGGGCGCACGCTCACGTTGGGGAGATGTTCTGTCGCTTTCGCGACCATCTCCACACGCTCGTCGATGGTGAACAGCGGCCCTCCGCCCTTCTCGGGAGAGAGGGCGACGGCAACCACGATCTCATCGAACACCGCAGATGCGCGCTCGATGATGTCGAGGTGCCCGTTGGTCATCGGGTCGAACGTGCCCGGGCAGACCGCGCGTTTCACCGGGAGGTGTCCTCTCCGTAGAACCTGAGCAGCGTGATGGCGGTGTCGCCGTAACGGTACGTGCGTTCCTGTGCGAAGCCCGCGGGCTCGGGAACCGCCCCGCCGGCGCCGTGCTCCCACGCGACCGGGGCCCCGTCGGCGATGGCACCCGAACGGCCGAGCGACTCGAGCGCCCGGCCGACAGCGGCCTGGTCAAGTCTATATGGGGGGTCGCAGAACAGCAAAGCGAACGGCCCCATCGACTCGGCGCGCTTGAGCCCCGCGTGCATGGCGTCGCCGCCGATCACCTGGACGCGGTCGCGGACGCCGAGGGAATCCACGTTGGCGGCGATTGCCAACTGCGCTCCCCGGTCGCGCTCGATGAGCACGGCCCGCGATGCACCGCGCGAGAGCGCCTCCAGTGCGAGCGCGCCCGACCCCGCGAACATGTCGAGCACCACGGCGCCGCCGAGGCCCGTGCCAAGGCGCTCGGTGAGCGACGACATCAGCGCCTCGCGCACCCGGTCGCTCGTGGGGCGAGTGCCCTCACCCTTCGGGGCGACGAGCTTGCGGCCCTTCATGGTCCCGCCGACGATCCTCATCCTGAACGCACCCACTCCCAGTCTCGTCCGTACGAACGCCGCATCTCGTCGAGCAACGGCACATGCGCCGCCGCGATGAGGTGCGGATCCGACTCTATGATGCCCTGCGCGTCGGCTCGAGCGGCGTCGAGCAGGTCGCCATCGCGTGCTATCGACGCGATCCTCAGCTCGGGCAGCCCATGCTGACGCTCGCCGAGCAGCTGTCCCTCGCCACGCAGCAGCATGTCGCGCTCCGCCAGCTCGAAACCGTCATTGGTGGATACGAACGCGTCCATGCGCGCACGGGCCTCCGCGGTCTTCGCGTCCGCGAACAGTAGCACCTCGCCGCCTTGCCCGCCTCTTCCCACCCGTCCCCGCAGTTGGTGGAGCTGCGCGAGGCCGAACCTCTCGGCGTTCTCCACGATCATCACCGTGGCGTTCGGGACGTCGACGCCGACCTCGATCACCGTGGTCGCGACGAGGACGTCGGTGGTGCCGGCGACGAACTGCTCCATCGACGCGGTCTTTTCCGCCGGACGCATCTGGCCGGTCAGTAGGCCGACCTGCAGCCCCTTGAAGACCTTGGTGCGCAGACGCTCCGCTTCACGGACCGCTGCGGTCGCCTCGGTCGTGTCGCTCTCGTCGACGATGGCGCAGACCACGTAGGCCTGGTGACCGGCCGCGACGGCGGTGCGAATGACGTCGTAGGCCTCCTCGCGGCCGGAACGCGGGACGATGCGGGTGAGAACGTCCTGCCGCGTTCCTGCGTACGGATGCTCGCGCAGGTAGCTCGCGTCGAGGTCGCCGTAGAGCGTGAGTGCGAGCGAGCGTGGGATCGGCGTGGCGGTCATGACGAGCATGTCCACGGCCTCCCCTTTGCCCCTGAACCCGAGACGCTGATTCACGCCGAACCGGTGCTGCTCGTCGACGATCGCCAACGTGAGGTGCGCGAAGACGACCTTGTCGGTGAGCAGGGCATGCGTGCCGAACGCCACCGTCGCCTCGCCCGACTCCAACTGCGCCAGGATCTCGCGCTTCTCAGGGGCGGGCGTGGAGCCTGTGAGCAATCGCCAGCGGATGCCGGCCGCGTCCAGCAGGGGGCCGACCGCTCGGGAGTACTGGCGCGCAAGCACTTCGGTGGGCGCCATCATGGCTGCCTGCGTCCCCGAATCTGCTGCAGCGGCCAAAGCGAGAGCGGCCACCGCGGTCTTGCCCGTACCGACGTCGCCGAGCAGCATGCGGTTCATCGGACGCGGCGAGGACATGTCAGCCGAGATCTCGGCTACCGCCCGGGTCTGGTCGGCCGTGAGAGTGAACGGCAGGGCGCGGCCGACCGATTCCTGTGCGGGGCCGCTGGAAACGTGCGCGTGCCCCTTGCGCTCCACGACGAGTGCGTGTCGTCGGGTCGCCATCCCGAGTTGGACCATGAGGAGCTCGTCGTAGGCGAGCCTCCGCCGCGCGGCGTCACGCGCCTCAAGATCGGCCGGGAACTGGATGTCGGCGAGCGCGGTGGCGCGTGAGACGAGCCCGTGGCGCACCCGGACCGCCGCGGGCAAGGGGTCCGGCACGTCGCCGTACTCCTGCAGCGCCTCGGCCACCAGCCGACGCATCCAGTTCGACGACAGACCTTCGGTTGCGGGATGGACCGGGAGGATGCGACCGAGCCACGACGCCTCGTCGGCCGATCCGAGACGCTCCACGAAGGGGGTGCGCATCTGCCGCAGCCCGAACTCCATGTTCACCACGCCGGCGAACGCGACGCGGTCCCCCACCCGGAAGCGCTGCTGCAGGTAGGGCTGGTTGAACCAGACGCCCACGAGGACGCCGGTCGCGTCGGTGATGGCGACCTCCGTGATGCTCAGGCGGGGCTTCGGGCGCTTGACCAGCACCTCGTGCACCGTTCCCACCGCGGTGGCCTCCATGCCGAGCGGGAGCCGTGCGAGCGGGGCGGTGGTACGCAGGTCGAGCCAACGGTTCGGATAGTGGCGGACCAAGTCCCCGACTGTCCGGATGCCGAGGCGCTCCAAAGCGGTCGCGCGCGGTCCGTCGACGAACCGGACCGCGGTGACCGGATCAGCGTGTGCCGCGAGCCGCCCGCTCCTGTCGGATGCGTCCTGGCCCACCGCTTGGGTCACTTCGCGGGCGCGTAGCCCACGCCGAGTGCACGCGGGCCGACGTGCGTGCCGATGACCGAACCGATGTCGGCGAACGTGAGTTCCGCGATATCGGTGCCAGCGGAGCGGATCGCGTTGCCCAGCTCGTCCGCGAGGTTCTTCGCCACGGCGTCGATGACGATGATCTTGAGCGGGCCGAGCTTACGGGAGCGCTCGGCCACATGCTCCGCCATCTCGCGGATCGCCTTGTTGGTGCCCTTGGACTTCTTGAACGGCTCGATGAGGCCCCCTGTGACCTGGAGGACCGGCTTGATGTTGAGAACGGACGCCGCCATGCCCTGGGTGCGGCCGGCGCGGCCGCCCTTCACGAGGTAATCGAGCGTGTCGAGCACGAAGAACAGCTCGGTCTTCGCAGCGGTCTCGACCGCCGCCTTCTCAACAGCGTCGAGGTAGCCGTCAGCATCGCGGACGGCGCACGCTGCGTCGATCGCGAAGGCGATGGCGCCCGAGACGAAGGTGGAGTCCACCACGCGGACCGGAACCGGTGCGGTGCTCGCGGCCATGATCGCGGACTCGTACGTCCCGGAGAGCTTGGCGGACAGGTGGATCGAGACGATCCCCTCGGCGCCTTCGTCGGCCAGGCGCTGGTACACCTCGGCGAACTCCCCGGGGGTCGGCTGCGAGGTGGTCGGCATCTGGACCGCACTGCGAAGGCGCGGGTAGAACTCTTCAGGCGTGAGGTCGATCCAGTCACGGACGGTCTCGTCGCCGAAGTGCACCTTGAGGGGCACCATGGTGACGTTGCGGGCCGCAAGAGCGGCCGGACCCAGGTCACACGTGCTGTCGGTCACGATCGCGATTCTCGGCATTTCCGAAAGACCTCCCCTATTCGACGGCCATGATGAGCGGATAGAGCGGCTGTTCACCTCGGTGGGTCTCGATCTCGAGTTCCGGATGCGCGGACTGGAGCGCCTCTGCGATGTCGTCGAGCGCGTCGTCGTCGAGGTCGGCGCCGGCAAGGAGCGTGAGTGTCTCCATGCCGGGGGCGATGACGTCGAGCAGGCGGGCCGCCACGTCGGCGATCCCGTCACCGATGACCTCGATCTCGTGGTCCACGATACCGATGAGCTGTCCGGCCTTGATCGCGCCCGCCTTGCCCTTGGAGTCCTTGATGGCGGTGGTCACCTCGCCGGTTATGACCGCCTCGGCAGCCGCCGTCATCTCGGAGATGTTGACCTCCAGGGATGCGGTCGGGTCCGCCACCAGCAGCGCCGCGAATGCCTCAGGCACAGATGACGTGGGGACCACGCCAACGGGCTTGCCAGCGATCCCGACGGTTTGGTTGGCGGCGAGGATGATGTTGCGGTTGTCCGGAAGGACGATGACGGATCTGGCCGGCACTCGTTCGATCGCCTCGAGCAGCTCCGCGGTCGACGGGTTCATCGTCTGCCCACCCGAGACCACTTCGTCGACGCCGAGGCTGCGCAGGATATCCGCGAGACCGGAGCCCGCGGCGACGGCAACGAAGCCGATCTCCTTGTGGTCGGCGGCCTCCTGCCGGATCGCTTCCGCGCGCTGCGCGGTCTGCATCTTCATATTGTGGATGTGGACCTCGGCCACCTCGCCGCGTTGCAGCGAATAGGCCAGGGCTTGGTCCGGATGATCGGTGTGGACGTGGATCTTCAGCTGGTCGGGCGAGCCGACCACCAGCTGCGAGCCACCGATCGTCACGAGGTAGTCCTCGATCTCCACACGGTCGAGTCCCTCTCCATGGAGCAGGAACTCCGTGCAGTAGAGGTACTCGGTGTCGTCCCAGTCGTCCTCCGGGGACACGGACAAGATCGGCGCCTTGGCCACGGTGACGTCGAACTCGCGCAGTCCATGTCCGGCGAGGCCGGCGGTGAAGCCCTCGGCGAGAATGGCGAGCCCGTAGCCGCCGGCGTCCACGACGCCGGCCTCCTTGAGGACCGGCAACAGGTCGGGTGTCCGCTTCACGGATTCGTACGCGGCATCGACGACTGTCTCGAGCAGGGCGCCGATGTCGGCGCCTGCCTCCGCGGCCGGGCGAGCGGCCTCCGCCATGTCCCGCAGAACGGTGAGCATCGTCCCTTCCACCGGACGGCGGACCGCCTGGAACGCCACCGTGACGGCACGATCGAGACACTCGGCGACCACAAGAGCGTCCACGCGGTCGACTTCCGTGAGCGGCTCGCACAGGCCGCGCAGTATCTGACTGAGGATGACCCCGGAGTTGCCGCGTGCACCCATGAGCGAGCCGTGGGTGACTGCGTGCGCGATGCTCTCCGCGGAGGGCGCGGCCCCGAGTTTCGCCATCTCTGTGACGACGGCATCCATCGTCAGGGACATGTTGGTCCCGGTGTCCCCGTCCGGGACCGGGAAGACGTTGAGGCGGTTGACCTCCTCGCGACGGTCCTTGAGGGCCGCGGTGGCTGCGAGGACGAGTTCGACCGCGCCGGGATGTGCCGGCGTGCTGGGCTCGGTCACTTGCGGACCTTGATGCCCTGGACGTGCACGTTGACGGCGTCGACGCGCACCTCCGCCCCGCTCTGCACCACATACTTCACGCGGTCGGACATCGTGTGCGCGACCTCCGCGAGATTCGTGCCGTACTCGGCGACGACGTACAGGTCGATCACGACGCTCTCGCCGTCGGACGTCACGCGGACGCCCTTGCGCAACTTCTCCTGCGACAACATCTGTGCGACGCCGTCTCGGAGCGTGGGGCTGGCCATGGCGACGATGCCATAGCACTCGAGGGCAGCGAAACCGGCGATGTCCGCAAGGACGTCATTGCCGATGTTGACCGCGCCGGTGACCGGCGTGCTCATCAGTCCACCTCACTGTCGGGATCGTTGAGTGCGTTCAGGTCCGCGAGTAGCTCCGCGAGCGGGATGTCGTGCATCGTGGCAACCGACGACAGGGACTCCATGTCCGCGCCGAGGCAGACGGCGCATGCCAGCCCGTGACTCTCGAACACAGAGGCCGCTTCCGCGTGGGAGGTGAGAACATCTCTGATCAGCGTGTCCTGCGTGTACGCCATCTCATCCTCCACAGGTTGCCTCTTAAGGCCCGGCGAACCCGGCCCATCCCACCGTCTCACATACGCGTATGGCAGTATAGCCGCCCCGGTCGCGACTCGCATCACGCGCCGATGCCGGTTGTGCTGTTGTGACGGACCGTGTCGCTGTGCTAGCATCACCTCCGCTTCGCCCCTTGATCAAGACACCCCAGCGCGGTGGATGAAGTGCGCCGCCGGGACTTAAGAAGGAGAGATACGGATGTCGAAGGTCTGCAGCGTGTGCGGAAAGGCGCCGGCCGCCGGTCGTAACGTCAGCCACTCGCACCGCGTCACCAATCGCATCATCCGCCCGAACATCCAGCGCGTGTACGCGGTGGTCGAGGGCACCCGCAAGCAGATCAACGTCTGCACCAAGTGCATGAAGGCCGGCAAGATCGTTCGCGGCTAACAGGCACTCGCACTCACGTTCGCACTGAAGACGGCCCGGTGGAGTTCCCCACCGGGCCGTTCGCATGTCCGGATTCCGGTAACACGTCCGGTCCGTCAGTCGAGCAGGGCCAGCTCGGGGTCGCGGGCCAAGAGCTCCGAGAACGCCTCGACCACGCTCGGGTCGAACTGTCCCCCGGCGCCGCGGTCGAGCTCTTCGAGTGCCTCGCCGAGGGTCAGGGCATCGCGGTACGGCCGCGGGGAGGTCATCGCGACGAACGCGTCCGTGACCGCGAGGATGCGCGATCCCATCGGTATCGAGGCGCCCGATAGTCCGGTGTCGTAGCCGTCACCGTCGAAACGCTCGTGGTGATGCCGGACCATAGGCGCGAGGCGCTCCAGCGAGGGCACCCGCTGGAGGACGTCGGAAGCGACCTTCGGATGCGCGCGCACGAGCCCGCGATCGACGGTGGACAGCGGACGGTCGATGGCGCCCACAGACCCCGTCGCGAGCCCCATCCCCACATCGTGGAGGATCGCAGCGATGCGGAGCGAGACGACGTCCTCGGCCTCGAGCCCCATCTCCTCGGCAAGAGCGGCCGAAAGGACGGCGGTGCGCCGGGAGGCCCCACGACGGTACGGGTCGTCGGACTCGAGCGCGGTCGCCAGGGCCTGAAGGTTCTCGAGGTAGAGGTCCCAGGACTGCTCCGCCGCAGTCGCGTTACGCATCGCCACCGCCGTCTGCGTTCCGAGGATCGCGAGGGCGCGCACATACGCATCGGTGAGCCGCGCGGGGAACGCGCGTGCGCCGACGTTGATCACACCGAAAGAGCCCTTGTCGTCGGCGATGGGCACGCTGACCGAGGACAACACGCCATGGCGCCGGAGCCCGGAGCGCCCGGGCAGATCCTCGATCAGCAGCGGGGACGATGAGACGTAGACGGTACCTGCGATCCCCTCTCCGCCGTCGACGGAGGTGGTCGCGATGACGTCCGCGGAGAGGCCGTGTGACGCGACGATTCGAAGCGGTCCGTCGACGCCGTCAGGCACCATGACGGAGCCGGTGGAAGCGCCCGCGACCAGCATGGCGCTCTCGAGAGCCGCGGACAGCACCTCCTCGCCTGCGATGCCCGACGTGAGCTGCTGCGCCGCCTGGAGGAGCAGGACGGCGGTGTCCATCTCGGAGCGCGCAACGTGTACGGCAAGTGCCGCGGTGAGCGACCCGCGCAAGACGGCCGACACCTCGTTGAGAACGACCGCTGCGGGCGCGGGATCGGCGACCACGACGTCGACGGCTGCGATCCCGCGGACCTCGGGTGTCCCGACGGGGACCGCATAGCGCCACGCGCCCTCGAGGGATTCGAGCGAGTCCACATCGTCCAGCGGCCGGAAAACGGCGGTGCGCGTTGTAGCGCTGGAGCCGAGGATCGGATCTGTGAGCGGAACGGGATCACTGCCGGGCACGCGCGGGCCGAAGGCCGCGACCAGCCGCAGCGTGGCGGTGGGGGTGTCCTCGAGCCACAGGTGCGCGGAGAGCGTGTCGAACCGCTCGGCGATCGCGTCGTAGAAGGACATGAGTACGACGGCCGGCTGGACGGAGAACGGAGTACGCACCGAGGGGATGCCGGACACGTCTGACTCATCGGCAGCGGTCTCGGGCCCAACCGCCCCGGCGGCCATCATGGGAACGGACTCGGGCCCGACCTCAGCCATATCCGGCGTCGGCTCCATGGCCGTCACCTGGGACGGCTGGCCCTCCGCAGGATCCCCGGGCACATCCTCCTTCATCGCCTCATCGACGACGACGGATCCCACGATGACCTCGGGAGCGGCAGGCGCGGACTCGGCCATCGATGTCGACACGGGGGGCGCCGCCGGAGACTCAGCGGCGATGGACGGCGAAGCGACCGATGAGGCGAGAGATGCGGATGCGGCCTCCTTGGCGCGGCGTTTGGCGCCTCCGCGGGAGAGCACGACGATCGCAAGGAGCGCGCAGGCGCCCGCTGCTATAGCGAGCACGAGAGATCCGTCGCGAAGCGCCGTACCCCCGAGCGCAGCCGCAGCGATCACCAGCAGAAGTACCGTCAAGAACCGCACGCGTGCTCCCCTCTCGATGACACGCGAGATCACCCCAGACGCTTCAGTATAGACCCGCATCCATGTCTTCCAGCAGGAGAACGACGAGCGTCCCTGCCCTGCAGCTCACGCTCACCGGGCCTCCAAGGGCGCGGTTGCTCACGCCCCAACCGGACAGGGCCTGAAGGGAGGCGTCTTCCAAGATCCATTCGGTGCCCGTGACGCGCACGCCGCAGGCGTCGCCGACCGCAAGTACGCTCAGGGTCGCCCCGGCCGGCGACTCGATGTCCAGCGGTGCGCCCGCAGCGCACGTCCAGGCCCGCCAGCCGGGCTCCACCGCTCGCGCTCCCGCACCCGCGCGCGTAAGTGCCCCGAAGGCGGCCAGTGTGTGATCCAAGCGCGCCGAGAACGCACACGTCACCACGATGGGCGCGTCGCCGTTCGCCCGCGCGGCGTCGATCGCCAACTCCAGATCGGTCTCGTCCTTCTCGCGCGCGTGCGTTTCCACGCGCGCGCCGAGAGCGGCGAGACGCTGCGCCGCTCCGGCTGTGGCGCTGTCGAAGTCGCCGACGACCACGTCCGGCACACGGCCGAGACCCGCGCACCACTCACCGGCCGCGTCGGCCGCGACGACGGTGGCTGCTTCTGCCAGCAACGAGGTGTAGAACGCCTCGCAGCCCGGCACCGGTGCGGCTCCGACTACCAGCGTCCAGTTCATCGCGCGGGCACCGCCTTCTCAAGGGTCGGAAGGACGGCCACGGCGGCTGCGGCGCACAGCAGCAGCGACGGGCCGACGTACGAAAGGTTGTACACGGCGGAGTAGAGCCACACCGGCTGGTCACCCGCGAAGCTCGCGAAGAAGACGACGCCCGACCAGAAGTGCATCGCGAACCGCAGGACCGAACCCAGCACGATCGCCGGCACGGCCACGGTCCAGACGGCGCGGCCCATCGTCCCCCGCTCCACGGCGCGACGCCACAGCGGGGAGAGGGCGCCGGCGGCGCCGATCATCATGTACGCGAGTGGATAGTCGAGAAGCACCTGCGCCCAGTTGAAGATGTACGGGTCGACCGTGAGGTCCAGAAGGCCGTAGAGGGCACCTGCAGCCAAGCCCGGCTTCAGCCCGCGCCTCAGCGCGAACACGAACAGCGGGAGCATGTTGAGCGAGATCGTCCCGCCGTTGGGCATGCGGAACACCGCAAAGCGCGCGAGCACCCAGGCAAGGCCGATCGACAGGGCCATCTCGACAAGTACCCTCGTTCTCGTACCGGTCATCGCTACCACTCCCTTCGCGCCGGAACTTCGGTCCGGCACACGGCGACGACCGTGCGGGGGTGGTGCAAGAGCGGAGGAGCGTGCGTCCTCCGGATCCGTCGTGCGGCGCCGCATTACCGGCACCGTCGTCTTCTCGGTCGCGACCAGGTGCGGGTCGCCTCTCAGCCACGCTCTACGCGGCTCCCGACACGGTGTGGTTCCTTGCGCACCCGGTTGGTACGCACGACAAATCCTAGCAGAGCGAGGACGACGGCCACCGGCACGTTCCCGCACCGGGTGCTTGAGTGGACCGTCCGGCTACTCCATACCGCGCAGATAGGGGTACGGGTTCACCCATCTGCCGTGCGGGCCCATCTGGAAGTGGACGTGGCATGCACCGCCCGACGCGTTGCCGGTGTTTCCGACGTAGCCGATGAGCTCGCCCTGCTTCACGTGGCGGGCCCCTCCCGCGTAGCGGTCCAGGTGGGCGTAGTAGTAGACCCAGCCGTTGTTGCCGGTCAGCGTTATCGACTTCCCGCCAAGGCTGTTCCAATGCGGGCGGATCGTCCCGCTCGTGACCGCCACGACCGGCGTGCCGCGCGGGGACATGATGTCGGTGCCCATGTGGTGTCGGCCTCCAGAGCGCGGTGCACCCCAGGTGTTGGAGTAGTAGTGGTTCCCCCGGACCGGGAAGGTCAGGCCGTTGGGCCCCGGCGGATGCGAACCCCCCGATTGCGCTGCGATCGCAGCGAGCACGCGGTCGTACTGACTCTTCTTCGCCGACAGCTGCGCCTGCATCGCGTTGTAGTGCTTGGCCGCTGTCGCGAGTTCGCTCTTCTCGACCTTGGCGTCCGCCACAAGCTTCACGCGGTCCGCCTGCAAGGCGTTGCGGGTGTCCTTGACGTCTTTGACGAGCGTGGCGTCTCGCGCGGCGATCAACGTGATGAAGTCGAGACGGGTGACGAAGTCCTCCCACGTCGCCGATCCGAGGATGAACTCGAAGACCCCGAGGTCACCGCCTTCTCGGTACAGGGCGTCGGCGCGTGATCCCAACGCGGCCTCGGCGGATGTGAGCTTCTTGGTGGCCGTCCGGATACGCGCGTCGGTCTGCTTGATGCGGTACTGGGTGTTCTCGACCGCCGTGACGGCGGCCTCGTAGGCGTCCCCGGCCGGCGCGGCGGAGGCCCGCAGCGCCGCGAGCTGGGCTCTCAGTTGCGCGACAGTGGCGGCGGCAGCGGGCGCCGGTGACGCGAGCGGCTGCAGGGCGGCAGCGGCGACGCAGACCGCGAGGAAGCAGGTTCGGACGAGGCGGCGTGACCGGCGTCCCACCGGCGTCATGAGGACCTGCCGTACAAGGAGGCGACGCCGCGAACGATGTCGCGGGATATCCGGTCGGTCCACGCGGGGTTCGCGAAGGCGGCTCGGTCGGCCTTGACGAGCGTCGAGCCCAGCCGGATTCGGACACCTGCTATGCCGGCGCCGGTCAACACCGAGTCGGCCGGCGCGGTCAGCGTGGAGATGGATGCGAAGTCAGCGCGCAAAGAGGCGAACACCGCGTCGCCGAGAGGCCCTGAGGCCGTCACGATCGCCGGGGACACGCCGGCCACCGGCATCGTCAGGACCTGCAGCCCTTCGATGCCCGTATCGGACACGGAGAGGCCGACGA
The DNA here is from genome assembly GCA_023252055.1 of Coriobacteriia bacterium. Taxonomy (GTDB): domain Bacteria; phylum Actinomycetota; class Coriobacteriia; order Anaerosomatales; family PALSA-660; genus PALSA-660. The sequence goes on from JAHEXP010000010.1 coordinate 30,726, forward strand.
AGACGGTGGCGCTCGTCTCCTTCGATCGCGCAAGGCGCGCCGCCGCGTCCGGAACATCCACTTGCCCGGATGTGTCCCGGGTGAGGGTGACCGTCGCTCCGGCCATGCGGAGCATGTCGGCGACCTGAGTGGCGACATCGAAAGTGACGTCTCGGCCGTTGGAGGAGGTGGGCGGGACCGGGTCGATGACGAACGAAGTATGCGAAAGGTCGGACGACGTGGCAGGGCCCTGGGCCGCGGCGATCGTAAGACGCACCACGTCTCCCCGTGCCACGGTGGCGCCGGCACCGGGCAGAGAACCGAGAACGGTGCCGGTGGCCTGGGTCGATGCAGCGGTGGTGAACTGGACCTCGAGGCCCTTCGCCCGCAGAGCGGCACGCGCCGCATCGAGCGTCTGTCCCACCACATCAGGAAGCGCGAACGACTCAGACCCGGCCGAGATCAAGACGGTGATGCTGGACCCCGGGGATACCACGACACCTGCCGACGGCGTCTGGCTGGCCACCGAACCCTTGGCGACGTCCGGCGACAGCTGGGTGCCCTTGACGACGAGATCGAGACCGAGTGCGGTTGCGCGCCTCTCGGCGGCGGCTCTGGTGGCCCCGACGAGAGAGGGAACGCTCACAGACGGCCCCGAGGCAAAGACGAGCCAACCGGCGAGTCCGAGAAGCGCGACAGCGAGGATCGAGCCCGCGATGATCATCGTCCGACGCGACGGCAGTCGACCCGCGAACGAAGGGAGCGTCAGCGAACGGCCGCGCTTCGCGCGTCGTGGCGTGTCGCTCCCTGTCTGTGTCTGGACGTCAGGGCGTCGCTCCGCGCCCGACGCCGCGTGTCTGCGGCCGCCGGCGCCGTGACGCCGCGTCGATGGGGTCATCATGGCGCCAGTATACCAACCCCTCCTTGCCCCTGCCCCACCCGGCGGCGTATCATGCCGCGCGTCCGGCGTGGTGCCGGCGCATCCCAATTCCGAGATGAAGGCGAGCCCATGCCCGCATACGACTTCCGCTGCACCGCCTGCGCCAACGTGTGCGAGGTCACCCGTCCGTCGAGCGACGACTCCCCCGTCCCCTGCCCCGTGTGCGGCGCGGCGACGAAGCAAGTGTTCCATCCTGTGGGAGTCCACTTCAAGGGCAGCGGGTTCCACAACACGGACTACAAGCGGGGCGGTGGATCGCACGATCCGGCGCCGGCGAGTGACCCCGCACCCGCGGCGCCGGCCTGTCCGGCTGCGGACGGCGGCGGTTGCGCAGGATGCCCCGCGGCCGAATAGGGCCCGCCACGATCGGCGAAGCGCAGAAGAAGGGCGACCCGACTGGGTCGCCCTTCTCTTTGTGCCGTGATGAGGGCGCCGTCGGTCGGCGCTAGTCCATCCGCACCCAGAACTTCTCGGTGCCGGTCCGGTAGATGGTGTCGATGAAGCGAACGGTCTTGCTCTTGGCATCCATGGCTACGGAGTTGGTCCGCGCGCCGCCGCCGAAGTACTTCACACCCCGCAGCATCTCGCCGTCGGTGACGCCGGTGGCGATGAAGGCCGCCTCGTCCGTCTGCACGAGGGTGTCCATGGTGAGCACCGAGTCGATCCCCGGAGTGCCCATCTCGACCGCGCGCGCCTTCTCCTCCGGGCTTCTCCACTCGAACCTGCCCATGAAGCAGCCGCCGATGCACTTCATCGCCGCACAGGCGAGAACGCCTTCCGGCGCAGCGCCGGTGCCCAGATAGAGGTGGATGCCCGTTCCCTCGATGGCGGTGGCGACAGCGCCGAAGACGTCGCCGTCAGTGATGAGGCGGATGCGGGCCCCCGCGGCCCGGACCTCACGGATGAGCTCGATGTGCCTGTCGCGCTGAAGGATGCACACGACCAGGTCCTCGACGGGGCGCTTGAGCGCGGCCGCGACGTTGCGGATGTTCTCGGTCGCCGAAGCATCCACGTGGACGGCGTCGTAGGCGTCGGGGCCGACGGCCACCTTCTTCATGTAGGTGTCGGGAGCGTGCAGGAGGGAACCCTGGGGTCCGAACGCGAGGACCGCCAGTGAGTTCGACTGTCCGTCGGCGGTGAGGTTCGTGCCCTCGAGCGGGTCGACGGCGATGTCGATGGGTTCGCCGCCGGCACCGACCTTCTCGCCGATGAAGAGCATCGGGGCCTCGTCGCGCTCCCCTTCACCGATCACGACGGTGCCGTCGATCTCGACGCAGTTGAACGCCTCGCGCATACCTTCGACAGCGGCGTCGTCGGCTGCGTGCTTGTCGCCCTTGCCCATCCAGCGGCCGGCGGCGAGTGCCGCAGCTTCGGTGACTTCGAGCATCTCCACGATCCGGGTGCTGCGCATGGTGATCGTCGTCCCCTCGTCCTCGCCGAACCTGACGGCCGGCGTCCCGTCCTGCTGCCTACTTGACCCGCTCAAGAACCGCCACGAAATGCCCGTCAGGCCCGCCTGATGCGGGAACCGACTGGAACCATCCCTCGGCGGTGATGTCCCCTGCCCACGCTTCGCCTACGATCGGAGCGATGTCGACCGTTGCGAACCCCCCGTCGGCCCCGCTCAGGAACGCGTTCACCACGTCCTGATTCTCACGGCGCCCGATGGTGCACGTAGAGTAGACCACCCGTCCTCCGACCCTGACAAGGCGGGCGGTCTCGGCAAGCATGTTCGATTGGAGCACGGCGAGACGCTCGATGTCCTCCGGCGTGACCCGCCAGCGTTTCTCGGGCCGCCGGCGAAGAGAGCCGAGTCCGCTGCACGGCGCGTCGAGCAGCGCCGCGTCGGCGCTGCCGAGCTGCGGGATCCCCGCCACGTCGTCGAGAGTGGTGGCGTCACCGACGATGGCCCGCACCTGTGGAACGTTCAGGTCGTGCATTCGGCGCGTCAGAACCTGCGTCTTGAACTCGTGCAGATCGAGTGCGAAGAGCTCGCACGGCTCACCGGCATCGATACACGCGGCTTGGATCTGAGCGGTCTTCGTCCCACGGCCGGCGGCGACGTCGACGACCACGCCGCCGGGAACGGCGGCGCCAAGGGGCGCGACCTGTGCGGCTGCGTCGGTGACGAGCGCGAGCCCCCGAGCCACGGCGGCTCCACGGACCGCGGCCTGAGCGTCGCCTGCCACGATGCAACGGGGCAACCACGCAGACGTCGGTGCGGCACCATCTTCAGTCAGGGCGTCCAGCGCCTCGATGACGGTACCGGCGAACGGGTTGGCCCACAGGAACAGCGGCGCCGGCTCGAGGTCGGCATAAAGCGCCGCGGTCGCACGTTCGCGGCCGAGCTCCTCGACCCAGCGCTGCACGAGCCAGAGGGGATGACCGGTAGCGCGGGCCAATGCCGCGTCATCAGTCGCGGGATCGCCCCAGGGGAACGTGTCCGCCTCGGCGGCGATGCGGCGCAGGATGGCGTTGCCGAGTCCGGAAGCGGCGGCACGCACCGATCGGACCGCATCGACGCCCTCGTGCACCGCAGCGCGGGCGGGCGTCCGCATGAACAGGAGTTCGTAGGCGGCAAGCCGGAGTGCGTCGCGCACGCCGTCCTCGAGCGAGGCGGGACGGTCGCAGAAACGGTCGATCGCCTCGTCGAGCGTCCCGAGGGTCTGTAGGGCACCGTAGGCCAGCCGGGTGGCGAGCGCGGTGTCGCGACCGTCGAGGCCGCTGGCACGCAGGACCGCGTCGAGGGTCTCGGGGCCGAAAGCGGAACGCTCCCGCACGCGCTTGAGCACCGCGAGTGCCGCTTTACGCGCCGGTGCGACGCTCATCGTGCCTCCCAATCGCAGGTGCCGGTCAGGCGTGCGCCCCTGATGAACGCATCGGCGCTCATCGCGCTGCGACCCTCGGGTACCAGCGACAGGACTCGCACGGCGCCGTCGGCACAACCCAGGTCAAGGTGTCGGGAACACAGGGCGTCCCCGGCATCGAGCCCCAGGGCGGTCGCGGAGTCCAGAACGCGCTCGGCGCGAAGTATCGTGAGGTTCTTCCCAGCCGCGCGCATCCGACACGGAGCGCTCGCTCCGGAAGCGCGGACCCGGGCAAGGAAGTCGGCCACCGTCAGGTCCGGCCCCACCGCGACGTCCTCTGCGCGCACCTTTGCGGCGTACGTTGCAGCGGCGTCATCCTGGGCGTGCCAGGTCAGTCCGCCGACGGCGAGCGGGGCGAGCAGCTCGCCGACGAGGCACGCACCCGCCACGGAGAGGTCGTGCTCGAGCTGCGCTGCGTCCTTGTCCCCGATCGAAACGGTCTGCTGTGCGCACCACGGGCCGGTGTCGAGGCCCTCTTCCATTCGCATGATCGAAACGCCGGTCTCGGCGTCGCCCGCGAGGATCGCGCGCTGCACCGGTGCGGCTCCACGCCAACGCGGCAACAGGGACGCGTGGACGTTGATACAGCCGAAGCGCGGTACGTCGAGGACGGCGCGCGGAAGGATCGCTCCGAAAGCGGCAACGACCACCACGTCGGGAGCGTCTGCCGCCAGCAACGCGACCTCGGCAGGATCGGAGAAGCGCTCCGGCTGCCGCACGACGAGTCCGGCGGCGAGCGCAGCAGCCTTGACGGGCGTCGGTCCAACCTTGCGGCCGCGGCCAGAAGGCCGGTCCGGCCTGCTATAGACCGCTACGACGTCGTGGGTTGCGCGCAGGGACGCGAGGATGGGAACGGCGAAGTCGGGGGTGCCCATGAATACGACGCGCAACGCAGGGCTCCCCTCTGTCTCTTGGGCGCTCAGCGGGACTCGCCGAGCTCGCGGTAACGGCGCATCGCCGCGCGGCGCTCCGCTGGTTCTGCGCGGTCGATGATCAGGACGCCGTCGAGGTGGTCGGTCTCGTGCTGCAGGACACGAGCGACGAAGCCCTCGGCCTCCAGCCGAAGCGGCTCGCCCTTGAGGTCGAGCGCCTCACACACGCACGAATAGGCGCGCTCGACGGGGACCGTGATGCCCGGAAGCGACAAGCAGCCCTCGTCCTCCACTTCCGTCTCGGCGGAGCGGTCGACGATGACGGGGTTGCACAGCGCGACGACGCCGTCATCGACATCGAACACGATGACGCGTTTCTGAACGCCGACCTGTGTCGCGGCGAGCCCCACGCCGGGCGCTTCGTGCATCGCGTGCGCCATCGCCTTAACAAGGCGCGGCAGCTCGCTGTCGCACGAGGGATCCACATCGAGTGCGGTCTGCTTCAGGGCGGGGTTGGGGTGTTCCAGGATGTCCATGGCAATGTCCTACGCGTCGATGACGGACTCTACTTTCGAGGCTGGCGTGCCCGCGGATCTCGGTGGGTGGGCACGATTCTACCGCACGAGACCGGCCTACATCAGGTCCAGCGGGTCGACGTCCGGGGCGACCGAGACGTCCCGCGACACCGTTGCCGAGCCGATGGCGCACGCCAGGAGCCGGGGCAGGTCCTCTCCCACCGGCGCCTTGAACAGCACGTGCCACCTGTACGCGCTCTTGACCTTCGCCAGCGGCGCCGGTGCGGGACCGAGCACCACGCATCCGGCGGGCGCGGCGGCGCGGGCCGATTCGGCGATCGATGTGGCGGAAAGGCGTACCGCTTCGGCATCCGTCCCACTGAGCACGACCCGGGCAAGGCGGCCGAAGGGCGGGTAGCCGAGTTCCTTTCGAGCCGCGAGCTCCTGTCCGCGGAAGATCTCGGGGTCGTGAGCTGCCACTGCGAGGATCGCAGGGTGATCGGGCCAATACGTCTGGATGACTACCGAACCACCTGCCACTCCCCGGCCCGCCCGTCCCGAGACCTGCTCGAGCAGCTGATAGGTGCGCTCGCCCGCGCGGAAGTCCGGCATGTGCAGCGTCGTATCGGCGTTGACGACCCCCACCAGTTCGACCTCGGGATAGTCGAGACCCTTCGCGACCATCTGTGTACCGAGGAGCACCCCACTCTCGAGTGCCTCGAACTCCGCGAGGCGGCGCTCGTGGCCGCCGGCTCCCGACGTGGTGTCGGCGTCCATCCGGACGATCGGCAGCTCCGGCGCCACCGCCGCGAGCTCCGACTCGACGCGCTGCGTACCCGCCCCGAACTGGCGGAGGTACGGGCTGCCGCACACCGGACACGTGGCCGGCAGAGCCGCCGACTGGCCGCAGTGGTGGCAGACGAGGCGGTTTCCCACCTCGTGGTACGTGTAGGAGACCGAGCACTTTGTACAGCTCGGAACGTGTCCGCATTCGCGACACAACACGAACGATGCGGACCCGCGCCGGTTCAGGAGCAGCACGGCCTTGGCGCCGCGTCCGGCCACATCGTGCAGCCCCTGCGTGAGTGCACGGGAGAACATCGAGCGGTGCCCTTCGCGGAACTCGGAGGCCATATCGACCACCGTGACCGGTGGCAGCGACCCCCCGCCGACCCGCTCCGGAAGTGCGACGCGGGTGTAGGCGCCGGACTGCGCGCGGGCGAGGCTCTCGAGTGACGGCGTGGCGCTTCCGAGCACGAGTACCGCACCGGTCGCTCCGCACAGCCGCTCACCCACTGCGCGCGCATGATAGCGCGGCGCCGATCCCTGCTTGTAGGACGCGTCATGCTCCTCGTCTATGACGACGAGCCGCAGGTTGGTCACGGGTGCGAAAAGAGCGGAGCGGGGGCCAACGACGACCTTCGCCTCCCCCGTCCGGACGCGGTCCCATTGGTCGTAACGCTCGCCCGTGGTGAGCCGGCTGTGGAGGACCGCGATCGACTCACCGAAGCGCGAGCGGAAGCGCCCGACCGTCTGAGGCGTGAGCGAGATCTCCGGGACGAGAACGATCGCCGACCCTCCGGCGCCCACCACGTCCTCGATCGCCCGAAGGTAGACCTCCGTCTTCCCCGAACCGGTGACGCCCTCGAGCAGGACGGTGGACCCCGCCGTCGCCGACGAGATGGCGGCAAGCGAGGCCGACTGACCCTGGCTCAGCCGCTCGTGGCGCGGCGCGGAGCGCGCGGGCGGCAACTGGCCGCGCATGCGACGACGCGCCTCGAACTTGACCGCGCCCGCTGCCGCGAGTGCACGCAGCGCCGAGTCGACGGGCCCGAGTTCGGCCGTGAGCTCCGCGACGCGCACGGGTCCCAGTGCCAGGGAGTCGAGAACCGCGCGCTGCATGGTTGCGCGCCGCTGTGGGACGAATGAGCAGTCCGGGACCCGCTCCGCCCAGCGGTCGTCGACCGCGCCCGCCACGGCGGGCTTCAGGCGCCAGGTCCGTCCGAGCTCGCCGGAGCGAGCGAGGGCGGCCGCGGTGCCCGGGAAGCGTTCGTCGAGCGCGCGCAGCTTCGGGGACGCGATCCCGCCCACGCCGGCGGACGAGACGGCGTCCCAGACCGCTGCACGGACCGACCCGGCCGGACGGTCTCCCGCCAACGTGTACACGGCGATGGCAGACGGTGAACCACCGGGCGGTAGAAACAGGTGCAGCGCATCGGCGAGAGGACAGACGTACTCCCGCGATATCCAGCGGGCGAGCTCGGGTGCGTAGCCCTGAAACACGGAATCTCCCAGGACCGATTCGATCGACCGGAGTTCGCCCTCGTAGTCGGTGTCTCTCGACAGACCGACGACGTAGCCGACCACGCGCTGTGTGCCGAACGGGACGAGCACCGCCGCACCGGTGACCACGGTCTCCTGCAACGCCTCCGGGACGGCGTAGTCGAACGGCTCGCTGAGAGCGCGCGTCGGCACGTCGACGACGACGCGAGCCACCTTCATGTGAGCGATTGTTTCCATGTGACGCAGCATAGCGGAGGCCGCCGACATCGCTGCCGACGGCCTCCGATCACGTGCTCGATACGAGATGGGCCTACAGGCCCGCCGCCGTCCGGAGCTCGGCGACACGATCGGTGCGCTCCCACGTGAAGTCCACGTCGTCGCGTCCGAAATGGCCGTATGCAGCGGTCTTGGAGTAGATCGGGCGGCGCAGGTCGAGGTCGCGGATGATCGCGCCCGGACGCAGGTCGAACGTCGCAGCCACCGCCTTCTCGATGCGCTCCACTTCGACGGTCTCCGTGCCGAACGTCTCGATCAGCACCGACAGCGGATGCGCGACGCCGATGGCGTACGCCAGCTGCACCTCGCACCGCGCTGCCAGCCCCGCAGCCACCACGTTCTTCGCCACCCAGCGCGCGGCGTATGTGGCGGAGCGGTCGACCTTGGTGCAGTCCTTACCGGAGAACGCGCCGCCGCCATGACGGCCCATGCCGCCATAGGTGTCGACGATGATCTTGCGGCCGGTCAGCCCGGAGTCACCCATCGGGCCGCCGATGACGAATCTGCCGGTCGGGTTGATGAAGATGTTCTCGTCCGCGACCTCGTACGCGATCGCCTCGGTCTCGAACACCGGCTTGATGACGTGCTCGATGAGGTCCGGCCGGATGAGCGTCTCGACGTCAGCCTCCTCCGCGTGCTGCGTCGAGATCAGGATCTTCTCGACCGCCACGGGCTTTCCGTCGACGTAGCGGACGGTGACCTGGGTCTTCCCGTCGGGGCGCAGGTACGGGAGCACGCCGGACTTGCGGACTGCGGTCAGGCGCTCCGCCAGACGGTGCGCCAGGTGGATCGGCATCGGCATGAGCGCGGAAGTCTCATCGCATGCGTAGCCGAACATCATGCCCTGGTCGCCGGCGCCGATGAGATCGAGCGGGTCGGTGTCGCCCTTCTTCGCCTCGAACGCCTCGTCCACGCCCATCGCGATGTCCGCGCTCTGCTCGTGGATGGCGGTCAGCACTCCGCAGGTCTCGTAATCGAACCCGAAACGGGCGTCGGTGTAGCCGATCTTCTTGACTGTCGCGCGCACTATCGACTGGATGTCCACATACGCGTGCGTGCGCACCTCGCCGCCGACAACGATCAGGCCGGTGGTGGTGAACGTATCGACTCCGCACCGGACGTAGTCCGGATCCGCGACGCTGCCGCGGTC
>JAHEXP010000053.1 GCA_023252055.1 Coriobacteriia bacterium
CGTGGCCATCGATCTCATGGCCCCGTTCGTCCGCGCGCTCGCCACCCACGATCCGCTGCTGGCGGTGCTGTGGGGAGGCGCTCTGTGCGGCATCGGCATGGGCATGGTGTTCCGCGTGGGCGGCAACACCGGCGGGACCGATATCGTCGCCCAGCTGCTCACAAAGAAGATCAACCTCGGCGTCGGCCAGCTCATGCTGCTCGTCGATGCCTGTGTCCTCGTGGTCGCGGCAATCAAGTTCGGGCCTGAACTCGCACTCTACGGCGCGGTGGCGGTGTTCGTGACCACCACAACGATCGACGTCGTCCAAGAAGGCCTTTCCACCGAGAAGGCCGCGTTCATCTTCTCGAAGGTGAACGATCAGATCGGACAGACGATACTGAGCGAGCTCGGGCGCGGGGCCACGGCGTTCGCCGCCCGCGGCGTGTACACCGGCGAGGAGCGCGACGTGATCTTCTGCGTCGTGTCGCGCCGCGAACTCGACGACCTGAAGAACATCGTCCACCAGCTCGACCCGGACGCGTTCCTCGTGATATCGGACGTGCACGAAGCCCTCGGAGAAGGATTCAAGGAGGCACGGATCAAACGATGAGCCAGCCCGACATCGCGCACGTCGCACACGTCTGCCAGGCCATGCGCCGCGACATCATCGAGATGGTCGCAGCGGCCGGCTCCGGTCATCCCGGCGGTTCGCTGTCGTCGGTGGAGATCGTGGCCACGCTCTACGCGTCGGTCATGAACCACGACCCGGCGCGTCCGGACATGCCGGAGCGCGACCGCTTCGTGCTCTCCAAGGGGCACGCCGCCCCCGTCCTCTATGCGGCGCTCGCCGAGCACGGCTACCTGCCGCGCGAGGAGCTCGTGACGCTGCGCAAGTTGGGCAGCCGCCTGCAGGGCCACCCCGATATGCGCAAGCTCCCCGGCGTCGAGGTCTCCACCGGCTCGCTGGGCCAGGGCCTCGCACTCGCCAACGGGATGGCGCTCGCGCTGCGGCTCGACGGCAACACCGCTCCCACCGTCTTCTGCCTCATGGGCGACGGCGAGCTCCAGGAGGGCTCGGTGTGGGAGGCGGCGATGGCCGCGGCGCACTACCGGCTCGACAACGTGGTCGCGATCGTGGACCTCAACGGCCTGCAGATCGACGGCGCCACGTGCGAGGTCATGGACCTCGGCAACGTGCCGGAGAAGTTCGCCGCGTTCGGCTGGACCGTCATGACCTGCGACGGCCACTCGGTGGCGGAGCTGCAGGACGCGCTCGAGCGCGCCAAGGCCGCCACGGAGGGCCCGGTCGTGATCGTGGCCCGCACGATGAAGGGCCGCGGCATCTCGTTCATGGAGAACCTGTGCGACTGGCACGGCAAGGCGCCCAACGCAGACGAGGCGGAGCGCGCGCTCGCCGAACTCTCGGACCAGGGAGAGTAGAGATGGCAGACAGAGCAACCCGTGAGGCGCTCGGCGCGACGCTCATCGAGCTTGCGGCACTCCGCGACGACATCGTCGTCCTCGACGCCGACCTCGCCAAGGCCACCACGACGGTGAAGTTCAAGGCGGCCTACCCGGACCGTTTCTTCGACATGGGCATCGCCGAGCAGGACATGATGGCCACCGCGGCCGGGCTCGCAGTGGGCGGCAAGACGCCGTTCGCATCGACATTCGCCGTGTTCGCCACCGGCCGCGCATACGACCAGATCCGCAACTCGATCTGCTACGCCAACCTCGGGGTGAAGATCGCCGCAACGCACGCAGGCATCACGGTGGGCCCGGACGGCGGCTCGCACCAGATGGTCGAGGACATCGCGCTCATGCGCGCCCTGCCGAACATGCGCGTGCTGGTCCCGTCCGACTACCTCTCAGCGGTCGCGGCGATCAGGATCGCGGCGCAGACCCCCGGCCCGTTCTACGTACGCCTGGGCCGCGCGGCCGTTCCCGCGCTCTACACCGAGAGCGCCGAATTCGAGCTCGGACGCGCGAACGTGCTGCGCACCGGCGCTGACGTGACGATCGTCGCGTGCGGCGGCATGGTCTGGCGCGCGCTGGCGGCTGCCGGCATGCTGGCCCAAGACGGCATCGAGGCCGACGTCATCGACATGCTCACCGTCAAGCCTCTGGACGCCGACACATTGCTCGCTTCCTCAGGCAAGACCGGTGCGGTCGTGACCTGCGAGGAGCACAGCGTGATCGGCGGACTCGGTTCGGCCGTGGCCACAGAGTTGGGCCTGAACGGCCCATGCCCGATGGAGATGGTGGGCGTGCAGGACGTCTTCGGCACCTCGGGCGATCCCGAACCGCTCATGACGCACTTCGGCCTCACCGCATCGGAGATCGCCGCGGCAGCCCGGCGCGCGATCGGGCGCCGGACCGCGTAACTGCACGCACGAAAGAGCGCCCACCGCGCAGGCGGAGCCCGCGACCGTTCGCCGCGCACGGTGCGTAGATTCGGTGGAGAGAACTGGAACTGACGGCCCGTTTGCTACCATAAGCGGTCGGGACGTACCCAACATATGACGGAGTCGCCCATGATCTCGATGAAGAACGTCAGCAAGATCTATGTCCCGGACAAGCCTCCCGCGCTGTCCGAGGTGGACTGCGAGATCGCTCAGGGTGAGTTCGTCTTCATCGTGGGCCACTCCGGTTCGGGCAAGTCGACGTTCATCCGGCTGCTGCTGCGCGAACTCCTGCCGACGTCGGGCCAGATCACCGTGGCCAACCAAGACGTCATCCACATGAAGAACGCGAAGATCCCGTTCCTGCGGCGCAACATCGGCTGCGTATTCCAGGACTTCAAGCTCCTGCCGAACAAGACCTCCTATGAGAACGTCGCGTACGCTCTCGAGGTCATCGGCAAGTCGCGGCACGTCATCGCCACGCAGGTTCCTGAGGTACTGCGCCTCGTGGGACTCGAGGAGAAGACCGATTCCTACCCCGACGAGCTCTCCGGCGGTGAGCAGCAGCGCGTCTCCATCGCTCGTGCTTTCGTGAACCGTCCGCCGCTCCTGCTGGCCGACGAGCCCACCGGCAACCTCGACCCGGCGACCTCGCTCGGGATCATGAGCTTGCTCAACCGCATCAACAAGACCGGCACCACGGTGCTGGTTGCCACGCACGACCGTGAGATGGTCGACTCGATGCGCAAGCGCGTCATCGCCCTGGAGAACGGCAAGATCATCCGCGACCAGAGCAGGGGTGTGTACGGCTATGGCGATTAACCCGGGCTACTTCATCCGCGAAACGATCTCGTCGTTCCGCCGGAACTGGGTCATGAGCCTGGTTGCGGTCAGCATCATCTACATCTCGCTGCTGCTCGTCGGCGCGTTCTTCCTCACGAGTTCTGTGCTCAACACCATCGTCTCCTCGTTCGAGGCGAAGGTCTCGGTGCAGGTGTTCGTCAAGGACGGCGCGGTTCCCGCAGATGTCGAAGCGCTGCAGGCGAACATCCAGAAGATCCCGAACGTGAAGAGCATCGCCTACGTCACCAAGGATCAGGCGCTGGCCCGGTTCAAGGAGCGCACGAAGAACTCGCCGCAGCTCGTCGAGCAGCTCAGGGGCAACCCGCTGCCGGCGTCCGTGGAGGTCGCACTCGTGGATCCGCGGCAGGTGCAGACGGTCGTCAACGCGATCGTGAAGGACCCGCTGCTCGCGAAAGTCGTGAAGAACCCGGCGAACCCGACGCAGTCCGACATCCGCTACGGCCAGAACGTCGTGGACAACCTGTTCAAGGCCACGGGCGTGATCCGCATCTTCGCGGCGGCGTTCCTGATCCTGCTGCTGCTCGTGTCCCTCGTGCTCATCGGCAACACGATCCGGCTGGCGATCTTCGCGCGTCGGCGTGAGATCGGCATCATGCGCCTCGTGGGCGCGTCCAACTGGTTCATCCGCACACCGTTCCTGCTGGAGGGCGTGCTGCAGTCGCTGGTCGGTTCCATACTGGCCATCCTGACCCTGCTCGCCGCGCAGGCGGTCATCGTGCCGTGGCTGCAGGACAACCTGAAGTTCCTGCCCGTGACGATCGCGGGCGCGACGTTCGCCCAACTCGCGGGCTTGCTCGTGCTGTCGGGCGTCCTGATCGGGCTCCTGGGCTCCGGCACGGCGGTCCGTCGTTATCTGAAGGTCTGAACGAACACGCGGGCGGCTCGTCGCGACCTCTCGTGGCGGCATTCCGTCCCCACGAGAGGTCGTCGCACATCATGAACCGTACGCTGAAGGCCCTCGTCGCCTCCTCGGTCGTCCTGGTGCTGATCGTCGGGACGTTCTTCGTAGGCGCCTACTACAACGAGCTGGGCGGCCCGCTTCCCGCGCTGCCCGGACTCGCATCGAACTCCGGCGGCACCGACCTCGGGCGCCTGGTGGATCAGGTCGACAACCTCATTGCGCGCAACGCGCTCGTGCCCTCATCCGAGTCCTCGCGCGTCATCGGCGCCGTCGACGGTCTGTTGTCCTCGCTCGACGACACCTACGCCGTCTACTACACGCCGACGGAGTACTCGGACCTCCAGGCCACCCAGAAGGGCGAGTTCTACGGAGTGGGCGTCGCGGTCAGCTTGAACGCCAGCGGCCAGCCGTACGCGTCACGCGTCTTCGCGGACAGCCCCGCTTCAAAGGCCGGGCTGAAAGTGGGCGACGTCTTCACCGCGGTGGGCACCGTTCGCAAGGCGAAATGGGACCTCGAGCAGTTCGTCTCCCTCGTGCGCGGCCCCGTGGGGACCAAAGTCACGGTCGAGATCACGCGAAAGGGCAAGGCGCCGTTCACCGTGGTGCTGACCAGGGCGATGATCACGCCTCCGAACACGACGACGAAGATGTATGGCGACGTGGGCTACGTCCGCCTGATGACGTTCAACGAGCGCTCGGCCGATGAACTGGCCACCGCCATCAAGGGGTTCGACGCCAAGGGGGCGAAGGGCTATGTGCTCGACCTCCGAGAGAACCCGGGCGGTCTGCTGAGCTCGGCTGTGGACGTCGTGTCCCTCTTCGTGGACGAGGGCGTGGCGGTCCGCGTCGACGAGCGCGGCAAGCCGGAGCAGGTCGACTCCGTCACCGGTGGCCGGATCACCACGAAGCCGCTCGTGCTTCTTGTGGACGGCAACTCGGCGTCCGCGAGCGAGATCGTGACCGGTGCGCTCAAGGACTACGCACGCGCCACGATCGTCGGCCAGCTCACCTACGGCAAGGGCAGCGTGCAGTCGGTTCAGCCGGTGCTCAACGGCGGTGCGGTCAAGATGACCATCGCCCACTACCTCACCCCGCTGCGCAAGGTCATCAACGGCGTGGGTGTGACGCCCGACGTCGTCGTGAAGATGGATCCGCTGCTGCAGCTCGATGAGAAGAAGGACACCCAGCTGGCGAAGGCGCTCGAGGTCCTGCGCGCCAAGCTCTAGGCGCCTCGGCTCGGCGGCTCGCGATATACGAAGGCCCGGCGCACATCCTGCGCCGGGCCTTCGTGATCGCATGTGCGGGCCGCTCTAGCGGGCGTCGTCCTCATCGTCATCGTCGAGCATCGCGTAGGCGTCCGGGTCGTAGGACTCGGTCTCGATGAGACGGGCGACGCGCGGGCTGGTGGCTGCGGCGCTCTCCTCCGAGTCGGCGGTCGGCACCATGACCAGGCGCATCCCGTCGCCGAAGAGCTCGAACGTGCAGGTGCCGTCCGCGGCGGTCTCGAACGTGAGGTGCCGGAACGACAGCACGTTCAGGAAGAGGCAGCCGTTCACGAGGATCGTGGCGGCGCCCGGCTCCACCATGAGCTTGACGAGCGTGGCAGCGCCTTCCGCCATCGTCTGGCCGTCGACGATCTGGCGGTAGGTGAGGCCTTCGACCGTCTCGAGGGCGCGGATCATGTCCCGGGGCGAGGAGACGGTCCCGTTGTGGACGAGGCAGCTTGCGAGATCGTTGGTGCGTTCCAAAGAGGTCCTGCCTCCGATATCCGTGGCTCTTCCGCGCACCGCTGTGCGGCTGCGGGTCGTGAAACGGATTCTACCATCGTAGGGCGACACCCGGCGTCGGAGGAGTAGGCTTACAAGCGTGCGAACGGACGAGCGGTGTCGAGCGCTCACGGGCCCGTTGAGGGCCGAGGGGCGTCGCGACCGCCACGGATGGGGGAGACACGCATGCGGGTCCGCAAGGCGATCCTGAGGGCGCTCAAGGCACATGAGGGCGCGATGACCGTTGAAGAGCTGCTCGCGGGACCCGTGAAGGGCACGCCCGTCACGCAGGTGCGCGACACGCTGCGGCATCTCATCGGCTCGGGACACGTGGTGGAGCGGCCCAAGGGGCGCTACACGGCCCTCGAGGCCCGCAACACCGCCACGGGCCGACTGGGCGTGAACCCGCGCGGCTACGGGTTCGTGGCGACGCCGGCCGGCGACGTGTACGTCGCCGGCACCGACATGCACGGGGCGATGCACAACGACATAGTGACGATCCGCATCTACCAGCACCCCGGGAAGCTGGGTCCGGCCGGCGAGGTCTCGGGCATCGTGAAGCATGGCAACGAGCGCATCGTGGGCCGCTTCGAGAAGTCCGGCAAGCTGGGAGTGGTGACCCCCACGGACCGGCGCGTACGCGGCGAGGTCCTCATCGGCCGCGATGGGTTCGGAGGAGCGACCACGGGCCAGATCGTTGTGGCTCGCATCACACGCTTCGCCGGCCCCACCACCGCTGCCCAGGGCGTCGTGGAAGAGGTCCTCGGCCTGGAGACGGATCCGGGTGTCGACGTGGAGATCGTGATCCGCGAGCACGGCCTGCGCACCGAGTTCCCGCCCGCCGTCGAAGAGGCCGCGCACGCGATACCCGACAAGATCGGCCCCGTTGTCGCACCACGCGTCGACCTTCGCGACCTGCTCACGATCACGATCGACCCGGTGGACGCGCGCGACTTCGACGACGCGATATCGCTCGAGGCGCACGAGACCGGCTGGCGGTTGTGGGTGCACATCGCGGACGTGAGCGCGTACGTCCCCTGGGGGAGCGAGATCGACGAGGAGGCCGTCGAGCGCGCGACGTCGGTCTATCTGGTCGACCGCGTGCTGCCGATGCTGCCCGAGCGCCTCTCCAACGGCATCTGTTCGCTGAACCCCGGCGTCGACCGCTTCACGATGACGGTGGAGTTCGACTTGGACCGCAGCGCCAAGACGGTGGCCTACAAGCTGTACCCGAGCGCCATCCGCAGCGACCATCGCCTCGACTACGAGTCGGTCCAGCGCTGGCTGGAGACGGACAAGGGCTGGCCCGACGACGCCACCCGCTCGCTGCTGACCGAGTTCCGGACGTGCGCCGCGGCCCTCGGCGCCCGGCGGCTCGAGCGCGGAGGACTCGACTTCGAGTCCGCCGAGCCGAAAGTCTGGCTGGATCCCGCCGGCAAGCCGCTGCAGGTGACCCTGCGCGAGAAGACCGTCGCCACCAACATGATCGAAGAGGCGATGATCGCCGCGAACGAGGTCGTCGCGCGCCACATGCGCGACCACGAGGCGCCGATGGTCTACCGCATCCACGAGGACCCGGAGCCCGACGCCCTGGCGGCGATCGGCGTCATCCTGTCCGAGTTCGACTATCCGATCAAGGACCTCGGGACGGCAAGCCCGCGCACGTTCCAGCGGGTCATCAAGTTCGCGTCCACACGCCCGGAGCGCCTGCTCATCAACTCGCTGCTCCTGCGCGCGCTGAAGCGGGCTCGCTACGTGGACTACCTCGACAGCCACTTCGGGCTCGCGTCCGATGCGTACTGCCATTTCACCAGTCCGATCCGGCGCTACCCCGACCTGATCGTCCACCGTCTGCTCAAGGCGCAACTGGCCAAGACGCTGGACGAGCCGAACACCGCCGCCATGGTCTCGGAGCTCGCGGAACTCGCGGAACACAGTTCGGTGATGGAGCGGGAGTCGGAGTCCGCCGAGAACGATTCTGTGAAGGTGAAGCTCGTGCAGCTCATGGCCGAGCACATCGGTGAGGTGTTCCCCGGCATCATCACGGGCGTCACGAGCCATGGGGCCTACGTGCAGCTCGACAATACCGCCGAGGGCTTGGTCCATGTCATGCGCATGCCCGACGACCACTACCGGTTCGAGGGCGATCGCTTCCAGCTGGTCGGGGAGCGCAACGGCAAGGTGTGGCGACTCGGCCAAGAGGTCGAGGTGCGTATCACCGATGCGATCGTTTCGGACCGGCGTATCGAGATGGAGTGGGCGTCGAGCGGCACATCTTCCGAGGGGGACGCCGCGCCGCGCTCCCGGTAGCCGTCGACCGCCTTCGGGTAAACTGCGTGTCACTCACTGTTTATGCGGAAGAGAGGCTTGTCCATGCGCCCGTCCGACCTGAAGTTCCTCAAAGACCTCACCGAGGCCGCGTCGCCTTCCGGTTTCGAGCAGCCCGCCGCCGCGGTGTTCCGCGAGTTCGTGGCTCCGATCGCCGACGAGGTGGAGACCAACGTCATGGGCTCCGTCCACGCGCTGCTCAAGGGCAGCGAGGGCGGACCGTCCGTCATGCTCGCCGGTCACATCGACGAGGTCGGCATGATGGTCAACTGGATCACCCCCGAGGGCTACCTCGCGTTCAAGGCGATCGGCGGCGTGGATGCCGCGATCCTGCCTGGCATGCGCGTGGATGTGCACACCAAGACATCCACCCTGCGCGGCGTCATGGGCCGCATGCCGATCCACCTCATCGACGAAGACGCCCGCAAGTCGGTCACCAAGATCGAGAAGCTCTTCATCGACCTGGGTCTGCCGGCCGAGCGCGTGAAGGCGCTGGTCCGCATCGGCGACCCGATCACGTACGGCGTCGGTTTCGAGACGTTCGGTGACGGCATGGCTGTGAGCCGCGCGTTCGACGACAAGATGGGCGCCTACATCTGCGCGCGCGTCCTCGAAGAGGTCAAGAAGGCCGGCGGCGCCAAGGGCGACCTCATCGCCGCGGCCACCGTCCAGGAGGAGCTCGGACTCCGCGGCGGCCACACCTCGGCCTACGGCGTGGATCCGGTCGTCGGCATCGCGCTCGAGGTAGGGCATGCGACGGACTATCCGGACGTCGACAAGCGCAACCACGGCGAGGCCACCTGCGGCAAGGGCCCGATCATCGCGCGCGGCCCGAACATCAACCCCATCGTCTTCGACCTGCTCATCGAGGCCGCGGACAAGGCGAAGGTCGCCTACCAGATCGGCGCGGAGCCCCGCGGCACCGGTACCGACGCGAACGCGATCCAGCTCTCGCGCGGCGGCAAGGCGGCGGCGCTCGTCAGCGTCCCCCTGCGCTACATGCACACCCCCACCGAGGTCCTGGCGCTCTCGGACATCGAGGACTGCGTCACGATCCTGACCCGCTTCGTGCTCGACCTCCCCGCCAAGGTCGACTTCACCCCGTAAGCGGACCCGCATCCAGATCCGCGGCCCCGCCGGACACGCTCCGGCGGGGCCGCGTACGTTTCGCTACACTATCGAGGCTGTCACGAGGAACGGGAGGTGAGCCACAACAAGATGCCGCGCGAAGAGAAGAACATCACCGCGAACAAGAAGGCGTTCCACGAGTACTTCGTGGAGGAGCGCTTCGAGGCGGGCATCGAGCTCACCGGCACTGAGGTGAAGTCGCTGCGCGAGAACGGCGCTTCGCTGCGCGAGACGTTCGCGCTCATCCGCGGCGGCCAGGCGTACCTCCACGGGCTCCATATAGCCCCGTACTCGCATGGGAACCGCTCGAACGTGGAGACCGACCGCCAGCGCCGCCTCCTGCTGCACAAGAAGGAGATCCGCTACCTGTTCGGGGCGCTCAAGGAGAAGGGCTGGGCGCTCATCCCGCTGCGGATGTACTTCAACACCGAGAACATGGTGAAGGTGGAGCTGGGCCTGGCCCGCGGCAAGAAGCTCTACGACAAGCGAGCGACGATCGCCGAGCGCGATGCGAACCGCAACATGGAACGCGAGCTGCGGACCCGCAACAGGGGAGAGTAGCCGCGCCACCGACCGCCGGCGCTCCCGTGGCACGCCCCTCGCTCCCGACCTATACTGTGAGTCCGCTCGGCGCACCTCGGCCGGCACGCACGTTGACATGCGTTCGTCGACGCTTCACCCCATGGGGGCGACTGGTTTCGACACGATACGTTCGACGGGAGAAGCAGGCCGAGGTCCCCTCGCCTCGTTAAACAGGGGGAAAAGACGCTTAGGCGCCAACAATAATTACGCTCTCGCTGCCTAATAAGTAGCGACGTCGCCCGGCAGGAGTCCCCGCTGCCGGTTCCGACGACACCAGGGGACTACCGGAGCCGCTGACGCAGGTATGCGGCGAGGGAATGTGATCCAGCTGGGCAGAAGGCACTGCGTGTCCACAGGTGTCGCCTTCGCCGAGACAAGAACTGAGGACTGAGCCTGGAGATGCTCCCCGGGGATGGGTCGTGGACCGGAGTTCGATTCTCCGCGCCTC
>JAHEXP010000054.1 GCA_023252055.1 Coriobacteriia bacterium
GCGCATCGACACGGCGGCCTGCGACCGGTGCGGGCGCTGCGTCCCGAAGTGCGCTCCGAAGGCGCTCAGGATCGGCCCGGGCTACATCTTCGTCGACTGGGAGAAGTGCTCGGCGTGCGGTAAGTGCGCCGACGCCTGCGACAGGGGAGCGATCACCGTGCGGAGGGCCGACAACGCCCCGCTCCCGGCGCGCGACGTCCCCGCCGGACCAGCCCGCGGCGGCTCGGGCGGCAGCGGCCGCATGGCCGGCATGACGGCCGGGCTCGCCCGGATGTTCGCTCCCCGGGAGTCCTCGGACGGCCGTGCGGCGAACGCGACGACGACGGCCTCGAACGCCGCGGCGCCCCGCGACCACCGCGCCGGCTTGGGCTCGGGCCCGGTCTCCTGGACACTGCCGGAGGCGGCGCTGGTACTCGTCGTGGCCTTTGCCCTGCTCGTGGGTGCCCAGGCGCTGCCCGGCGGGTTCGCCTCGGCGCCCGTGTGGGCCGGGGTGACGCTGCTGGCCTACGACGCGGCCTTGGGCGCGCTGCTGTGGTATCTCGCTCACCGCCGCGGCGTCGCGCCGCTCGCTGCGTTCCGGCTCGGTGCGCTGCCCGAGCCCGGCAACCTTGTGCTCGCGGTCGTGGTCGGGCTGGGCTGCCGGGTCTTCTCTGTGGCCTACTACGGCGTCGCGCAGGCGCTCGGGGCCACGCCGCCGGTCTCCGACGTGCTCACCCGCGCGTTCGGCACCGGCGCGTTCGCGGTCCTGCTGACCGTTGTGGTCGTCGCCGTCCTCGGGCCGGTGCTCGAAGAGGTCCTGCTCCGGGGAGTCGTCCTCGGCGCGGTGGCGGCCCGTCTGGGCGCTTGGCCCGCGATCATCGCCTGCGCCATCGCATTCGCCCTCCTGCACGCCAGCCTGTGGTCGCTGCTGCCGCTCACCGTGCTCGGCATAGGCGCCGGCTGGCTGGCGGTCCGCAGTCGCAGCCTATGGCCGGCCATCATCGCCCACGTGCTCTACAACGGCGTGCTCATCGCCGCCGCGTTCTACGCGGCCCGCTAGGGCACCTCCAGCCATACGCCTCGGGTATCATCTTCGAACCGAAGCACGCCCGGGCACACCACCGGGGCACAGCACCCGGGACCCGCGTCCCGGGATCCACCTGCAAGGAGCGCTTCCATGGCAATCACCGAAGATCAGGTCCGCCACGTCGCGATGCTCGCGCGCCTCGGACTCGACGACGAGCAGAT
Source organism: Coriobacteriia bacterium (assembly GCA_023252055.1). Lineage (GTDB taxonomy): Bacteria > Actinomycetota > Coriobacteriia > Anaerosomatales > PALSA-660 > PALSA-660. The sequence goes on from JAHEXP010000054.1 coordinate 1,228, forward strand.
CGCCTCTCTCGGCGTCGAGCTCAACGACATCCTCGTGCAGGTCGACAGGATCTCGGCCCTCGATCTTGCCGACATCGAGCCCACGGCGCACGCCGTCGCGCAGGTCAACGTCACGCGCACGGACGAGGTGCGTCCGTGCCTGAGCCGCGAGGATGCGCTGCGCAACGCCCCGCAGCAGCAGGACGGCGCGTTCCTGATCCCGAAGTTCGGCGCGTGAGCGGGAGATGAAGATGACGATCGACCTCAGCTCCCACAGCGTCCGCTCGATCCGCGAGGGACTGCTTTCCAAGGACTTCTCCGCCGCCGAACTCGCCGACGCCGCATTCGCGCGCATCGAAGCGGTCGACGGCGACGTGCACGCGTTCAACGCCACCTCCAAGGAGCTGGCGGGCGCTGCCGCGGCACGCATCGATGCGATGGTGGCGGCCGGTGAGACGCTGCCGCCGCTGGCGGGCGTCCCCACCGCGTTCAAAGACAACATGAACCTCGTGGGCACCAAGACGACCTGCTCGTCCAAGATCCTCGAGAACTACGAGAGCGTGTACGACTGCACCGCGGTGCGCCTGATGCTCGACGCCGGCGCGGTCCCGGTCGGCAAGTGCAACATGGACGAGTTCGCTTTCGGCTCCTCGACCGAGAACTCCGCGTACGGGCCCACACACAACCCGTGGGACCTCGAGCGCGTCCCAGGTGGTTCGTCGGGAGGCTCGGCCGCGGCGGTCGCGGCGGGGGAGGCGGTGCTGTCGCTGGGTTCGGACACCGGCGGCTCCATCCGGCAGCCCGGTGCGCTCACGGGCACCGTGGCGATGAAGCCGACCTACGGGCGCGTCAGCCGCTATGGCGTCGTCGCGTTCGCCTCCTCGCTGGACCAGATCGGCCCGTTCTCCAAGACGGTCGAGGAGTGCGCGGAGACGATGAACGTCATCTGCGCGCACGACGTGATGGACGCCACGAGCGTGAGCCGCCCCGCCGAGGACTTCACCGCGAAGTTGCGCGACGGCGTGAAGGGACTGCGCGTCGGCGTGGTGCGCGACCTGCTCGACTTGGAAGGCTGCGACCCGAAGGTGCGCGAGCGCGTGCTGGAGTCGGTGGAGTCGCTGGAGGCTCTGGGCGCCGAGGTGGGCGAAGTGAACCTGCCCTCGACGCAGTACGGCCTGCCCGCCTACTACATCATCGGGCCCGCTGAGGCATCTTCGAACCTCGCCCGTTTCGACGGCATCCGCTATGGCCACCGCGCGCAGGATCCGACCGACGTGCTCGACCTCTACATGCGCAGCCGCGCCGAAGGGTTCGGGCCCGAGTCGATCCGGCGCATCATGCTCGGCACGTACGCGCTCTCGGCGGGCTACTACGACGCCTACTATGGCCAGGCGCAGAAGGTGCGCACGCTCATCATCCGCGACTTCGAGCGCGCATTCGCCGACTTCGACGTGCTCGTGACCCCCACATCGCCGACCACGGCGTTCAAGATCGGCGAGAAGGCGGCCGACCCGGTCTCGATGTACCTCTCGGACGTGTACACGATCCCGGTGAACCTCGCGGGCATCCCGGCGGTGAGTGTGCCGTGCGGAACGGTCGACGGCCTGCCGGTTGGGCTGCAGCTCATGGGCACGCACTTCTCCGAGTCCACGCTGCTGCGCGCCGCGCATGCGGTGGAGGCGGCTTCCGGGTTCGTCCCGGTGCCTCCGATGGTGGCGGCTCTGTAGCTGGAGTTCTTCCTCACCGATCGAAGATGAAGAAGGCCGCCCCTGGGGGCGGCCTTCTTTGCTTCATCCGTTCGAGCGTCGCGCGGCTAGCTCGCGCGCCGCAGCTTGGCGAGCGTTTCCATGATCGCGGAGAAGTCCACCTTCGAGAGGTCGATCTTCGGCAGGTCGGGCATCTTGGGCAGGTCCGGCATCTGCACATGGGGCATCGCGGGGCGGCCGTGGCCGTGGAACGACGGCATGCCGTGCATCGCCGAGTGCCCGTGCCCGTGCCCGCCGGCGAACGGCAGGCGGGGGATGCGCTCGGCCATGCGCCGTGCGCCCATGAAGATCGCGCAGGCCACGAGCCCGAGGCCGCCGAACAGCAGCCCGCCGATGATCATCGCGCTCTTCGTGTCGATGACGACGCGGGAGTCGTCGGACAGCGTCGCGTTGCGGGCCGCCATGAGCCCGACCCAGCTGTGCGCCAGGCTCGCCTCGTTGGCCAGCAGGATGCCGGCGCCGCCCTGCTCGATGCCGACGGTGCGGGCCACGATCACCTGCGCCCCACCCTGGTCGATCGAGGCATCGCCGTCGACGACCATGATCGCCGCGCCGCCTTGATGGACGCCCACGCTGTCGGCGCTCAGCACGCCGATGAACGAGGCGCCGACGGACGCGTCGCCCTCCACGGCCACGTTGCCGATCAGGCACTGCTCGGCGTCGAACTCCTCGGCGCTCACCGAGCCGAGCACCGTGGTCGTCGCGTGCATCGCGACGACCTCCATGACGTCGTCCAACTCGTCCATCGGATCGTCGGGCATGTCCTGGCCCGCGCCTTCGGACATCGGGGCCGACTCGGGGAAGCCTGTGGTATCGGACATCGGGACCACTCCTTCGCGTGCACGTCGGCGGCGCACTGCGCGCCGCGCGGGTAGGGCGTCAGACAGGTTCGTTCGGGCACGGAGTATGTACCCGACCCGCGGCGCTCGCGGCGCCTCTTCGCGGGCCCCATCCGCTACAATCCCTCCAGTCGGCACCGGCGCTCGCGCGACGGCCGCCGCACACTCCAACGAGACGATCTCGAGGAAGGACGTCCCCTCGTGGCGAAAGACCGGCTTGCAGAGGTGCTCACCAGGTGGGAGGCGGTCATCGGCCTCGAGATCCACACCGAGCTGACCTCGCTCCAGACCAAGATGTTCTGCGGCTGCCCGGTCGCGTTCGGGGGAGAGCCCAACACCCGCGTGTGCCCGGTCTGCCTGGGCCTTCCCGGCGCCCTTCCGGTCCCGAACGAACTCGCTGTGGAGGCCACCGTCCTGGCGGGCCTGGCGATCGAGTGCGACATCGCGCGCTACAGCCAGTTCCACCGGAAGAACTACTTCTATCCGGACATGCCGAAGGACTACCAGATCTCGCAGTACGACGTCCCGTTCTGCCTCGGTGGGCACCTTGATGTCGAGGTCGAGGGTGAAGGTGCGAAGCAGCGTGCTGAGCGCTCCGGTGTGACCGAGACCGACGCGGGTTACGTCACGCGCATCGGCGTCACGCGCATCCACCTCGAAGAGGACACCGGCAAGATGATCCACGTGGGCGGAAGCGAGGGCCGCATCTCCGGAGCCACGCACTCGCTCGTGGACTTCAACCGGGCGGGCACCGGCCTCATGGAGCTCGTGAGCGAACCCGACATCCGCACGCCTGAGGAGGCGCGCAGGTTCGCGAGCGCGCTGCGCCTGATATTCCTGTCGCTGGGCATCTCCGACTGCAGCATGGAGGAGGGCTCGATGCGGGTCGACGCGAACGTGTCCGTCCGCCCGTGGGGGCAGGAGGCGTTCGGCGTGAAGGCCGAGGTCAAGAACATGAACTCGTTCAAGGCGCTGCATGATGCGCTCGCGCACGAGATCGTGCGGCAGGCCGACCTCCTCGACGGCGGCGGCACGGTGGCGCAGGAGACGCGGCATTGGGACGTCGCGGCCAAGAAGACATCCTCGCTGCGCGGCAAGGAAGAGGCGCACGACTACCGCTACTTCCCGGAGCCGGACATGGTCCCGTTCACGTTCGACGACGCCTACATCGATCGGGTCCGTACCCGGATGCCGGAACTGCCGACCGCACGCCGGGACCGCTTCATGCGCGATCTCGGACTCCCTCAGCATGATGCGACGGTGCTCTCCGGCGACCTCGCGCTCGCGGCGTTCTACGAGGCCGCGGTGGCCGCGGCCGGCGTCGGGCGCGCACGTCAGGTCAGCAACTGGACGCTCGGGGAGTTCTCGGCCTTCCTGAACGAGGCCGGGCTGCAGGCGGATGGGGCAGGCATCGCCCCGGCGGCGCTCGCGGCGCTCGTTGCGCTCATCGAAGACGGTGCGATCTCGGGCAAGCAGGCGAAGGACGTGTTCGCCGAGATGGCGAAAGGCGGGGGCGCCCCGGAGGCCATCGTCGAGCGCCTCGGACTGCGGCAGATGTCGGACGCCGGCGAGCTTGAGGCGGTCGTCGACCGCGTGCTGGCCGCGAACACGGGTCAGGTCGAGAGCTACCGTGCCGGCAAGACCGGCCTGATGGGCTATTTCGTAGGCGCGGTGATGCGAGAGACGGGCGGCCAGGCGAACCCGGCCATGGTCAACGAGCTTCTGGCGCGGAGACTCTCCTAGGATCTCGTCCCGGGGGCAGCGTTACGGCGCTCCGCCCACGTCCCCGCTCCTCGGCGCGCCCGCGTGGCCCGAGGGAGCCTTCGACATGTGCACGTTCGTCACTCGGACCGATTTCCGTATGGCGGCGGACAGGTCGGCGGCGTACAATCCGCGGTGGAGGCCGGGGGGTCTTCAGCCGGGGTTCGATAGCGCGGGGGAGGCGACATTGAATCCGAGCGATGTGTTCCGGTTCGTCATCGCACTCGTGCTGCTACCGCCGATCCTTCGCATAGGGCGGGGCATCAGGCTGCCCTTTGGGCGGCGTGTGTTCGTCGCGGGCCTTCTGCTCATCCTGCTCGCGTTCGCGGTCCAGACGGTGGGGCCGCTCGTGCCCTGGACCGGCCTCAGGTTCGTGCGGCACCTGATCTACGCCGCAGGCGGCTTCTGCTTCGCCTGGGCCGCATGGTCCGCGCGCACGCACGAACTGGTGCTGACGGGGGCGCGGAGATGATCGCGTCCACCTGGTCGGTCACCGAAGACATCTTGCCGTTGCTCACCTTCACCGCGGCGCTCGTGGCGGTGCTCATGATCCCGGTACGCCCCGGCGGCAGCATCAACACCGCGGCGAAGACCTTCTTCGCGGCCTCCGTCTCGACCTACCTCATCTCCACGCTTGCGAGCGTCGCCAGCCATCTCGGCATCTTCCCGAGCGAGCTCGATCCGGTCGTGACGTCCATCGAGATGCTCTGGGTGCCGCTGATCCTCTTCGGCGTATATGCGATGTACTCGCACCAGCAGCTCACCGACTCGGTCGACGCGCGGCACGCGGTGGTGCGTGCGAGCGAGATGCTCGAGAGCGTCATGGACACGGCGCCCGCCGGTGTGGTCGTGCTCAACGATGTTGGTTCGATCACGTTCGCGAACCCCGAGGCGCGTCGTCTGCTGGATATGGAGGACGACCTCAGCTCCGAGATGACCGACCCGAAGTGGTCGGTGTGCGTGGGAGACGAGTCGGACGGTTCGCTCGACCGCAGGTGCGACTTCCTCGACCTTCTCGCGCCGGAGCCCTTGCGCGACGTCTCGGTGACCGTGAGCTGGCCCAACGGATGGCGGCGGCGTCTTGCCGTGAACACCACGCCGTTCGCGAACGGTTCTGCGGGCGTCGCGGGCGCGGTCGCCGCCTTCGTCGAGCGTGAGCCGTGGTCGCCGCCTGTGCGCGCCGCGGCCTCCCGCAGCCCTCGCTGACGGCTTCAGGCCCACCGCCCAACCTTTGAGCGCAGGTCGAGGTCTTGGAAGCGCGCGCCCCCTCGGACCGTCGCTCGAACCCCCGGTCTCCCATCGCCGCCGATGCGCGAAGTCGCACGTCAGGTGCGGTATGCGCCGGCCATCCCTGCCGGAGTCGGGTGGCGCGGTCCGGGGCGGCGGATCGGTGCGAGTCCGGCCTCTGAAACCTTTGACCAGGACTTGAGGCTCGTTTTCGGTCCCACGAGCTCTCTGGGGGCCTGAAAACCGCCCCGATCCCCGACGCGCGACGCACCGAAGGCCTCGCAGGATGCCCGCGCCGCGGACCGGTCCCGTCCCCGCGTCGGAGTGGCAGAAAATGCCGGTACCGTTCGTCACATCGTCAGCCTGAAACGACCGCTCCGGACGGCTTTTTGGCCGCTCGGCGTGCTAGCATTCGTCAAGTCCCTATATATGGGGGACACCGCAGGGTCGGATGGGGGCATTCGAAGCATGTGGACCATCGTTTCAGGCGTCATCGCATTGGCCGTGGCCGCAGTCGGCGCACGGCTTCTCGGACGTGCGCTCAAGGACCGTTCCGCGGCCTGGTACGCGGCCGCCAACGTCGTCGCCTTCGCCGTCGCGATGGGTCTCGTCTTCGCCTCCTCGATCGTTGCTCCGGCAGGTTCGCCCGCGAGTGACGCGCTCCTCGGCGTCGGACTCGGGTTCGGCTTCGGTGGGCTCGCCGGCTTGCGTTACGGCTACAAGGGCCTGTTCGAGCTCACCGCCGCGAAGGACCGCTCGTGAGCGCGGCTCGCGGGGCATCGTCGGGCATCGGCACCACGGCCACCTGCGACATGACGACATTCGGCGCCGGGCGCTCAAGTCGCGCCGACGCGCGGTCGATACGCAAGATGAGCGGTCGTAGCGAGATGGGGACGCAGGATCCGGCCGGAAGGTCGGCTCTCGCGACGGCGGCGGGCGTGCTGACAGGGGGAACGGTGGGAATGGTCGGACAGGCCCGGACAGGTGGACGCCTCGCGCGCGACGCACGCGAGGGCGGCTTCACCCTCATCGAATCGCTGACGGCGTCCGCGATCCTGCTGGTCATCGCCGTTGCGGTCGTCACCACCCTCATCACCACCGGCGGCTGGTACGCCAAGGCGCGCACCCGCACCGAGGCGAGCACGATCGCCAACCAGGTGATGTCGCTGATCCTGGCGCGCAACTACTCCGACATCCACTACGCCGAGAACAACGAGCCGTGGCCGAACGGGATCCAGGAGTCGATGCCGTGGGACTCCACCTTCGGCGAGTTCACCGTCGAGACCAGCATGACCCCCACCAACGACCCCGCTACCGGGCTCCCCATGCTGCAGGTCATCGTGACGGCGTACCCCAAGGACCAGCCCCTCGATCCGGCCGTCGCGGTCATCCGCTACGCCAGTGGTTGGCAGGACACGAAGGCCGCGATCACCGAGAAGATGGTCCACGTCCGGGTGCAGCTGCGCGTCGTGTCGCCGACCCCGGGCAAGTCGATCGCCGACGGCGGGGGCACGCTGGCGGGCGTTCGCGTCCAGCTGCTCGATGCGAACACGCTCGAGGAGGGCGGCCGCTGGGCGCTCACCGACGCGGCCGGCGTCGCCGACTTCGGCGAGGTCGCGGAAGCCAAGGACGGCTACTTCCTCACGAGCGACCCGCGCTTCGGGTCCGCGATCCGTCCGCTGAACTTCCCCCAGCGCGAGTACCCGACCCGCGGCGGCTCCGCCACCGCGAACGTCGTGACCTACCAGCTCGACGTCGTGCACAGCGCCACCGCGGCGGTCCTGCGCGTCGGCGCCTTCCGCAACGACGGCATCGTGAAGCAGGGCAGCGACTTCGTCTCCACCACGCCCTACCAGCCGGTCTACGGACTGACCGTGTACGCGACGCCGTCGCTGAACACAGCGGGGATGTCCACCGGCACGCTCGGGTCCGGCTCGCGCTACCCGGACGCATCGATCCTGCCGCAGGGCGGCGTGTACTCGGGCACCGTCAACGCATACGGCATCGCCGTCATCCAGATCCCGTGGACGCTCGCGGGCGCGGGACAGAGCTGGACGGTGTGGTGTTACACGAAGGCCAACGCATCGGCGCCGTCGGTGAAGCACGTACTCACGGACTATGCCTTCGGCTCATGGGCTGAAGCGATCAACCAGCCGGACCTCCCGGCTGACGGGGACTACACCAAGGTCCCGATGTGGAACCGGCTCGGCGACGTGCTGAACGCCACCGGCCCCTAGGGGGACGGCACGGCGCGGGGCTCGAGCCGGACGCGGGAGTGACGAGAGGCAGGCAGGGAATGGGCTGGATGGCAGGGACCGAGGGTCGGGGCAACGGAGCGCCGCATGACGGCGCACCCGCGCGCCACGACCGCGAGCACGGATTCACGCTGGTGGAGATGTCCACCAGCGTCGCTGTGCTCTTGGTGGTCCTCACCGCCGCATGGCTGTTGCTCACCGTCTCCAACAACAACCTCAACAAGATCGACTACGGCGGCCAGGCGTCCGAGATGAACCGCGCGGCGCTGGCTTCCTTCGAGCGCGACCTCGGCCACGGGATGCTCCCCGGCCCGGACGAGAGCGCTGTGTCTGTCGCGGCCACGCGCTCGGTGTCGTTCTACGCCGACGTCGACAAGGACCGGGTCGCAGAGACCGTCACGTGGTCCGCCGACGACGTGAACCACCGGCTGATGCGCGCCGTCACCAAGGACGGGGAGACGACGACCCAGACGGTCCTGTCCGGACTCGCAGCCGCCGACGCGCTCGGCAGCGGCGAGCAGATGTTCAGCTACGGCATCGACGCGACGCGGCCCGACTGGAACCGCGATCCGAGCAAGATCGGCCTCATCACCTTGCGCCTCCGCAACGGCATGCCGGACCCGGAGTCAAACATAGTCGACCGCACCGCCGTGTTCCGCGTCATCGCATACGTCATCAACGGATCGCCCGCGTCTTAAGAGACGGCCACCACGAAGGCCGCTTGCCGCTCTACTAGAGGAGTCAACATGCACGACATGCTGACAGCACTGAGACACAAGGCCCACCGGGCCCGAGAGCGCATGATGCGCTCCGACCTCGGTTCCGCCTTGCTCGTCGTCATGGGCGCAGCAGCGGTCCTGTTCGTCGTGGCCGCAGCCGTCATCGGCATCGTCGTGTTCCAGCAGACCCAGCAGGCGCGTGCGCAGGCCGTCGTGCGGTCGACCGCTCTCGCCCAGCAGGGTATGGAGGTATACCTCACCGCCCTGCGTACCGACCCGGACTTCTGGGTCACCACGCCCACGATCGCGGGCACCGGCATCGACGGAACGTGGACCGTCGCCGCCAACATCACCCAGAGCCC
>JAHEXP010000055.1 GCA_023252055.1 Coriobacteriia bacterium
ACTGACAACGTCGGCGTCGCCCACACGTACTACATCCTCAACGGCGCCGCTCAGGTCGAGGGCACGACGATCAGCCTCAACACGGTCGGCTCCTACACGCTGGAGTTCTGGTCCACCGACGCGGCCGGCAACATCGAGGCCCACAAGACCGCGACGTTCGCCATCACCGCCCCGGCGCCCGTCCCCGCTCCCGATGCGACCCTGACGATCGCCGCCGGCTCCTCGCGCGTCAACGAGGACAGCTCGCTCCGTCTGTCCGGCGCTCTGGCTCCGGCCCCCGCCGGCGCCAAGGTCGGCCTGTACGTGAAGAAGCCGGGATCGACCCGCTGGGTGCTCGTGTCCAACGTCACCGTCAGCTCGACCGGTGCATGGACCTACCGCTACACCCCGCGCGACCACGGCACGTACCAGTTCCAGGTTCGCTACGTGGACGCTTCTGGAACGCTCGTGTCCCGCACGATCAAGGTCTCCGTTCGCAGCTCGAACGACGACTAGACGATCCTTGCGATAGTGCGGCACCTGCCAGGTGCGCTCCCGAAAGGGGGCGCACCTCGCGCATCCGGGGCCACCCGGCCGGGCCGCGGACGAGCAGTCCGACCGGAATCGTGCTAAGGTATGCGGCCGTGCCCATCTCGTTGGACGCGGCTCGACCCATGCTCGAACATCACACCTACGTTCACGGAGAGCTTCCCTATGCGCGTCAACGACGTTCGTAACATCGCGATCATCGCCCACGTCGACCACGGCAAGACCACGCTGGTCGACCGGCTCCTGCAGACCACCCACGTCTTCCGCGAGAACCAGGACGTGCCGGACTGCGTGCTGGACTCGAACGACCAGGAGCGCGAGCGCGGGATCACGATCCTCGCGAAGAACATCTCGATCCGCTACGGCACCACCAAGATCAACGTCATCGACACCCCGGGCCACGCCGACTTCGGCGGCGAGGTGGAGCGTGTCCTGAACATGGCGGACGGCGTGCTGCTGATCGTCGACGCATTCGACGGGCCCATGCCTCAGACCCGCTTCGTGCTCAAGAAGGCGCTCGAGCATGGTCTGAAGCCGGTCGTCGTGGTCAACAAGATCGACCGCCCGGGCGCCCGCCCGCATGAGGTCATCGACGCGGTCTTCGACCTGATGGTCGACCTCGGCGCTGACGACGAGCAGCTCGACTTCCCGATCGTCTACACGAGTGCCGTGGGCGGCTACGCTCGCTACGAGTTCGACGACGGCAACATGGACATGATCCCGCTGCTCGAGACGATCGTGACCAAGGTCCCGGTGCCGGACGTCGACATCGACGGCCCGGTCGCGATGCAGGTCTGCACGATCGACTACTCCACGTTCGTCGGCCGCATCGGCATCGGACGCATCTCGTCAGGCACCATCCACAACGGCGAGAAGATCCTCGTCATCAAGAACGACGGCAGCCGCTACCAAGCAGCGGTCAAAGACCTCTTCACCTTCGAGGGCATGGGCCGCCAGCAGGCCGAGAGCGTGCACGCCGGCGACATCTGCGCCGTGGTGGGCATCGATGACGCCGACATCGGCGACATGTTCACCTCCCGCATCGACCCCATCCGCCTCGACCCGATCCACGTCGAGGAGCCGACGATGGCGGTCGTCTTCCAGCCGTCCACGAGCCCGCTCGTTGGCCAGGAGGGCACGATCGTCGGAGGCCGCCAGCTCAAAGAACGCCTCGAGCGCGAGCAGGAGTCCAACATCTCGATGCGCATCACCGAGACCGAGGACAAGACCGGCATGGAGGTCGCCGGCCGCGGCGTCCTGCACCTCTCGGTGCTGATGGAGACGATGCGGCGCGAGGGCTACGAGTTCCAGGTCGGCCGCCCGCAGGTCATCCTGAAGAAGGAGCACGGCAAGACCACCGAGCCGATCGAACTCGCCGTCGTCGACGTGCCCGCCGACTACGCCGGCAAGGTCATCGAGATCTTCGGTAGCCGGGGCGGCGAGATGATCGACATGGTCCAGCGCGACCAGCACGTGCACCTTGAGTTCAAGATCGCGTCACGTGGCGTCATGGGATTGCGCACCCGCATCCTCAACGCCACGCGCGGCGAGGCGGTCCTGTTCCACCACTATGCCGAGTACGGCCCCTATCAGGGCGAGGTCGGCGGCCGCATCAACGGCTCGATGATCGCGATGGCTACCGAGAAGTCCGTTGCGTACGGCCTCGATGCGCTCCAGACACGAGGCAAGCTGTTCGTCGGGCCGGGCGTCATGTGCTACGAAGGCATGATCGTCGGTGAGAACTCCAAGGACAGCGACTTGGTGGTCAACGTCGCCAAGGCGAAGCAGCTCACCAACATGCGCGCCGCATCCGCCGACAAGCAGGTGCAGCTCGCGCCGCCGATCACGTTCACCCTCGAAGAGGCGCTCGAGTACATCGAGGACGACGAGCTCGTGGAGATCACGCCGAAGAACATCCGTCTTCGCAAGCGGCTGCTGACCGCGAACGACCGCAAGAAGGCCGGCCGCAACTAGACCGGCACCACCCGCTGGACTTCCGTCAGGGCCCCGGACGCACGCCGCGTCCGGGGCCCTGACTGTGTGAGCGACGCGCAGCGTGGATCGCCCGAGGCCGTCCCGGTGCTACTGTCGTGACCGTGGGACCGGCTCCGTCGTGAGGGGGACTTACGTGAGCAGACACCGGATCGCCTCACGCGCACTGGCGGGCTGCGCGCTCGTCGCCATGCTCCTGGTCCCGGCGACGGCGCTCGCCAAGAGCTACGAGATCGCCGACCTGCGCATCTCTGCGTCGTTCGATACCTCAGGCAACCTTCACATCGACGAGACCCGGGCGTTCGACTTCTCCGGCTCCTACCACTGGGTGGAGTGGCGGCTGGCCACGAAGGGCTCGGCCTCTATCGACGTGCTGGGCCTCTCGGCCACCGGCTCCGGCGACACCGCGTTCACACTCGTCGACGGGACAGCAGTCGACGCTGGCACCTACTCGGTCACCGACGAGGGCGACGCGGTGGTCGTTCACGCGGCGATCGATGTGACCGACCGGACCTATCCGATGCGGCTCCGCTACACCGCCGCTGGCGCCGTGCAGCGCTTCGCCGATTGCGGCGAACTGTACTGGCAGTTCGTGGGCGATGGATGGGCTGTTCCGACGCGCCAGGTGACGGTGGATATCACCCCACCCGCTCCGCTTTCCAAGCCCGACGTCCTCGCGTGGGCGCACGGGCCACTGACCGGCGGCGTCTCGATCGATGCCACCGGCGTGGTCCACCTGAGCGTCGCCGATCTTCCGGCCGAGACGTTCGTCGAGGCGCACGTGCTGTACCCGGTCGGTGCGGTGAGCGCGCTGCCCGCCAGCGCGGAGCCGCGCCGCGCGCAGGTCATGGCCCAGGAAGCGGGGCTTGCTAACGAGGCGAACGCCGTTCGCACAACGGCCAAGGTGCAGTACTGGGGAGCGATGCTCGGGGGGCTGCTCGTCTCCGCTCTCGGTCTCGCTTTCATGGTCTGGGCCTTCGTCCGGCACGGGCGCGAATACCGCTCCGACTTCCCGGGCGGCTACCTGCGCGAAGACCCGATGCCGCAGCTGCACCCGGCGGTGGTCGGCGCGCTTTGGCGCCTCGGCCAGGCCGAGGACGACGACATAGCCGCCACGCTCATGCAGCTCGCCGACGAGAAGCGCATCACCATGCAGAAGGTCACCGTGGATGCGACCGGCATCTCCGGCGTGTTCGGCGGGAAGGAAGAGACCTACGTCCTCGAACGCGTCACCGGCGGTCCCGCGCTCCACCCGCTGGACGAGCTGCTGTTGCAGGTCCTGTTCGATGAGGCCGGCGACGGGAAGCGCATCACACTCGCGGGACTCAAGAAGTACGCGCGGGACCACGCGCGTGAGTACACGACCTCGATCGCCGAGTGGAAGAAGGCCGCGGGCGACGAGGCGTGCCGGCTCGGGCTGGTGGAGAAGGAATCGTCGGGCTGGCAGATCGGCGTGGTGCTCGTGGCCGTTCTGGTGGCGGCCGCAGGGTTTGTCGCCTCCAGCGTGGCAGGATCGGCGATCCCCATGGTGCTCGCGGCCGTGGTCGCAGCGGCGGGCTTCGTCCTCGCCGTGTTCATGCGCCGCCGCTCCCAGCAGGGCAACGACCTGTACCGCAAGTATCGGGCGGTACGCGACTTCCTGCGGGACTTCTCGCGGCTCAAGGAGGCCCCGCCCGCAAGCGTCGTCCTGTGGAACCGCTTCCTCGTACTGGCGGTCGTCTTCGGCATCGCGGCCGACGTGATCGAGCAGTTGCGTGGCGTCGCTCCGCAGCTCGTGCAGGATCCGGCGTTCCAAACGACGTACTGGTGGGTCTACGGTGGCGGCTACGGCACGGGTTCCCCGATCGACAGCGTGCGCTCCGGGTTCGCGTCGGCCGCCCAGGTCGCCACGAGCCAGATGTCGGGCGCGGGCGGCGGGGGCGGAGGCTTCTCCGGGGGTGGCGGCGGTGGTGGAGGCGGCGGTGGCGGGGGAGCGGGCTAGGAAGCCGCTGTCGGCCTCCAAGCAGTAGCCGCGGTGCGCCAACGTGTACCATCGGCGCATGCCGACCATTCTCCTGGCGGGTGCCACCGCCCTCTTCTTCGGGTTCTCCGACTTCTTCGGTGGCCTCGCAGCGCGCAGCGATTCCGAGGTCACCGTCACCGCGACCGCCCACCTGCTCGGCCTCGCCATCCTCGCGATCGCCCTGCTGCTGGTGCCGGCCGCCGCGGTGAGCCGCGCTGACCTCCTGTGGGGTGCTGCGGCCGGCGTCACCGGAGGCGTGGGGATCACGGCGCTCTACGGCGCCCTTGCACGCGGGCGGATGGGGGTCGTCGCTCCGATCACCGCTGCGCTCTCCGGGTCCCTGCCCGCCCTCTACGACCTCGCTCGCGGTACCGCCTTGCGCCCGCTCGCGCTCGCGGGGCTGGGCGTGGCGCTCGTGGCCATCGTGATCGTGAGTTCGGTGGGGCATCCCGAGGATCGTGCTGCGATGCCACCGGCCGCGATCGGGCTCTCCCTGCTCGCCGGCGTCTCGTTCGCGGGGTCTTTCATCATGTTCTCGCTCACCGGGAGCGGCAGCGGCCTCGCGCCGCTCGTGGCGGCCCGAGCGGTGTCCGTGGCGCTCATGGGCACCGTCGCGCTGATCGCGGGCCGCGGCCGCATCTCGCTCGCGCGTCCGGCGGTCCGGCTGTCATTGGGTGCCGGGGCGCTCGACGCCGCAGCGAACGTGACGATGCTCGCGGCCATCCGCATCGGCCCGCTGGCGATCGCATCGGTGCTCGGTTCGCTCTACCCTGTGGCAACGATCCTGCTCGCACGTTTCGTGCTCAAGGAGAGGCTGCACTGGGCGCAGCGCGCAGGTGTGGCCCTCGCATTGGCCGCCGTCCTGATGGCGGCGTTCGGCTGATCCCGCCTTCGTGCGGGAGGGCCGGGAGCGCCACCATCAGGCCTCGGCGAGGAACGCCTCCCAGCCGGACACGCCCGCTTGCTTCGCGCGGTACATCGCGTGATCGGCCCGGTTCATGAGGTCTTCCGCCGCCTCGCCGTGCTCGTAGGTCGCCAGTCCCGCGCTCGCCGTCACATGGACGTCCGGGTGCCCGTCCACATCGATCGGCAGGGCGACCGCTTCTTCCAGTTTGCGCGCCACCGTGGCCACATCGTCGCGGGCCGCCACGCGGGTGACCAAGACGAGGAACTCGTCCCCGCCCAGCCGAGCCACGGTGTCGCATTCGCGGACGCACGCGTTGAGCCGGGCGGCGACCTCGCGGAGGACGAGGTCGCCCGCTGCGTGCCCGAGCTCGTCGTTGACCGGCTTGAAGTCGTCGAGGTCCAGGAATATCGCGCCTACGAGGTCGTTGTGCCTGTCGGCCGCGGCGAGTGCCGCTCGAAGGTCGTCCTCGAGCTTCATGCGGTTCGCGAGACCCGTGAGGCGGTCGTGGAACGCCAAGTGGCGGATGCGCTCGTGCGCGAGCACCCGTTCGGTCACGTCACGCACCACGGCCACGATCAGGTCCTCGCCATCACTGTGCACCAACCTCGCGTGCACTTCCGTGTGGATGACCGACCCGTCCTTCGCGGCGCCACGTGAGTTGAACAGCAGGCTGCCGCGTTCCTGGATGACCGAGAGGCGCGATGGGACAAGGCCCACGAACTCGTCGGCAACCCAGCCGTACGGCCCCAGGGCAGCGAACTCCTCGTGGGTGTAGCCGAGCTGCGACGCAGCTGTCTCGTTGAAGTAGCGGAGACGGCCGTCGGGCGTGTGCGCCAGCATGCCGTCGAGGGAGTTGTCCAAGCACAGCAGCGCCAGCTCGGGAGTGCGTTGCCGAAGGTCCATGGCGCCCCTCCTTTTCGAGGGCGCGTCGACCCGGACAGGGTTCCCGGGCGTGCGCGTTCACCATCTACCGGGTTCATCGGCACGAGCGCCGCCGGACATGACAGGAATGAATCGGAAGGTTCTGGAAACGGATGGACGTGCGCCGTCTTGCGCGCCCGCGTACGTGCGCACGTCCGAGGGGCGCCGGCTGCTCGAACAGCGGGCGCCCCTCGTGACCTGCGGTAAAGCGGTTCCGTGCCCTATTCGGACCGCGCCGAGTTCGCCTTGATCGCGTCGCTGAACCACTGCGCCAGACCTTCACGCATCTTCTCGTAGTTCGCCTTGAAACGCGGGTCGGCGACGTACATCTCGCCGAGGCACGCGTGCATCTCGCGTGAGCACGTGTAGAACCAGCGGTCGATCAGCAGACGGGCCTCATCGGCGACCTCCATCGCACGGGGATCGTCAGGCGCAACGCCGGCGTCGAAGAGCTCCACCATGCGCACGCCGTTCGCTTCGGCCTCGTCCTTGTAGCGCTGCCAGTCCTCCTTGGTGTAGCGCTTCGTCCTGGACGCGGACTGGGCGTACGCCTCGGTGTTGCCCCACTTCTGCTCGGCCTCGGCCTCGTACTGTTTCGGGTCGAAGTCACCGAAGACCTCGAGCATGTCTTCTGCACTCAACGTGACACCTCCTTTCACTGCTTCGATGGCGGCATCCACGGCCTCGACCATGAGCGCCAGTTGCGCCGCCTTGTCGTCCAACATGCGGCGCTGCATGGTGAGCGCCTCGAGGCGGTCGAACGAGGGGTCGTGCATGATCCGTGCGATCTCGCCCAGCGGGAAGCCGAGTTCCTTGAAGAACAGCACCTGCTGCAGCATCGCGACGTCCGCGTCGCTGTAGAGCCGGTAGCCGCTCTCCGTTCTGACCGACGGAACGAGGAGCCCGATCTCGTCGTAGTGGTGCAGCGTCCGGACGCTGACCGAGGCGAGCCCGGCTACTTCTCCTATCGAAAGCCCCATCGTCCATCACCTCCTTCGCACAGCAGCGTAGACCCTGACGTAACGTCAGGGTCAAGGACAAGTTTGGCGGATCTTCGAAAGGGGGCGCTACGGCTCCAGGACGCCCAGCAGCAGCCGGATGACCTCGTGGGCCTCATGAGCGGCGGCCACCATCACGCGCGAGGCGAGCAGCGGCAGCCCGGCGCTCACGTCGCTCGCGAGGTCTCCCACAAGGTAGAGGCCGTCGGCGAGCTCGTCGGTGAGGATCTCGTTCGCGGAGCCGTAGCCTGCGAGCCCCGAGGCGGTCACGATCGGAGTCCCCGGCAGGCCGTCGAGGCACGTATCGAGGACCATCGCCTTCGTTTCTGCGCGATCGACGGCCTCGACGATCACGTCGGCGCCGGTCACGAACTCCACCAGGGTCTCGGCGGTCACGCGTTCCTGAACGAGTGTGAGGCGAGCCCCTGGGTCGATGCGCCGCAGCGTCTCGGCCAGCGCCTCGGTCTTGGGCCGGCCGATCTGGTCGCGGAAGAAGAGCTGCCGGTTGAGGTTGGACTGCTCCACCACGTCGAAGTCGATCAAGATCAGAGTGCGCACGCCGCTGCGCAGGAGCATCGCCGCGACGTTGCTGCCGAGCCCGCCGCACCCGACTATCGCCACCGATGAGGCGGCGAGACGGGCGCGCAGCACGTCTTCGCTCTCAGGTTCCGGGAGCGGCGTGCCCGGAAGGCCGCACGCGGGCACGTGAATGGAAGGCGTCCGTTCCACCCTGTCAGCCCCCCGCGACCGGCGGGAAGATGGCGAGCCTGTCGCCCTCGTGCAGGGTCGAGTCCTCCGCGGCGTGGCGGTTGTTCACGAAGACGATCCGTGGCTGGTCGGGGAGGGCGAGGTCCGCGATGACGTGTGCGACCGTCGTGCCCTCGACGAGGTCGAAGGCGCGTGCGTGCCTGCCGCCGAGCCCGTCGGGCTGACAGTCGGACAGGTATGCGAAGAGCGCGACGTCGACTTTCATCGTCCACTTCCCGTGCGAAGGGCCCTCAACGATTCTACCCGCGCAGGCACGCTGTCGTGGCGGGACGAGCAGAAGGCGCCGCCGGACCTCGGCGGCGCCTCCCGTGACATGCAGCATGCGTACGCAGGCCTAGACGAGCCCCATCTCCTTCGCCGTGTCCGCGACGAAGTCATGGACCGCGTCCAGCTCAGCGTCGCTGACCTCGAACACGCTGTTGTGAGGAGGCAGCGGCACGGTCTTCATCCATGCGGGCAGGCGGTCGTCGGCGGCGGTGAACCCGGCAGCCGTGTTGAACATGCGCTCGAACGTGAGCGTCTCGCGGCCGAGTTTCATGAGCTCGTCGGTGTCCCAAGCCTGGCCGGTGTGGGCAGCGGCCATGTCGTAGATCGCCACGAACGCGTCCGGGATGTCGAGGACCGGGAACGCCACGAAGATGCACAGGCCGAACGCGTCCAACATCGCGGTCGCGATCTGCAGGTTCTTCGAGAGCTCGGCCTGGCCGTCGGCCTTCAGCGGGTCGACGGTACCGCCGACCCCCAGGATGTTGGCGGTGATGGTGTAGCCCGCGGTATGGTCCGCGCCCTGCGTGGACGTGGCGTAGGTGACGCCGATGCCCTGGACGGCGCGCGGCTCGTACGCGGGCATCGCCTGGTGCTTCACGACCGGGATGTGCTCGACGCCGAACTTCATGCCGGTGGCCTCGGCCCCGTGCCCGAGGATCATGCCCGGCTCGCCGCCCTCGAAGATGGACTTGAGCGCCGTGATCGCGGCGGGACCGTCGCCGAACGCGATCGCGCCCGAGTCCATGTACACGGCGATCGTGTTGCCCATCTCGATCGTGTCCAGGCCGTAATCGCCGCAGATCCGGTCGAGCGCCGCGACGGTGTCCATGTCGGAGATGCCGCAGTCCGTGCCGAAGGCCCAGGCGGTCTCATACTCCGGGCCCTTCGTGACGTACTCGCCCTCCTTGTCGACCCAATAGCGCGAACACTGGATGACGCAGCCGGTGTGGCAGCCGTGCTTCACATTGCCGCCGCGCTCGAGCGTGACCTCGCGCTGCTTCTCGCCGGAAACGCCCTCCACGCCCTCGAACTGGCCCGAGGAGAAGTTGCGGGTCGGCAGGCCGCCGGCCTCGTTCAGGATGTTCATCAGCACGTTCGTGCCGTACGTCGGCAGGCCCACGCCGGAGACCGGATGGTCCTTGAGGGCGGTGGCGAAGCGCTTCATCGCCGCGTTGAACGCGTCCTTGTCGGCATGTGGGACGCCGGTCAGGCCCTTGTCCGAGACGACGATCGCCTTGAGGCCCTTGGAGCCCATGACGGCGCCCAGGCCGCCGCGTCCCGCGAACCGGTTGGGGATGCCCTTCATGTCCGACACGGCGATGCCGGACGCCTTGAGGCCCGCCTCGCCAGCGGGGCCGTTGGTGATCGTTGCAAAGTGGTCGCCTTCGGGGCGCAGGGCCTTGATCTTGTCGGCGAGCGCGTAGTTGCCGAGGCCGGCCCACTCGTCCACACGGCTGAAGGTCGCGGTACCGTCGGCCTCGATGGTCAGCATGTAGCGCGCGCGGGTGTCGGCGGGTGCACCGGTGACGACGATCGCCGCGATGCCGATCTTGGCCAGAGCGTGAGCGGCCTGCCCGCCGGAGTTCGACTCCTTGAGGCCTCCGGTGAGCGGGCTCTTGGCGCCGAAGGAGAGGCGGCCGCCGTTCGGGGTG
>JAHEXP010000056.1:0-5973 GCA_023252055.1 Coriobacteriia bacterium
CCGTCATGGCGGGCGTCGTGGCTGGTATACTCGCGCGGCTGTGATCCCCGCGCCTGCGGGCGCGCGCGATGCGTCCGACGGCGCCGAAACGTATCCGCACCTGCGCTCGCCGAAGGAGCACCCATGGACCACCACGTGAAGGACATCGCCCTCGCCGACGCCGGCAAGGCGCGCATCGAGTGGGCAGACCGTGACATGCCGGTCCTCGCGAGCATCCGCGAGCGCTTCGAGCGTGAGAAGCCGCTTTCCGGGGTGCGCGTGAGCGCGTGCCTGCACGTGACGACCGAGACCGCGAACCTGATGCGTACGCTGCAGGCCGGCGGCGCGGACATCGTGCTGTGCGCCTCGAACCCGCTCTCCACCCAGGACGACGTGGCGGCCGCGCTCGTGCTGCACTACGGCATCCGCACCTACGCCATCAAGGGCGAGGACACGGAGACCTACTACCGCCACATCGACGCGGCGATCGCCTTCAAGCCCCAGATGACGATGGACGACGGTGCTGACGTCGTCGGGCGCATCCACGCCGAGCAGCCCGAGGCGCTCGAGCACATCATCGGCGGCACCGAGGAGACGACGACCGGGGTCATCCGCCTCCAGGCGATGGCGGCGGACGGCGCTCTCAAGTACCCGATCATGGCGGTCAACGACGCCGATACGAAGCACCTGTTCGACAACCGCTACGGGACCGGGCAGTCCTCACTCGACGGCGTCATCCGCGCCACGAACCGCCTGATCGCCGGCCGCACTGTGGTCGTGTCGGGCTACGGCTACTGCGGCCGCGGCATCGCACAGCGCGCCGAGGGCATGGGCGCCAACGTCATCGTGCTCGAGGTCGACCCGCTCCGCGCGCTCGAAGCGGTCATGGACGGCTACCGCGTGATGCCGGCGGTCGAGGCTGCGGCGTTCTGCGACATCTGGATCACCGTCACCGGCGACCTCAACGTCATCGACCACGATTCGTTCGCGGCGATGAAGGACGGCGCCATCATCTGCAACTCAGGCCACTTCAACGCCGAGATCAACATCCCCCGCCTTCGCGAGATGTCGGTCTCGAGCCGCGAGGTGCGCCCGCTCGTCGAGGAGTTCACGATGCCGGACGGCCGCACGATCTGCCTGCTGGCCGACGGCCGCCTCGTCAACCTGGCGTGTGCCGAGGGACATCCGGCGAGCGTCATGGACATGAGCTTCGCCAACCAGGCCCTGTGCGCCGAGTACATGGTGAGTAACGCCGCGAGCATGGCGCCGGGTGTCTATGGCGTGCCCGCCGACATCGACAAGGGCATCTCGAAGCTCAAGCTCGAGACGCTGGGGGTCAAGATCGACACGCTCACCCCCGAGCAGGCGAAGTACCTGGCCTCGTGGCAGGAAGGCACCATCTAGTCCCGCTCCGGCGCAACGAACCTCAGGTCCACGACAGGAGCGACAACCGGCATGGCGATCACCGACATCCCCCAGACCCTTTGGTGGGCCGACGACCCCGCAACGGGCCGCCCGGCCGTCTACATGGTCGACCAGTCCCGGCTCCCGCTCGCAGGCGACGTGCTCGTGTGCAACGCGTATTCGGGCGTCTGCGCCGCGATCCAGGGGATGGCGGTGCGTGGAGCGCCCGCCCTCGGGGTCGCTGCCGCAATGGCGGTCGCGCTGTGGGCGGTCAACGAGACCGATGACGCGACGAGCGTCGAGGCGTTCCTGACCAAGCTCGACGAGGTGGCCGACGAGGTCGCCGCCACCCGTCCCACCGCCGTCAACCTCGCGTGGGGCGCGGAGCGTATGCGCGCGCTCGCGCACGACAACGCCGATGTCAGCCTCCCCGAACTGCGCGAACTGATGGTCGCGGAGGCGCTCGCGATGGTGGATGAGGACGAGGCGCGCAACCGTCGCATCGGCGCGTTCGGCGCAGCGTTGCTGCCGCAGGACGCCCGCGTGCTCACGCACTGCAACGCGGGGTCGCTCGCGACGGCCTACTTCGGTACGGCGCTCGGCGTGATCTTCACGGCGCACGAGCAGGGCAAGATCGGCGGCGTGTGGGTGGACGAGACGCGGCCGGTGCTGCAGGGAGCGCGCCTCACGGCGTGGGAGCTGCGCATGGCGGGCGTGCCGTTCCGCCTCATCACGGACAACATGGCCGCTTCGGTCATGCGCTCCGGATGGGTGGATGCGGTCATCGTCGGGGCGGATCGCATCGCCGCCAACGGCGACACAGCCAACAAGATCGGGACCTACGGCCTCGCGGTGCTGTGCAAGGAGCATGGTGTGCCGTTCTATGTGGCCGCGCCGACATCCACCATCGATCTGACGCTTCCGAACGGCGACGACATCGTCATCGAGGAGCGGGACCCCCGCGAGGTCACCGGCATCTCGTTCTCCGGCGTCATCGAACCGCACACTCCGGCCGAGACGACCGCTCTCGATGCTCTCACCCGCGAAGGCACCTGGGTCGTCCCGATCGCCAAGGGCCATGCGATGGAGGTCACCCGCAAGGGTGGCGCCTATCAGGTGGACGGTTGGGCCCGCGTGGCGCCGCCGAACGTCGAGGTGTACAACCCGGCCTTCGATGTGACGCCCGCGGCGTTCATCACCGCCATCATCACGGAGAACGGCGTCGCCACCGCCGACTTCGCGGCCTCACTCGCTGCGTTGTGTGAAGGAACGGGCGCGATCCACGAGATCGGGTAAGCGTTCAGTCGGGTCACGGTCCGGAACCGTTTCGGTCCGTGTGCGACGCTCGGTGGAGTGACGCTCGCGGCCAGGCCGGGGTGCCGCCGGCCAGTCCACTCAGTCAAGGACACGCCCGATGTTCGCCGCTGCCCGCGATATCGCCTTGCCCGTCGTGCGGGCACTCGGTTCGGCGCTCGCCGACGCGCTGTGGCCGGCGCGCTGCGCCGGCTGCGACCTCCCGGGCACGCTGCTGTGCCCCGCGTGCCGTCGCGACCTCGCGCTCGTCGACCAGAGCGAAGCGTGCCCGCGCTGCGGTGCCCCTGACGGCCTGCACGGGTGCGCGGAGTGCTGCCGGAGCGAGTTCACGTTCGCGTCCGCGCGGTGCGCCGGCATCCTCGAGTGGCCGCTCTCGCGCATGGTGACTTTGCACAAGGACGCGGCTGAACTCCGCCTCACCGCCTTGCTGGCACGACTGCTCGCCGATGCCGCGGGGGAGTGGTGCGACTGGGCGCAGGCGGTCGTGGGCGTCCCCGCCTCACCGGGAGCGTTCGCCCGTCGGGGCTTCGATCACGGAGCGTTGCTCGCAGCGGAGTTCGCCCACGTCACGGGTGTGCCGGCGCTCGAGGTGCTGCGCGCGCTCCCGCGTCGCGACCAGCGCCAGCTCTCGCGTGAGAGCCGCGGCACGAACGCCGGCGCATCGATCGGCTATCTCCGTCCCACCCCGGTCCCGAGCCGCATCCTCGTGCTCGACGACGTGATGACAACCGGCGCGACGATGGAGGCCGCGGCGTGCGCGCTGATGTCGGCGGGGGCGGGGGAGGTGCGCGGACTGGCCGTGGCCCGTGCGTGCGGAGGCCGCCTGTGAGCCCGCGTCGGCCGCCCGCACCGGCGGCGCGGGACGGCTCCTGTGCCTCTGACCTGCTACCATAGGTGGGCTTCCACCCGGGTCTGTGGTTGCGGGACCTGCTTCGGCAGGTCCCTAGTCCATGGTAGACGCGGCCGAAAGGATCCACGTAAACGCGGCGGGTGACCGTCACGTGAGCATGGCGCGTCTTAGGGGTAAGTCGTACCGCCCGGTTACGGTCGCATTCCGCGGCCCCGGGCGAGAGGGCCGCTAGTGAGATCACATCAAGCGAAAGCCCCGGTATGCGAGTGTGGGGCCAAAGACCAGGTCAGCCGGGTGGAAGCGCCTCACGGCGGCCGATGGAGATTCGGGAGCGACGCATGATACGACGCACGATCATCCTCACGCTTCTCGGGACGATGCTCGCTTCCGTCACCGGCTGCGTCGGAACGATCGGGGCGAGTACGCTCACGCCGAAGGTCACGCCGCCCGCGATCGCCCACGCGGGCATACTCCGGGCAGCGATCGACTTGAACCTTCCGCCCTTCGGCGGCACCGTCAAAGGTGAGAATGTGGGGCTGGATGTCGACGTGGCCGCTGCAGTGGCCGAGCAGCTCGGGCTCAAACTGGAGGTCGTCAACGCCGCTCCTCCCGCGGCCGCGGCGCTGCTCGCAAGTGGGACCGTCGATATCGTCCTGGGCGGCCTAACGGTCGACTCTGCTGTGGCCTCTCAGATCGCTTTCGCCGGGACCTACGTCGCCGACGCCCCCGGTGTGTTCGCCTCTCAGGGAGCGAGTGTCACGGTCGAGGCCATCGGCACGAAGCGGATCGCGGTGCAGAAGGAGTCGCTGGCGTACTGGCTCCTGCTCGACACCTACGGTGAGGCGCCGCTGGTCGTGGTTCCCTCGCTCGACGAAGCGTTCAAGGCGGTCGTGTCCAAGAAGGCCGACGTCGTGGCTGGCGATGCGCTGGTCGGGTCCTACATGCTGCGCACGTATCCCGCGTTCGCGTACCAAGGCCAGATCGGTTCGGCGTTCCCGCTGGGCATCGGAGTGTCGCAGGCCGATCCGAAGCTCGAGACGCAGGTGCGCTCGGCCCTCGACAAGCTCGCAGCGCAGGGCGTTCTCGAGACGCTGAGGCGGAAGTGGGTCGGCGACGTGCCGCCGCTCAAGGTCGTCGAGACCCCCGCCTCACAGGAAGCATCCGCGTCCCTCGCGGCGACGCCGGCGCCGTAGAGCGCACCCTCGCCCGCAACGTTCGTACTCACGCGTCATCGTCGTCCGGTCCCGGGCATACCTGCGCCCTTTGCGCGCGGGCGCTGCATCATGCGGCCACTCCCGCGCGCCGCAGCGTATCCTCCGAGTATCCGTTCACCGCTGCGTGCCCGCTGCTCAACGAGCGTGGCAGGTTACACCACAACGCATGCCGTGGTATAACCTATGCGTTGTCAGGGCTCGCCCCGACGGTATCCGTCGCGACGGTCCATTCGTTTTCTTTGAGGAGGAGAGATGGCGAAGTACGGCAAGATCGTCGCGTTGACCGCGGTCGTCGCCTTGGTGGCGGTCGCGTTCGCAGTATCCGGCTGCTCGCAGCCCGCAGCTCAGGCCCCGACGCCCGCGCCGGCCACGAGCACCGCAACGCCGCCCGTGGCCAACTACAAGCTCGTGACCGCAGGCAAGCTCACGATCGGGTCCGACCTGGACTACCCGCCGATGGAGCAGCTCAACGGCACGCAGCCCGAGGGCTTCGACGTCGACCTCATGACGGCGATCGCCAAGGACATGGGCCTGCAGATCAGCTATCTTCCGCCGCAGAACTTCGACGCGCTGCTCGCGCTCGTGAACTCCGGCAAGTTCGACGTCATCGCGTCCTCGCTGACGATCAACGACGAGCGCAAGAAGCTCATCGTCTTCTCGGACCCGTACTTCGAGTCCAACCAGTCGATCGCCATGAAGGCTGGCTCGACCTACACCTCGCCCGCGGACCTCAAGGGCAAGAAGGTCGGCGTGCAGTCCGGCACCACCGGTTTCGATTGGGCGACTGAGAACCTGAAGCCCGCCGGCGCCACCATCGTCCCGTTCACCAAGACGAGCCAGGCGTTCGCCGCCCTTGAGGCCGGTAACGTGGCAGCGGTCGTCAACGACCTGCCGATCACGAACGAGATCGTGAAGGACGCGTCCAAGGGCCTCGCGATCGTCAAGCAGATCCCGACCGGTGAGCTCTACGGCTTCGGCGTCGCGATGGACAACCCCGAGCTGGCAACCGCCATGAATGCCTCACTTGCCAAGATCAAGGCGTCGGGCGAGTACAAGGCGATCTACGAGAAGTGGATCGGCCCGTACCAGCAGTAGTACCTCGCGTTATAGTTTCTTCGTGACTGGACACTCGGGAGGGCCTCCGGCTGACGCCGGAGGCCCTCGCCTTGAGGGATCGAGCGAGCTATGAGTATCAGGTGTGCGACAAGACGC
>JAHEXP010000056.1:6073-9906 GCA_023252055.1 Coriobacteriia bacterium
CTGGCGTTCATGAAGATGTCGAAGGTATGGCCGGTCCGGTTCGTCGCGAACTTCTACATCAACGTCATCCGGGGAACGCCTCTGTTCCTGCAGATCTTCATCGCCTTCGTGGGACTGCCGATCGCCGGACTCGTCGGCGTGCCGCTGTTCCCCACGGGGGTGATCGTGTTGGCGCTGAACAGCTCCGCGTATCTCGCTGAGATCTTCCGCGCGGGCATCCAGTCGATCAGCAAGGGCCAGTTCGAGGCGGCGAGCTCGCTCGGCATGAGCTACCCGAAGTCCATGGCGTACGTGATCATCCCGCAGACGGTGAAGCGCGTGCTGCCGACGATGACCTCCGAGTTCATCCTGCTGTTCAAAGACACCGCGCTGCTGTCCGCGGTCGGCGTCTTCGAACTCATGCTGTACGGCAACACGATCGCGACTCGCAGCGGCAGCCTCACGCCGTTCATGGTCGCCGCCGTCTACTACCTCATCGTCACCGTGCCGCTCATCAAGTGGGTGAGCAACCTGGAGCTGCGCCTCGCGATCTCCGAGGGCGGCCAGGCCGCGTCCGATAACCCCGGCGGCCGCCGTCGCCGTCGCTGGCTCCCGGCCTCGGCCGGCGCGGAAGCGGTCCGTCAGGCGTCCGTAGCCGAACACGAGTCGAGGTAGACGATGACGCAGCCTATCGTTCGCATCCAGCAGCTCAAGAAGTCGTTCGGGTCACTCGAGGTCCTCAAGGGCGTGGATCTTGATGTCACCAAGGGCGAAGTCGTTGTGATCCTCGGCCCGTCGGGCTCCGGGAAGTCCACGTTGCTGCGCTGCATCAACAAGTTGGAGGTCGCGACGGGCGGCCACATCTTCTTCGAGGACGCGGACATCACCGATCCGAAGACGAACATCAACGAAGTGCGCGAGCGCATCGGGATGGTGTTCCAGAGCTTCAACCTGTTTCCGCACCTCACCGCCAAAGGCAACGTCATGCTCGCCCAGCAGAAGGTGCTGAAGCGCAGCAAGTCCGAGGCTGCTCGCGTGGCGATCGAGCAGCTCGAGAAGGTCGGGCTCGGCGACCGGGTGGACTACTTCCCCGCGCAGCTCTCCGGTGGGCAGCAGCAGCGCGTGGCGATCGCGCGGGCGCTCGCGATGGACCCGCACGTCATGCTCTTCGACGAGGTCACGTCAGCGCTCGACCCTGAGCTGGTCCGCGGCGTCCTCGATGTCATGAAGGACCTGGCCGCGGGCGGCATGACGATGCTCGTCGTCACGCACGAGATGGGATTCGCCCGTGACGTGGCGTCGCGTGTCGTGTTCATGGACGGCGGCGTGATCGTGGAGCAGGGGACCCCCCAAGAGGTCTTCGACAACCCGAAGTCCGACCGCACCAAGGACTTCCTCGGCCACATCCGCTAGTTCGGCACCTACGCTCTCTGACGCGACCGTCCGCCTCGCCGCGGGCGGTCGTCGCTTGTTCTGCGAGGTATCGAGCCTTGACTGCCCGAGTGCGCTCCAGCAGGGTACATAGACGACAAGAGAGCCCACCGGCGAAGGGGTCACGATGGCGACCGTCGACCGTCAGCACTACGCGCTCCAGACGATCTTCTCGTTCTTCCTCGGTCTCATGGTCCTCGCATTCATCGGCGTGGGCGTGAACACGTTCTATCCGCAGCCTTCGGACACGTTCCAGAAGCAGCTGCAGCCGCTCTACAACGAGCAGAACCAGATCAATATCAAGGGCGGCACTCCGAGCCCGGCGGATCAGGCTCGCCTCTCCCAGATCCAGAAGCAGATCGACGACCTGAACGCGCAGCAGCAGGTGGCGCAGGAGGGCTGGGCACGTACCACCAGCATCGTTCTTGTGTTGTTCGCGACGCTCGTGATGGGGATCTCGCTCATCCGCAGCGAGCAGCTGCGCGTGGTGTCCAACGGGCTTCTGCTCGGAGGTCTGTTCACGATGATCTACGGCGCGGGCTGGACGATCTTCAGCGGGACCTCGTATCTGCGGTTCTTCGTCGTCCTATTCGCTCTCGCGGTGGCGCTCGGGCTCGGCTATGTGAAGTTCGTGTGGCTGCGCCAGGGCGCGGCCGGCGCTCCCGCACTCGCGGGCGGCGCTCCTGCAGACGTTTCGGGGCTCGAGGCGCGCGTCGCTGCGCTCGAGGCGAAGACGAACGCCGCAGCCGCCGCTCTCGGGCGTGACGCCGACTGACCTCGGAAGTCCCAGATCGAAGAAAGCACGCACGTGCCCGCACGGGTGACCCGATAAGGAGACTCGCGAGATGGATATTGTCGTCAAAGGTCGTCACATGGACGTGTCCACAGACGTCCGGGACTACGCGGAGGACAAGGTCGGCAGGGTGGCGCACATCCTGAACGGCCTTGCGATGAGCACCGAAGTCGAGCTCTATCACGAGCGCAACCGCTCCATCGGCGAGCACGAGGTCGCCGAAGTGACCCTGTTCACGAAGGGCCACGTGCTCCGGGCCCGCGAGAGCGGCGCCGACATGAAGAGCGCGATCGACAAGGTCGCCGCGAAGCTCGAGCGTCAGGCGCGCAGGTTCAAGGAGCGCGTCGTGGACCGCCACGCGGGCAAGGGCGTCACTACCGCCGCACCGGTTCCCGAGGAGGCCGAGGCCGAGCCCGGTCCGTCGATCGTGAAGACGAAGCAGGTGGATCTGAAGCCGATGAGCTCCGAGGAAGCGATGCTGCAGCTCGAGCTCCTGGGCCACGACTTCTTCCTGTACGCCTCGGAGGACGCGAATGAGCTCAACGTGCTCTACCGTCGCCGTGACGGCGACTACGGGCTGCTGAAGTCCCGCCTGGGCTAGCGCCGCGCGGTCATCGGATTCATAAGGGAGCCGGCTCATGCGAGCCGGCTCCTCGTCATTCGGGCCCCGTCATGCGGCACAACGCATCGTCGCCGCACTTGACACTCGTCAAATGCGCGGTCTACTCTCGGTTCGTGCCCGATGCTCTCGGGCGCTATCTTGGGGGCGGCTAGGGGTCTATCGCAGCACACGTCGAAACAGGGGCTCCTTCGTGGACCAGATCATTACTCCCGCGACCATCATCGAGATCGAGGAAGCGCTCGCGCAGGTCGCCGAGATCCGCGCGGCACGGGTGGTCTCCTCCGATGATGGCGTGATCCTCGAGATCCACGTTCTCGCCACTCCGCACAAGTCGCCAAAGCAGATCGTGCGTGACGTCGAATCGACGATCATGGCGCGTTTCGGCATCCCCATCGACCACCGCACCGTCTCAATCGCGCAGCTCGGCCGCGACGCGGCCCCGCGCGACACCCGGGACAAGGGCCGCGCCCGCATCAAGGGCGTGAGCGCGGAGGTCATCGGCGTTCGCGCGTCCGCCCGTGTCTCGCTGGAGCTCGACGGCGAGATCTACGAGGGGGTCGCGGAAGGCCCCGCGTCCACCACCGGCCGCCGGCGTCTCGTGGCCCAGGCCACGCTCGAGGCGGTTGCGCAGTACGTGCATGGCGACTTCGGCTTCGCGCTGGAGGACGTCACGCTCGTGGAGCTCGGCCGCGAGCGTGTGGCCGTGAGCTGCGTCATCCTGGTCACTCCGCTCGGCGAACAGCCGCTTGCAGGTTCGGCGTTCGCCCGGCAAGGTGAGAATGAGTCCATCGTTCGCGCGACCCTGGATGCCATCAACAGGCGCATGAACTTCTTGACAACCCCATAACGGGATCAGCACCGTGACCGATCGTTCGGATACGGACACTGGACGCACTATTAGCGGAGCGGACAGCGTTCTTCCATCCATAGCGGAATGGGAGAAGACCCAGTCAGATTTCGTGCTTTCAACAACACGTTACTGGAGGTCTTCCCATGAAGCGCATCTTT
>JAHEXP010000089.1 GCA_023252055.1 Coriobacteriia bacterium
GCCACGAGCTCGCGAGGCGAGAAGGGCTTGACCAGGTAGTCGTCGGCGCCCAGCTCGAGGCCGCGCACACGGTCCTCGAGCTCACCTTTCGCGGTGAGCATGATGATCGGGACGTCGGAGGCGTCGCGGATCGCGCGGCAGACCTGCTCGCCCGGCACCTTCGGCAACATGAGGTCGAGCACGACCAGGTCGAACCGGTGCTTCGAGAACTGGTCGAGAGCGGCCTGCCCGTCCTCGGCCACGGTGACCCAGTAGCCCTCGCGCTCGAGGTAGGCCGACACTGCCTCGCGAATCGACTTCTCGTCCTCGACGAGCAGGATGCGGCGTGATTCCGCGGCCATTTCTGCGACCTCCTCAGGTGTTGCGACGATGCACCGACGGTGATCCTCGAGCGAAGTGTACGCCGCGGGGCGCCGCGGCCGGCTCACTCCACCGAATCTACAACCTTCAACGAAGCGTTCAGGCAGGTGAGACCTCGGACGTGCAGGCGGGGCAGCGGGTCGCCCTCAAGTCGATCTCGGTCGTGCAGAAGGGGCACGGGTGCGTCGTGGGATCGGGCTCCTTGTCGAAGCGGCTCACGATCTTGACGACCAAGAACAACGCGAAGGCCACGACTACGAAGTTGATCGATGCTCCGACGACGGCTCCCCAGCCGAAGGTCGCCTCGCCGATGGTGAATGCGGCGCCGGTCAGATCGAGGCCGCCGAGCAACACGCCGATGAGCGGGTTGAAGATGTTCTCGACCATGGAAGCGATGATCGCGTTGAACGCGGCGCCCATGACGACGCCGATCGCCAACGTGATGGCGTTACCCTTGAGCGCGAACTCCTTGAACTCCTTGAACATACGCGACTCCCCCTCTGACATGCGCCGCCTGCGGCCGCGCCTCCCCCATGCTACTACCCATCACCGGCGAGAAGACCGCGGAGCGCCTCGGCGTCCTCGGTCCGATAGCAGTGCAGGGCGTAGCGGACCTCACGCCCCCGTTCGTCCGGGCCGAACCACGAGACCGCATGACCTTTCGCGAGCTGGTCGATGGGCGCGCGGTAGAGCACGAGCACCGCGGCCAGGCCGCCGTTCGCCCAACCCGGGCCGAGCGTGAGGTCCCGGACATCGGAGACGGCGTGCTCGAGGGCGGGGAACAGGCCGGTCTCGAGTCCCGGAACCTCGCCGAGCCCCGGCCATACGCCGGCACCCACCGCCATCACGATGATGCTCGCGATCAGCGCACCGAGCGCCCACAGCGCCACGCGCCAGTCCAGCGTCACCGCCGCCAGCACCGCGAGCGGTACTACCGCGACGAGGAGCATGCCCTGCAGCCAGATCCAGAGCCAATAGAGACCGGAGGGACCGCGCGGTCCGCAGAACGCCACGCGGTCGCCGTTGACGACGACACGCGAGCGACCGGCGAAGCGTGCTCCGACCCGGTAGGAGAAGCCATCGAAGACGCGCGCGCCCTGCGTGGCTGCGGCTCCGTACAGACCGGATTCAGCAGGGTCGCCCTGCCTAGCCAGCGCTGAGGCGGATGCACGTCTGAACTGAAGCCGTGCGATCCGGAACGCCATGTAGCCCGCCGCTCCGAGTGCCGAGGCCACGACGAGCGCGACCTGCCATCCCGCGATGCCGTCCATGAGCCGCTCCCTCTTCGCCCGTCACCGCGCCCGATAGCGGGCGACGCGCGCGCTGATCGTCACTGACATCCGCTCAGGAAGATTCGCCGCCCGGGCGGCCAGTTCCTGCTCGGCCACGTGATGCGCGCTCGGGCCCATGCTCGCGAGCGCGATGATCTCGTCCGGCCGAGGCTCGATCGGGTACTCGACCCGAACCTCCTCGACGGGCTCGAACAGTCCGTGGAGGGCGTCCTCGAGCCGCTCACCCTTGCGCTCGTCGACCGACACCAGGCCCAGCGGCCCGATGATCTCGCTCAAATGCGACGGGTTCGGCGTGACCACGACGAGTCCACCGCCCTTCGCGAGGATCCGATCGAACTCCACGGGGTTCCGCGGAGCGAACACGTCGAGCACGACCGCGGCGGCGCCATCGCGCACGGGCAGACGGCGCCAGGTGTCGCACACCACCGACGCGATGCGCGGGTCCATCCGCGCCGCGCGGCGGGCAGCGTGCTTCGAGAGGTCGAGCGCCACGCCCGTGCGGCCGGGTAGCTGCGCGAGTGCGGCGGCCAGGTGGTGGCCGGTCCCGGCGCCGGCATCGACGACGCAGCCGGCGACGCCTTCGGCCGCGTGCACGGCCGCCTGTGCGATCGCGCTCGAGAGCGGCGAGAAGTGTCCGGTGTCGAAGAACGCCGCGCGCGCGTCCACCATGGCGGCTGAGTCGGCGGTGCCGACGTGCGCATCACCCGCGAGCATGCTGACGTACCCCTGGCGAGCCACATCGAAGGAATGGCGGGACCGGCAGGTGAGCATCATGCCGTCGGTGCGCACCGGGGAGCCGCAGAACACGCAGGCGAGGAGCTCGGTCGCTTCGGGGCGCATCCTCGGCTACCTGAACTGGATGACGGCGAGTTGGATGAGTGCGACGACCACGGCGATGATGGCGGTGAACCAGCCGACCCCCGTGACGAGCGTGCCGATCACGATGGAGCCCGCCGCGATCCCGCCGACGAGCCCTCCGCGATGACCGCCCGATGCGCGGCGGACCGCTTCGGAGACGAGCGAGCCCCAGAGGATACCGAGGATGAAGCCACCCCAGCCGATCAATACGACGAGGAACGCCCCGCCCACGCCGGTGACGAGGCCGGCTCCGGCGGCGACCGCTATCTGACGCGGCTTCACGTAGCGCAGCTGCTCCTTGCGCGGCCGGGCGTCCTCGGGGCACTTGTAGCCGACCGGTGTCTGCACCATCTCCTTGGGGCAGATGGGCTTGCCGCACTCCGTGCAGGTCAGTTCGGTCTCGACATCGGGGTGGTACGAGCACCTTGCCACGGCCGGCTCCTCGCGAGGTGATTCACGGACACTTAAGTGTATCGCCTACACTCGGCTCGTGACGCATCAGGCAGACATCCGGAACGCTCCTCCCCGCGTGCTCGCTTATGACGCGCTGAGGGTGTTCGCGATCGCGACGGTCGTGGCGATCCACTCGTTCATGCCGCTGCGCCCGCTCCTGGCGCCGACGTCCGCGCCGATGGTCATCGACGACCTCCTGCACTACGCGGTGCCGTTGTTCGTCT
>JAHEXP010000057.1 GCA_023252055.1 Coriobacteriia bacterium
GGAACTCATGGGGCGGTCCCGGTTGCCGGGGCCGCCCCATCTCGCGTCACCCGTCCGCGACTCGTCGGCGCGCCGGGTGGGATAATGGCTTCGGGCGGGAGCGCCCGTCGCGAGGCTCGGGGAGGGAGCGACCGATGTCGGACATGACACCCGTCACCGGGGGAGAGCGCCGCATGCGCCATCACGGTGGCGAAGGGAGCTGGATGGTCGGCGTCATCCTCATCCTGCTGGGCGGCGCATTCATGCTCGAGCGCCTGGGCGTGATCTCCATGGTCGGCAACTGGTGGGCGATCTTCATCTACCTGGCCGCGCTCGCGAGCTTTGGCAACGCATGGCGCGCGTACCGGGCCCACGGGTACTTCGGAGCACAGGGCGCCGGGTCGCTCATCTGGGGGCTTGCGCTCGCCGTCGTCGCATCGATCTTCCTGTTCAACCTCGCGTGGGGCGTGTGGTGGCCGGCGATCGTCATCGCTGTGGGTGTGGGGATGGTCGTCTCGTACGGGTTCGGTGGGCGCGGGCCGCGCAACGGCGTCTAGCCCAAGATCGCGTGAACCCGGCGGGGGCCGGCGGCGTCGAAGCAGGGTGAGGATCCATTCGGAGAGGGGGCTCGCCGTGAATACTCGTGGCCCGATGCCGCGCGTGGGGTTGTGCGCGCTGATGGTTGTGGCGCTGATGCCCGTATGGGGGTGCACGCCCACCGTCAGCGGGGTGTCGCTGGTCAAGGCGGGGAAACCAACTGTCACTTCTGCGGCCGATTCCGGCGTAGCTGTGTCCTTCAGCAGCCGCATCGACGACTTCGGGGTCGACCTGTGGAAGGCCACCGCGGCAAGCGCAAACGAGCCGGGCGGGAACGTGATCGTGTCGCCGGTGTCGGTGCACGCGGCTCTGTCCATGACGGTCAACGGCGCGACGGCTGAGACCGCCGCGCAGATGCGCACCGTGCTCCACACGGACTCGCTGGATCCGATCGAGGCGAACCGCCAGTGGGCGGACCTGCTGACCGAGCTCGGCAAGCGCGCCCCGGAGCAAACGCTCGAGATCGCCGATGGGCTGTGGGCGCGGAAGGGCATCGCGTTCAAGAAGCCGTTCCTCGACGCGGACCGCGATCACTTCGGCGCGGAGATCGCGACCCTCGACTTCTCCAAGGACAACGTGGGCGGCGCGATCAACGCGTGGGTCTCGCGCAACACCCACGGGATGATCACCAAGATGCTGGAGGACGGGCCGAAGCCCGAGGCGGTGCTCTTCCTGGCCAATGCTGTCTATTTCAAGGGCGACTGGATGACGCCGTTCGTCCACGAGGGAACGCGGAAAGCCCCGTTCACGCGCGCGGACGGCACGAAGGTCGACGTCGAGATGATGAGCTCGAGCGGGTCGATGCCCTATGTCGCCAACGACGTCCTGCAAGCGACGAGGTTGCCGTATCAGGGTCTCGACAGCGCCTTCTACGTGATACTGCCCCGTCCCGGAGTGACCCTTGATGCCGCGATGGACAGCATGAAGGGCACGGGATTCACGACGCTGCGCGATGCTATGGACTCTCAGCCCGCCACGGAGGTCGTGTTCGGGCTTCCTAAGATGGACGTCGAATTCGGCGCCGATCTTGCGGATCCGCTCAAGAACATGGGGATGCCGCGGGCCTTCGATGCGAACGCCGCTCAGTTCTCGGGAATCGCCGACTCGCCTCTCTACATCAACACGGTCCTGCACAGGACCAAGGTCAAGATCGACGAGGAGGGGACGGAGGCGGCCGCAGTGACCGTCATCGGGGTATACGAGGGGTCGGCTGCGTTCTCGCAGGCGGTACCTCCCGAGATCATCTGCGACAGGCCGTTCATCTTCGCCATCGTCGACCAGCACAGCGGCGCGATGCTGTTCCTTGGAAGCGTGGGCGACCCCACGAAGTAGGAACCGAAGGACGCGGGCCGGACGTATAGGAGCCGGGGCCCGATCGGGCCCCGGCTCCTACGTTGCGATGAGCGAGAACTAGTTGCGCCGGCCCATCATGCCGCCGGATCCCATCATGCTGTTCGAGGAACCGGTCGCGTTCGAATTCGCGCACGCGGCAGCGGAGCTCGATGCTGCTGGGGCACTGCGTCGCGGGCAGGGCTTGGCGGCCGTGGCGTTCGTGTTGGCCGTGCCGGATCCGACGCGCGGGCAGGGCGTCGTGGAGCCATTGCCGGCGCCCTGACGGTGCCGCGGGCCCTGATGCGGGACGACGGCGTCAGTCGAGGGGACCGACGGGGTCGATGTGTCGACGTCGGACGGCGTGCCGTCGACGGCGGGCGTGACGACCGGGTTGCCGACATACGACGGCGTGGTCGGCTGCGGGGTGCGGTTCGCGGCGCTGGCCACGCCCATCGCGCCCAACGTGAGTCCGG
Source organism: Coriobacteriia bacterium (assembly GCA_023252055.1). Classification (GTDB taxonomy): domain Bacteria; phylum Actinomycetota; class Coriobacteriia; order Anaerosomatales; family PALSA-660; genus PALSA-660. The sequence goes on from JAHEXP010000057.1 coordinate 2,382, forward strand.
CGATGAGAGCGCCGGCCACGAGCATCGCTACTCTGCTCTTCTTCATGCGTGCACCTTCCTTCGTGATGCCGGATGCGACGGGGTCGGCTCCGGGGTCTGGGATACCGAGTCGTCGGACGACTCGCAGGGTAAGACGCGCCAAATGGCGGAACCTTACAGAAATCCGTGCTGCGGCGAGAACGGGTGCCCAGCTACTTGGCGCCGGACCCCATCTGCCAGCCGCTGCCGGAACCGCCGGTCGAGGTACCGGAGGAACGGCCGGAGCCGCTACCCATCCCGGACGAACCCGACGTGGTGCCGCTGGTGCTCCCGCCTGAGTTCGATCCGGTGCCGGCACCCGACCCGCTCCTCGTCCCGGCGCCGCGCCGCGTCCCGCTAGTGCCACTCGACGTCCGCGGGCGCTTCATCGGTCGGCCTGAGCCGCTACCGCCGGAGCTGGTCATGCCCCCGCCTCGGGTCCCGACGCCGGAGTCCGACATGCCGCCGAGGGATCCGGCATTGGACCAGGACGTCATCCCGTTACCGGGAGAGGGCGTGGTCATGGAGAGCCGACCGCCAACGGCGCCGGGCTGCCGCATGGCCGCCTGGGCGTAGACCGAAGCACGAGCCACAGGGTGGGAGCTTAGCGCGGTCCTCGCCGCTATCGGCGCGGTGACGATCGCAGCGGCGGCGAGGCCGGCGACGATCTTGGCGGCCAGATTCCATGTATGGGTTTGCGCGGCCACCGCGGCGCCTTGTTGCGCGACGACGTCCGGGAACGACCGCACAGCCATGGCGGCGCGGTGCAACAGCCCATCGGCCATCCCCTTCGCAGGCAGGAGGAACGGCAGGAGGCCCGACAGGTGCTTCGGGTTCTCGGCGCGCTTCGCCTCGGAGCGGCACCGCTCGCACTCGCTCAGGTGCGCGTCGAGCTTGGTCCGCTCCTCCGGCGCGATGCCGGTGCCGAGGTTGCGGTAGACGAGTTCAATGGTCGAGCGGCATCCGGACGGTAGGTCGCTGACGGAAGCGTACGCGACCCCGAACGCATCGCGGGCGCGGCTCACGAGGGTGTCGACCGCGCCAGGGCTGGTCTCCAGAGCCTCGGCCATGTCCGCCGCCGACTGACCGTGGATCTCGCGCATGATGAGCGCCGTGCGGTACCTCGGGCGCAGCGTCCGTAGCGCCAAGAACACATTGCGCGCGTCGGACCTGGTGAGGACCTCGTCGGCGGTGTCGGCTGACTTCAGCGCGTCCCACGCGAGCGATTCCTCTTCGATGCCCGCGTCCTCCGGCGTCCGGCTCCGCTTGCGGGCGGCGTCGATGACCACGTTGCGCGCCACTGTGAACAGCCACGCACGCGGGTACTCGATGCTGCCGGGCTCGGCCCTGAGCAGCTTCATGAAGACCTCTTGGGTCGCATCCGCGGCGGTATCCGGATCGAGCGAGCGGGCCAGGCAGAAGCCATAGATCCGCTTCTGGTAGCGCCGGTACACCTCAGAGAATGCGACGGGGTCGCCCCGGAGCGTCCGGTCGAAGACGTTCTCGTCGGAGAGCCTGCGTGCACCCAGCGAACTGAGTGTGAGTGTTTGTGCGGCCATGGTGACTGCTAAGACGCAATCTCCGCGCCAAACTTACACTTTGCGCGCACAGGGGTGCGCCCCGACTGCGGTATCCTGAGACCGCCGGGCGGGGCGCCCGGCTTCTTCGGGGGGAGACGCTCATGAGGGGCACAGTTCGCGCGTGCCGTGCACTTGCACTTGTCGCACTGGCTGCGTTGGTCTTGTTCGTGGCTCCGGTAAGCGCACGGGCGGTGCCGGTCAACGGGGTCTTCATCCCGCTCCCGGGCGTCCGCGACGTCGAGTTCTCGAGCGCCGAGCACCTCCTCTTCATGAGCGCCGGGGATCAGGTGTGGCGCTATCAAGCCGACTCGAACGTGCTCCTGCAGCCCTCGTGGCCCGTATCGGGATCCGATCTGCAGGGGATGGACCTGTCGCCAGATGGTGCCACGCTCGCGATCGCCGACGGCACATCAACCGATGAGACCGTCGGTGTACGGCTCCTCGACGCAGTGACGGGAGCCGAGAGTCCTGCCGTGGTCTTCCCACGGGCCGCCGGCGAAACGGGAACGTACTCGGTCGCCTACCTCCACGACGGACAGATGTTCACCACGTCGATCGCGAACGAGTCGCTTGGCCGCGTGCCTATGCGCCGCTACGATCCAGCGACCGGGTCGGTCACGATCCTGCGCTCGGTGTACGGCGGCTCATTGGTGACGGCCGACGGCTCCGGCTCAAAGGTGGGATGGAAGGACCTTCTCGGCTCTTCTCCGTTCGGTACATACGGCAGTCTCGGCGAGAGCATGGTCGCCCCGGCCGTCTCATATCCGTCGTGGGGACAGGAGCTTGCCCTGAACGACGACGGCACGAGGATCGTCACACCCGGTTACTGGGGCTGTAACGGGGTGTTCGATGCCTCCGGGAGTCTTGTCGACACGTTCTCGGCCACAGGCATGGGCGCCGCGTTCCGGCCACGAACCAACGACGTCTACCTGCCGAGAGCCGGTTCCAGCGAGGTCGTCGCCTACGACGCCGATACGGGCGCACTGCTCGGCGCACGGTCGACCGGACACCGGTTCGCTGCCTACAATTCGGGACCGCTCTATGGCGGGCGCATCAAGTTCTCGCAGGACGGACTGCTCGTTGCGGCCACGTTCGAGGACGGCGTGTGGATCGGGCCAGCGAACTTCGCCGCGCACGGGGGGCCGGCCATCACATGGGTGAAGGCTCCCTCGTCGGTCTTGTCGGTGAAGAGGTCGTTCACCCTCAAGGTGTCCTCATCGGTGGCGCCGCACTCCGGAGTGCCGTGCACCGGACAGTTCCTGTTCGAGAATCTGAAGGACGACGTGTGGACGATGAGTAAGGCGGTCGACGCCACCGGGACATACAACGTCGCCACTGGGCGCATGGAGTTCACCCGGTCGACCAGTATCCCGACAGCGGGGGTGTGGCGCGTTTCGTTCAGCATGACCGGGGACGACGTCCACGACGCGTCGATCTCGACGGCCAAAAGCACCCTCGCAGGGCAGACCACGATCTCGATCTCGGCCAGCCGTAAGACCGTCCGCGTCCGGGGAGCCGTGGTGATCACGGGTCGCCTGCGGGATCTCGCCACGGGCGCAGGGATCAAAGGGCAGACGGTGCAGCTGGACCTTCGCCTGAGCAAGGACGTCGACTGGTCCCAGAACATGAAGAGCACGAAGACCGGTTCGGGGGGCTACTTCCGGATCGTCGCCCATCCTTTCACGAAGACGTACTACAGAGTGACCTCCTGGGGCTCCTCCAAACACCTCACGAAGAGCAGCGTCAGCCGACTCGCCAAAACGTGGTTCGAGCTGACAGGGTCAGGCTCCGCGCACCGCACCACCAAGCAGGTGTGGATCCCGCTCGGCACCCACTACATCGACTTCTACATCCACGGCTCAGGGCAGTACATCTCCTTGCACAACTGGGGGCACACCTACAACGGAGACAGCTTCCACGGTCCGGTCCACGAGCGGGCGAAGCTCGACTCGTATGGCGGCGACTGGTTCCACTTCCAGATCCACGGAAGCGGCTCCTACAAGATCCACATGTGGAACTAGACGGGAGACGCTCGTGACCGTTGCAGACGCTCAGCGCGAGATGCGGTTCGCCTACATGGGCGGGTTCGTGGGCCAGTTGGTGTCCGGCCTGTTGTGGCTGGGTTCGGCGGCGCTCGCCACGTGGGGGACACGGTCCGCGTCGATCACGTTGCTGCTCGTGGGCGGCATCTTCATCTATCCGCTCACGCGGCTCGTACTCCTCGCGATGCGGCACCGCTACAAGGTGTCGCGCGGCAACCCCTTGAAGAGTCTCGGGATGCAGGCGGCGTTCGTGCTGCCGCTGTCGCTGCCGGTCGTGGGCGCTGCAGCTCTCTACCGCATCGACTGGTTCTTCCCGGCGTTCATGATCGTGCTCGGCGCGCACTACCTGCCGTTCGTGACGCTCTACGACATGCATTCGTTCTACGGGATCGCCGCAGTGCTCGTGACGGCGGGCGTGATGATGGGGCTCTACGTGCAGGTGCCGTTCGCGGCGGGCGCATGGTTCACCGCGGCCGTGCTGCTCGCGTTCGCGGTGTGGGGCGGCGCACTCGTGCACATCGAGGCAGGCAAGGCAGAAGCAGCCGAAGCCGCCGAGGCCGGCGGCGCGGGGGTGCGCGCGTGACGCTCGCCTCGTCGTTCCTGCGCGCGCTCGGCATCGGGCTGCTCGTCGCCGCCCCCGTGGGCGCGATGGCGCTGCTATGCATCGAGCGCACGATCGTTCGTGGCCGAGCGATCGGGTACGCCACCGGTGCCGGCATCGCCACCGCAGACGCCCTCTACGCCTCGATCGCCGCGTTCGGCCTGACCGCACTCACAGGAGTTCTCACAGGCGCGCAGGGATGGGTGCGGCTCATCGGCGGATGCTTCCTCGTCTACCTCGGTGTGCGTGCCGTGCTGTCGAAAGGCAGCCGCTGCGCAGAGGAAGCGAACGCCGCTCCGCTTCTGGGCGTGTACTCGTCAGCGCTCGGGCTCACGCTCGCGAACCCGCAGACGATCCTCGCGTTCGCCGGCATCTTCGCGGGCGCGGGCCTGGTGGTGACCGGTGGCGGCTGGGCGACACCGGCCGTGACGGTGGCCGGCGTCTTTGGCGGATCGCTCGTGTGGTGGCTCGTCCTTGTCACGGTGACCGGCGCGTTGCGCGAGCGCGTGGGGGAGCGCGTGTTGCTGTGGGTCACGCGGCTATCGGGCGCTGCCATCGCGATTCTGGGAATCACAGCCATTTTCGTTGGCCTCGGTGCGCTCACGCGCTAGGTTTGTGGGCACACAACCTGAGAGATGTCCGCGAACGTACGAGAGGCCCCGGGAATGAAGCGTCTGTTCAAGATCGCGCTGTGCCTGTCCCTCGTCGCCGTGCTCGGTGGATGCTCGCCGAAGGTGCCGGACGTCAGCGGGATGACGCTGGCGCGCGCCACCCAGACGATCGAGGACGCCGGTCTGAAGCGCGGCGCCCTGTCGTACGACTCCGGCTCGCAGCTTCCCTCGGGCACCGTCGTTTCCCAGGAACCCGAGGCCGGAGCGAGCCTGCCCAGCGGTTCGAGTGTGTTGCTGAAGCTGTCCGGAGTGGAGCCGGCCGTCGCTCCTGCGCTCGCAGGCCTCAACGCCACGGAAGTCGCCGACGCGCTCGGAGCGGCCGGACTGCGCGCGGAGATCACCGAGAGCTACAACGCCACCATCCCGGCCGGAACCGTCATATCGCAGAGTGTCGCGCCGGGTTCGAACACGGAGTCAGGGTCAGGGGTGAAGGTCATCATCAGCAAGGGACCGGCGCCAGTCGGGGTTCCGAGCGTGGTCGGCATGACCGAAGAGGAAGCGTCGGCGACCCTGTCGGCGGCGGGCTTCAAGATGAAGGCGACGGAAGCGTCCAGCGCCGCGACGGAGGGCACCATCTTCGCGCAGAGCCCCGTGGCGAACGGATCGGCTGCCAAGGGCTCGACGGTCGCGGTTTCGGTGTCGCTTGGCGGCGGCGGATCGCAGTACAACTTGCGCGGCACCTGGAAATCCAAGGGCGGCTCCACCTACGAGTTCCGCGCGGGCAGCCGCGTTCAGGTCCCCGGCGGAGGGGTCGTGCGTTACCGCGCCACGGTCGATGGCCTCCAGTTCTTCCACCCGGGCAACACGGTCTTTGCGACCCTCACGTGGGTCACGGCCGATCGCCTGACGCTCGCTCTGTGGAGCGGCTCCAAGAAGGGGCCGACGATCACTTACAACCGGGTGAACTAGGGGCAACGATGACTCCGGGCGAAGCCAAGACCCTTGAGGACCTGCCCAACGTCGGTCCGGCGATCGCGGCGAAACTGCGTCGCATCGACGTCGAGGTTCCGGCCGACCTGGTGGGCCGCGATCCGTACGAACTGTTCGAGGAGCTCAACGCCCGCACCGGCGCTGCCCACGACCCCTGCCTGCTCGACGTCTTCATCGCGGTGACGCGGTTCATGAGCGGCGACCCCGAGCAGCCATGGTGGGCGTACACGGCGGAGCGCAAGGCGAAGCTTCGCGGATAGGGCGCGCACCGGGGCGTTCATGGGAACGAACCGTGGCGATGGCAAGTGCGCGCGCATCCGAAGGGCGACGCCCGTGTTCCCGTACCAGCAGCTCCTCATCGGCATGACCGGCGCGCTCGTGGGCGTGATCGGTTGGCTGTTCGTCGGCATCTACATCCAGCGCCGCCAGGCGGCTGCGATGGCGCGCAACGCCGGTCGCGCGGTGTACTTCGAGCTCGGTGCGAACCTGCTAGCAGTGTTCTCGGCGCTCGAGTACGGGATGTTCGGCCCGCTGAGCCGCGCCTCGTACGACGCGCTCCTGCCCGAACTCGCCACGTGGCTGCCGGCCGACGAGCTGCAGGCACTCGCGCTCGCGTATCTGGGTCAGGGCGCATACGCGCAGGTGTCGGCCCAGTCGGATCTGCCGCCCGAGGCACGTGCGATGTCGCTGCACGCGCTGCACGACGCACATCGGGTCGCGCTCGACCTGCTGCGCAAGCGCGTGTTCTCGCCGACGGAGATCGCGACGCTGGATCGGCACGCGAGCCCGGAGAACGCACAACTCATCGAGGCGGCGTCGCAGCCGCATCAGGCATAGGGAGGCATCACCGAGGTGGCGAACGAGAGCGCGGCGCACAACCGGGAGGTCCTGGAGCAGATGCGCACGATCATGCGCGACGCCAAGTACGACCAGCTCGGCGAGGTCATGCATCCTGACTTCGTGCAGGTGATCCCGCAGTCGGGCGAACGCGTGGTGGGGATCGAGAACTTCCGCAAGATCCTCGAGCACATCACCGCGGGCACCGGCAGCGGCCTGGGGCTCGACGAGGCCCCGTACGTCGCCGGCAGCGAAGAGCACTACATGCTCACGCCCACGTTCAATGTCGTGAAGGTCGCCGACCGCGGCGACGAGATCACGAGCTACGTGAAGACGAGGTACCCCGACGGATCCCAGTGGTACATCGTCACCTTCTTCACCTTCAAGGACGGCCTCGTGTCGAAGC
>JAHEXP010000058.1 GCA_023252055.1 Coriobacteriia bacterium
TATGATCGAGGCCGACAGGATATAGAGGGCGGTGGTCGCCAGATAGGCGAAGATGACGCGGCGCTGCGCCGGGGTGCGAACGCTCACGCGCCCTCCGCCCCGAAGCCGCCCTGGATGCAGTGGGCTCGCGCCTGCATGACTTCTCGGCCTTCCGTCGGCTACTCTTGGGTACGCACCTGCTCGACAACCCGACAAAGAAGATTCCCCTCCGCAGACGCCGGAGACAGGCGCGCGCCGGAAGTCACCGAAAGGGACATGCATGCCTCTGGAGTCGCTCATCCGTCGGCTTCCCAAAGTCGAGCTGCATGTACACCTCGAAGGGACCCTCGAGCCTGACCTCGCGTTCGCCCTCGGTGAGCGCAACGGCGTGCCGCTCCCCTTCTCGTCCCCTGACGCGATGCGCGCGGCCTACCGCTTCACCGACCTGCAGTCGTTCCTCGACGTCTACTACGCCTCGTGTTCGGTGCTGAAGACCGAGCAGGACTTCTACGACCTGACGTGGGCGTACCTGCTCAAGGCCGACAGGGAGAACGTCCGACACGTGGAGCCGTTCTTCGACCCGCAGACGCACACAGCCCGTGGCGTGCGCTACGCGGAGGTCGTCGAAGGCGTCCGCCGCGCGCTGGCGGCGGGCCGCTCCGAGCTCGGGATCACGTCGAAGCTGATCATGTGCATCCTGCGCGACCTCACTGCGCACGACGCCATGACCACACTCGACCAGGCCCTGGGGCACGGCGGGATCGACGGCATCGGCTTGGACTCAGGCGAGGTGGGCAACCCGCCGGCGAAGTTCGTTGAAGTCTTCGCGAAGGCCCGCGCGGCGCACCTGCACGTGGTGGCGCATGCAGGCGAGGAGGGTCCGCCGTCCTACATCGCCGACTCCATCGGCCTCCTCGGTGCCGAGCGGATCGACCACGGGGTGCGGGTCCTGGAGGACCCCGCCCTCACACGGCGCCTCGTCGCGGCGAAGACGTGCCTCACGGTCTGCCCGCTGAGCAACGTGTCACTGCGCGTCGTCGACTCGCTGGAAGCCCATCCCCTGCGAAAGATGCTCGATGCGGGCCTGGCCGTGACGGTGAACTCCGACGACCCCGCGTACTTCGGGGGGTATCTGCAGGAAACGATCGTGCGCACGGCACGCGCCCTGAGTCTGGACCGAGACCAGGTGGTCACGCTCGCGCGCAACGCGATCGATGGCTCGTTCGCCACGGGCGTGCGCAAGGACGAGCTGAGGGCGGAACTCGAGCTGGCAGCCGGCTAGGCGGTACGGCGGACCCGCACGCGGCCGGGTCGGATCCTACGCCGGACGGATCGCAGCCAGGATGTTGAGGACGCGACAGCTTGCCTCGAGGCACGAGATCGCCTGATAGGCGTCCTCGAGGGTCTCTCCCACTGCGAACGGCCCGTGCCCCTTGAGCACCGCCACGCGGCGCGTGCGCAGGGCCGCGGCCAACTTCGCGCCGGCTTCGGCGGACCCGATGGTGTGCTCCGCGTGCACCACCGGCACCGATTCCAACCGCAGCAGCGACTCCGAGTCCACCGGCACGATCTCGTCACTCACCAGCGAGCGCGCGACGGTGTTCACCGCGTGCGCGTGCACGATCGCGCCGGCCCCTGTCGCCGCGTAGATCGCCCGGTGCACGACCAGCTCCACCGAGCACTGCGCGTCGCGCTCGTCGCCACATGACTCCAGCGTGGTCTCGATCAGGTCCGCCGGCGTCAACCGGCCGATCATCGAACCGGTGCGGGTGATCAGGAGTCGGTCCCCGGCCAGCCGTACGGACATGTTGCCCCCGTGGCTCGACACCGCGCCCGAGACGTACAGGTCGTGCCCCACCCATGCGAAGTCGTCGAACATATCGGTCAGGCTCCTTCTATGGCTGCGCCGGCGGGAACTCGAACGTGTCGCCGTTCTCGGTGAACGCGACGGTGATCGTCGTCTGAACGGCGCGACCGGCGACGTAGTAGGGCTTGTCGGTACTCGCTTCGAACCGGTTCATGTCGAACTCGAAGCGCCCGGGCACGCCTCGGTCGGCGTTGACGCTGATGATGGCCTCAGGGGTCAGCCGGATGCTCGTGTCGATGGGGATGACCACGTTGCGCGAGGTGCCGGCAGGTATGGGGGCGTACCCCAGGAGCGCTCCGGGCATCCCCTCCATCCCGACGCGGTACGCCACGATCCACGACGCATCGGGAGCGGTCACGCTGTCCACCAGCAGGGTGTCGGAAGCGCCCAACTGGTCATGAGCGGTCACGGTCGCCTCGCCGCTGCTGACGACGACGCCGGTCATCACAGCGGTCCGCTGGAGGCTGCCGATGCTGTAGGCGAGGCCGACGACCAGCAACGTCACCAGGACGATCGCTCCAACGATAAGGGGCGTGCGCTTCACTTCCGGCCTCCAAGACGATGCGTCACGCTACAGAGTACGGCTACGCGGTGCCTGACGCGACGGGACGCGCCATACGTGACACGACCGCCTGCGGACGGTCGGTCCGCAGGCGGTCGGACGCTCGAGCGATCGCTATCGTGACTACTGGATGGTGATGGAACCCGCATTCATCCCCATCGCACAGGTGAACTTGTAGACGCCTGGCTTCAGGGTTCCGAGGTCCAGGGTGGCCGCGCCGGTCTTCGAGAGGTCCGCGCTCTTGCCCAGACCCGGGAACTTCGGCTTCGAAACGCAGCCCTTGGACTTGCCGGAGAAGTCGACCTGGATCGGCATCCCCGCCTTCGCGGTGATCTTGTTCGGAACGTAGTAGCCGTTGATGATCTCGATAGCAACGACCTGCACGCCGTCCTTGACCACGGCCTTGCCGGGGACCATCTTCCCCATGCCTTTGCCGGAGCACTCGCCGCATACCTGAACGCTGGGATCGGCGGGAGCACTAGCGGTGGTCGAGGACGCCTGCATCCCGTTCGCAGGACTGGAACCCGAGGTACCGCTGCCCGAGTTCGATGCGGTGCCGGACGAGCATCCGGCGATCACCATCGCGACGACCATCATGAGAACGACGAGCGCGACTGAGGCGCTCCCCCTGCGCAAAGACTCCGAGAAACGGTACACCGTGGTCTCCTCCCTCAAGGAACGACGATTTGCCTATCTGTGGAAGAGTCTACCCATTGTCGTTCACCAGTGAACGAACTTTCGCAACATCGCGACGAATGGTCCCCACCGCGCGGTGCTCCGCACGGTGTAGAGTTGACCGGACCCGACGAACGAGACCACAGAGGTGACCTTATGGCCGAGACCGGACGCGCGCCGCAGGCCTCGATCCTGCGTTTGTCCCGCTACCACTGCTTCCTCGGCGAGATGCTGCGCGGCGAAGAGACCGGCAGGCTCACTTCTCGGGAGATCTCAGAGGAGTTGGGCGTGGCCGAGGAGACGGTGCGCCGGGACCTGTCGTACGTGGACGTCGAGGGCCGCCCCGGTGCCGGCTACGACCCCTCGGAGCTCTACGATGCGCTCGAATCGTACCTGGGCCTGAGCGAGGAGTGCCCGTTCGTGGCCGTCGGCAGCGCTCAGATGCTCTCCGCGCTTCGCACGATCTTCCCGTCCGAGGACTTCGGCATGCGCATGGTCGCCTGCTACTCGGAACTCGAGAGTGACGTCGGCGCGGTGGTGTCAGGCGTGGAGGTGAAGCAGCTCTCGGAGCTGGCGGTCCTGGATCGGTGTCTCGACGCGACCGTGGCGCTGGTGGCCTGCGAACCGACATCGGTGGCCACGGTTCTACAGACACTGCACGCCGCGGGTGTCGACAGCGTCCTCATGCTGACCCCGGTGCTGCGACCGCACCATCCTGAGGGCATGAACGTCACGTATTTCCGCATCCCGTGCTCGATGAAGTCGCTTGCGAGCGCGGCCCCGCAGAAGCCTTCATGCTGCGGCGGAGGCCACTGCGCGCACTGACGCGAGCTACTTGGCCAGGACCGCGACGCTCAGCTCGAGGGGTGAGTGGACCGCCTGGAGCGGCTCTCGGAAGTACGGCTTGTCCGGACTTTCGGCGAACTTCGTCATGTCCCACTCGAAGGTGCCCGCGATCCCGCGGTCGGCGTGCAGGGCGACCCTCAGCATCTGCGTGACGGGCACACCCGGATCCAGCGGGATGATGAGGTCGCGCGACTCCCCGGCCGGGACCGCCACGACCGCGAGGATGCGCGGTGTGGGCATCGCCCCAGCGGGAGCCGCCGGCTTGTCCGACTCCCCCATCCCCTTCGTCGGTCCCATGACGACCTGAGTCACGACCACCCACGACGGTCCCGGAGCCACGATGCGGTCGACTTTGAGCGTGGACGACACGCCGGGCTGTTGCTCCACATCGAGCGCGGCCTCGTTGTACTTCACGACGATCCCGCTCATCGACTGCCCCTCGCGAATCGCCTTGAGCGAGACGAGACCTGCGGCCGTGACCAGAGCGACTCCCAGCATGATCCCCACGTACACCCAGATCTTCTTCACGTGACCCCGTCGCCGCCCTTGGCCTGAATGGACCCGCCTGCCCCGGATCGTATGGCAATCACTGCCACGTCCCTGGTGGAACGTACCACAGTCCGTTCGCGCCTACACAGGCCCCCGCGACATCCGGTCACCAGCACGACGAAGGGGGCCGCTGCGGACGCGGCCCCCTTCGGTCCTTCCTCGCAAGTCCGCCGGGCTACGCGGCCTTGGAGAAGCTGGGCTTGAATCCGCGCAGGAGCAGCGAGCTCGTGACCACGCTCACAGACGAGAGCGCCATCGCCGCGCCGGCGAGCTCGGGGCGCAGGAGGCCGAGTGCGGCCACCGGGATGCCCAGCGTGTTGTAGCCGAGCGCCCAGAAGAAGTTCTGGTGGATCTTGCGCATCGTGGCGCGCGACAGCTCGATGGCGGTCACGACGTCACGGAGGTCGTTCTTGATCAGGACGATGCCGCCGGTCTCCATCGCCACGTCGGTACCGGCGCCCATGGCGATGCCGACGTCGGCCTTCGCGAGCGCGGGAGTGTCGTTGATGCCGTCGCCGACCATGGCGACCACGAGGCCCTTGGCCTGCAGCTTGCCGACCTCTTCCGCCTTGTGCTCGGGGAGCACCTCGGCGAGCACGTGATCGGGAGCGATGCCGGCTTGCGCCGCGATCGCCTCCGCGGTGCGGCGGTTGTCGCCGGTGATCATGTAGACGGCGACACCCATCTTCGTGAGACGCGCGACCGCTTCTGCCGAGTGCTCCTTGAGCGTGTCGGCCACGGCGATGACGCCGGCGAGCTTGGCGCCGTTGACGCCCACGAGCATGACCGTCTTGCCTTCGCCTTCAAGGACGCGGATGCGCTCCTCGAACGCGGAGATGTCGATGCCCTCGGCCGCCATGAGCTTGCGGTTGCCGAAAGCGACCTTCATGTCGCCGACGGTGCCCTCGACGCCGTGGCCGGGGATCGCGGAGAAACCTTCGACCGTGGGTACGTCGATGCCGTCTGCCTTCGCGCGCGCCATGATCGCCTCGGCCAGAGGGTGCTCTGAGTTGCGCTCCAGCGCCGCGGCGAAGGTGAACATCCGGGTGGCGTCGTGGCCTTCGGCCAGCTCGATGTCGGTGACGACCGGCTTACCGTAGGTGAGCGTGCCGGTCTTATCGAAGACGATCGCCTTGATCTTGTACGCGGTCTCGAGGGCCTCGCCGCTCTTGATGAGGATGCCGTTCTCGGCGCCCTTGCCGGTGCCGACCATGATCGCCGTCGGCGTAGCGAGCCCGAGAGCGCACGGGCAGGCGATGACGACCACCGCGGTGCCTGCGAGGAGCGCTTTGACGAACGGAGCGGCAGCAGCGTAGAACGACGCGTCCACGAAGTTCGGGACGACGAAGAGCCAGACCAGGAACGTGATGACCGCTGCGCCGACGACGGCGGGGACGAACACGGCCGAGATGCGGTCGGCGAAGCGCTGGACCGGGGCCTTGGAGCCCTGGGCCTCTTCCACCAGCCGGACGATCTGCGCGAGCGCCGTGTCGCGGCCGACCTTCGTGGCGCGGAACCGTAGCGAGCCCAGCTTGTTCATGGTGGCGCCGATGACCTGGTCGCCCAGGTTCTTCTCGACCGGGATCGATTCGCCGGTCAGCATCGACTCGTCGACGCTGCTGTGGCCTTCGGTGACGACGCCGTCGACCGGGACCTTCTCACCCGGACGGACCACGACGAGGTCGCCGGCCACTACCTGCTCGACCGGGACGTCGATCTCCTCGCCGCCGCGCACGACGCGCGCGGTCTTGGCGGCAAGCCCCATGAGCTTCTTGATGGCGTCACCGGTACGGCCCTTGGCGCGGGCCTCGAGCAGCTTGCCGAGGATGACGAAGGTGAGCAGGAACGCCGAGGTCTCGAAGAACACCGGCTCGGCCTGCAGCGACGGCACGAACGTGGCAGCGATGCTGTAGAAGTACGCCGACGACGTGCCGATAGCGATCAGCGTGTCCATGTTGCCGCTGCGACGCTTCAGCGCGTGCCAGAAGCCGCGGTAGAACTGCCACCCGCACACGAACTGAACCGGCGTCGCCAGCGCGAACCCGATGTACTTGCCGACCATCATCGGATCCCAGCCGCCGCCGATGGTGCCTGCAAGGAAGGTCGCGACGCGGACGGTGAGAGCGTCCATCACGCCCGGCAGCATCATGAGCCCCATGGGCAGCGACAGGACGAGCGCGAATACGAACAGGCGCTGCTCATGCTTCGTGTGGGCGGCCTGTGCGGCGCGCTGGACGTCTTCCGCAGGCTCATCGGACGACGTGCCGGTCTCGACGCGCAGCACGGCATCGTAGCCGGCGCCCTTGACCGCGCCGATGAGGGCCTCGATGCCCACGACTGTGGGGTCGAAGATCACCGTGCCGGTCTCCATCGCGAGGTTGACGTTCGCGGACTGTACGCCCGCAACACGCTTCAGTGTCTTTTCGATGACCGCGGAGCACGACGAGCAGGTCATGCCGATGAGGCCGAGCGTGATCGTGCTGGTCGCGGCCGCTGCGGCCGGGGCCGGGGTTGCAGCGTCTGCAGGTACCACCGGGCACGCGGTCCCGGAGACCTCGCCCGCGGGGGCGGGCGAGGTCTCCGGCGCGACTGACGGAGTTGATGCCGTTGCGGGCGCGGGGACGACGGTGGAGCCGCCAAGCGGCAGCGCGCCGTAGCCGGCCTTCTTCACCACGGCGGCGATGCCGGCCTCGTCGATCACCGACGGGTCGAATCGCACCGACATCCGCTCGGTAGCGAGGTTGACCGTCACAGAAGCGATGCCGGCGGTCTTGCCCAGCACCTTCTCGATGACGGCGGAGCAGGAAGCGCACGTCATACCGGTGACGGCGAACGATGCTTCCTTGAACGTGGCGGGAGTTTCCATGTGTCGGTCCCCTACTTCACGACGATGGTGCCGGACTGCATCTGCATACCGCAGGTGAAGGTGTACGTGCCGGCGGACAGCGCCGCGAGCTTCACCGTGACCGGGCCGTTCTGCAGGTCCTCGAAGAAGCCCAGCTCCTGGCTCTGGACCTGTGCGAGGCAACCGCTGCCCTGACCGAACGTGATCTCGGCGGGGACGCCGGCCTTGAGCTGGATCGTGGCGGGGTCGTAATAGCCCTTGGAGAGGTCCACCGAGATCTTCTGAACGTTGCCGGAAACAGCGGCCTTCTTGGTGATGGCGGGGCCGGTCTTCGCGGCGCCGCTGCCGCAGCAGCCGCCCGCAGCCGATGCGCCTGCGGCACCGGTGGCCGACGCTCCGCCGCCGCAGCACGAGCCGCCAGATCCGACCGTCTTGGCGACAGCCGAAGCCGGGCTACCGCTGACCGCGGCCTGTGCGGTCACGCTGCGTGCGATCGCGAACCGGTACGAGCCGAAGAACGCGACGAGTGCGATAGCGACGATCACAGACCACCTGAGCATCGTGGTGCTGCCGTCCGCGTGAGTGTTGGAAGCCATATCAGTATGTTCCCTTCGAAGTGGCCGGCCGCTGTGGCGGCGGAGGCCTATGGAGTGTGTCTTAGCGGAAGAACCCACCGGACGCGAGCCCGATGATGATGGCGAGGAGCACTATCGAACCTCCGAGGACGAGCTCGGCAGGCTCGAAGCCCATGTAGCGCTGCGAGCCCTCTTGCACGGGAGCCGCAGGACCGCGCGAGCCGGACGCCTGCGCCGAACGATTCTTGCCCGTTGCGGGCGTCTGCTTCTTGGAAGAGCCCTTGGCCGAAGCGGCGGCTGAAGCTGCCGCCGCAAGGCGGTGGGCCCGGAAGCGGTAGGCGCCGTACCCGCCGGCGATCAGTCCGATGAGGATCGCGGGGATCAGCCCGGGGGTCCCACTGCTACCCGCTGCGGCCGCGCCGCCCACGAGCAACGTGCCGGACATCATGCCCATCCCGCAGGTCATCTGGTAGCTGCCGGCGGGCATTGCGGGAAGATCGACCGTCGTGACCGCATTCGGCGCCAAGTCGACCTTGAGTTTGGCAGCGGTGATGACGAGCTGGTTCGAGCAGGCCAGATCCTCCTGACGGTCCACGAGGATGCGAACGGGCGTGTCGGCCGGGACCTGGAGCGTCTGCGGCACGTACTGGGTGTCGATGATCGACATCTTCACTTCAACGACGCCGTCGGCGCCTTTGATGAACTGTGCGTTTCCGGCGACCGGAGCGGTCCCGACCACGGCCGTCTTCACCGAGTCGAAGGTGACCGGCGAGCCGACGAGCATGAGCCCCCGGTTCAGGATCACAAGACCGAACAGCACGACGGCGATCGCGGCGACGATCTGCATCTTCGCTTGGAACTGCCGCGAGAGCAGCGAGGACGCGAAGCCGAAGACGAGCATGAGCGGCATCGTGCCGAGGCCGAACCCGACCATTCCAAGGACGCCGGTCAGGACCGAGCCCTGCGACATCGCTGACGCTTGAGCGGCGATCAGCGGCGCACACGGCATGAGACCGGTGAGCAGGCCGAACATGATCGGAGTGACGAGCGACGTGTGGCCTTCGCCGGCCTCGGTGACCGCCTTCTTGCGGTTGCGCGACAGCGCGTCCACGAGGAACTTGGGCGGCCGGGGGGTGAGGTACCGGAGCACCTTCACCTTGCCGGTCATGCCGACTCCGAGCAGGACCATATAGATGCCGGCCACGACCTGCAGCCAGTTGCGTACGGGGGATATGTCGACGGCGCTGCCGGCCAGCGCCACGAGCCCGCCCAGGATCAGGGCGACCGCGGCGTAGCTGAAGACCTTCGAACCTTGGTATGCGAGATGCGGTACCAGCTTGCGGTACCACGGACCGCCCTCGGTCCCCTTCACCGCATACGTCAGCACCAGCCCACCGCACATGAATACGCAGTGGATGCTCGTGACAAGGCCGACGGCGAACATCGACGATGCGAAAGCAAGATTCACGGTTG
>JAHEXP010000090.1 GCA_023252055.1 Coriobacteriia bacterium
GATAGCGTGGATCGGGACGTCCATCGGGGTGATCTCGAGCTTGGCCAAGAAGCGCTCCTGGACCTTGCAGAACTCGCCGATGGCCTCCTGAGCGAACATCAGGGCGCCGAGCATGTCCTCTTCGGACACCTCGTGTGCGGCGGCCTCGAGCATGTAGACGGCATCCTTGGAACCGGCGACCACGAGCTCGAGATCGGAAGCCTCCGACTCCTCGAAGGTCGGGTTCACGATGTAGCCGCCATCGGCGTCACGAGCGATGCGCACGCCTGCGAGCGGGCCCTCGAAGGGGATACCGGCCGCGAGCAGCGCCGAGGACGCGCCCATGATGGAGATGACGTCGGGCTGGTTGAGCTGGTCGGCCGAGAGCACCGTCGCGATGACCTGGACCTCGTTGCGGAAACCGTCCGCGAACGACGAGCGGATCGGGCGGTCGATCATGCGGGCGGTGAGGACAGCCTTCTCGCTCGGGCGGCTCTCACGCTTGATGAAGCCGCCGGGCAACTTGCCCGCCGCGTACATCCGCTCTTCGAAGTCCACGGTGAGCGGGAAGAAATCGAGGTCCTTGGGGAACTTGGACGCCGTGGCCGTGACCAGCACCATCGTGTCGCCCTGACGCACGAGCATCGCGCCGCCGGCCTGCTTGGCCAGCTCTCCGGTCTCGATCGTGTAGGTCTTTCCATACAGTTCGAACTGCTCAGTTACCTTTCCCATCCTCTACCTCTTCTTCTTGGGTCCGCGGGCCTCGTGCCCGCCTGACCGTGTTGTGGGACCGGCCTCATGCCGCGTCCCCCTCTTCATACGCGGAAGCGAGGAGTATCTCCCCGCTTCCGTTGGATCCGTATTGGGTTGCCGCGGATCTAGACGCCGCGGATGCCGAGCTTGACCACGATCGCACGGTAGCGCTCGACGTCGGACTTCTTCAGGTAGTTCATCAGGCGGCGACGCTGGCCGACGAGCTGGAGCAGCCCGCGGCGGCAGTGGTGGTCATGCTTGTGCTCGCGCAGGTGCTCGGTAAGGTCGCGGATGCGCTGCGTGAGGAGTGCGATCTGCACCTCGGTGGAGCCGGTGTCGCCCTCATGACGCATGTTGTCGGCGACGATCCCTGCGGTGACGTCCTTGGAAAGCGGCATGCTTCGTTCCACCCTTCGTTCACGTTCGTCGCCTCCGGCCGAGAGCGGGGCCGGTGGAGTTCCGACCGCTCAAAGCGCGGGGCCTGTCTGTGTAGCCGTGGAATTGTAGCACAGGGATTTCGAAACAGCACGTGGCAGGCGATGGAGGCGGCCTCCCGTTCTTCTAGCGTCCCGCGATCTCACAGGTGCGGGCGATGTCGTGCGCGATAGCCTGAGTCAGCTCCGCCGTTGTGGTGAAGGTGCGCTGGTCGCGCAGGCGCTGCAGGAACTCGACCTCGAGGACCGCCCCGTAGAGATCGCCGTCGAAGCCGATCACGTGCACCTCGAAGTCGTCCGTCGCGTCCGGGAACATCGGAGGCACGCCGATCGAGATGGCCGCCGGATGCCTTGAGCCGTCCACCTCAACGCTGCCTGCGTAGACACCGGCTGCGGGCAAGGCGGAATAGGGAGCGGTCGAGAGGTTGGCCGTGGCGAATCCGAGGCCCGCACCAGCTCCGCGGCCGTGGGTGACCGTTCCCCGGACGCGGTGGGAGCGCCCCAGGAGCCGAGCGGCCCCGACGACGTCCCCTTCCGCCACGAGCCGACGGATCCTGGTGGAGGTTATCGGGGCCCCGTCGAGGGCGATCAAGTCATGCGCCACGACGGAGAATCCGTGTTCGGCGCCGTAGCGCACGAGCGCGTCCACGTTCCCTTCCGCCCGGTGCCCGAACCGGAAGTCGTAGCCGACGACAACGGAGACCGGAGTCATCGCGTCGAGCAGGACCTCATCAAGGAATACGAGCGGTGCGGTCGCAGCCAGCTCGGGCGTGAACGGCATGACGAGCACCGTGTCGGGGCCGAGTGCCTCAAGAAGGCTCAACTTCTGGTCGAGGTCGAGGAGTTGCGCTGCGGCCGCAGCCGGAGCGACGATCTGATCGGGATCCCGGTCGAACGTGACGACCACTGAGGCGGCCCCGCGGACATGCGCCAACCCGACCGCCTCGCGCACGAGCGCCTGGTGCCCGAGATGAACGCCGTCGAAGACGCCGAGCGCGGCCACAGCGCGCCCAAGCGGGGGCATCCCATGCTGCCAGACGAGGATCCGCGTCACTGAGCGCCTCCGGTCAAGAGGACGGCCGCGGGCACGAGGCCCGAACCGGCGGCCCGGTAGACCGCGGCGAGCCGGCCGTCGACGGTGACGGCGACAGCACTCCCTTGTGGGAGGTCGAGACCCCCCGGCAGCGGGATGGCCGCTCCCACGAGCACCGAGGCGCCGGCAGCCTCGACCACCGGCAGCCCCAACGCGTGCACCGGGTCCGCCAGCAGCGGACCCACCTCGGGCCCTGCGGCCGCGATCTCCTCCAGGGTGTGCGTGTCGTGCAAGGTGAGTGAACCGCTCGCCGTGCGTCGGAGTGCGGAGAGGTGCGCGGCACTGCCGCATGCGCGTCCGATGTCGCGCGCGAGGGAGCGGATGTAGGTTCCCTTGGAAACAGTGAAGGCCACGTCCCACGTACGCGCCGCGGCATCGACGGAGATCAACCGTGCCTCGAGGACCTCGATGGGGCGGGGCGCCAGTTCGAGCGGGTCGCCCGATCGAGCAGCCTTGTGTGCGGTGGTCCCACCGACCTTGATCGCCGAGTACGCCGGCGGTACCTGCTCGGAGTGCCCGAGTAGGCCGTCGAGGACTCGCCGGGCACAGGCTGCATCCATCAGGTCGGGCGCGACGTCCGCGGACCGGGTGATCGTTCCCTCGGCATCATCGGTGTCGGTCTCCGCACCGAAGGAGATCGTCGCGTCGTAGGCCTTGGTCGCAGCGGTCAGGTACGCCGCGAGGCGCGCGTAGGACCCGAGGAGAACGACGAGGACACCGGTGGCCATCGGATCGAGGGTCCCTGCGTGTCCGACCCTCCCCTCGCCCGTCGCACGACGGACGCACGCGACGACGTCGTGGCTCGTCATGCCTGCGGGTTT
>JAHEXP010000091.1 GCA_023252055.1 Coriobacteriia bacterium
TGTCGGTGTCGTCGGCCGCGTCGTCGCATGCCGGCGCGTTCTCTTCCCGCGCGTCTCGCGCGTCCAGCGTCCAGAGCTTGGATTCGCCCGGGGTCTTGACGCGGTTCTTGCCATCCTTCTTCGCACGGTACAGGGCGTCGTCGGACTCCCTGAGCAGGGCTTCCTTGTCGCTCGCGTGTACCGGGTACGTGGCGAGCCCCATGCTCACCGTCATCTCGACGTGTCGCACGCCGTCGGCGTCCGCGAACAGGTGCGAGGCCACCGCCTCGCGCAGCTTCTCAGCTGCGACGTAGGCCCCGGGGGCGTCGGTCTCGGGAAGCACGACGGAGAACTCCTCGCCACCGTAGCGGGCCACGAGGTCGACCTCTCGAACGTTTCGCTCGAGCACCTCGGCCAGGTCCGCGAGCGCATGGTCGCCCGGGATGTGGCCGTGGGCGTCGTTGAACCCCTTGAAGTCATCGACATCGATCATGATGAGCGAGACGTTCTTGCCGTAGCGGCGGGCACGCTCGATCTCGTCGTCGAGCCTGGTCTGCAGATGCCGATAGTTCGCGAGCCCCGTGAGCTCGTCGGTGATGGCGAGTTTCTTCGTGAGGCGGTAGAGCCGCGAGTTCTCGACCGCGACCGCGAGTTCGCTCGCCACCGCGCCCAGCACCAGCCGGTCGTCCTCGGTCATGCGTGCGATGTCGTCTGCCGGCGCGCACAGGAGCACCATCGTGGCGGCGTGGTCGAAGATCGCCATACACGAGAAGTGCTCATCGAGCATCGCGTCGTCCATCAGCCCATCGGGCGATGCGGCGGCGGTGTCCGACATCCCGATGCTCGCCGAGAAGAGCGTCTCCGACTTGTCCTTGTCGATCACGAAGATGCAGCAGGTGTCCACATCGATGACCTTCGAGAGCACTTCGAGCACGCGCGGCCCGATGCTCTCGAACTCGAGTGACGAGTGTATGAGGTCGGTCACCTGCGATACCGCTTGCAGCTCGGAGACGCGGCGCCCCAGCTGATCAAGCGCCTCAGCCCGCTCCGCAGCGGCGACTCGCGTCTCACGCTCTTGCCGCCGGCGGCTATCGGTGGAGTCGGCGACGATGCCCGTGAGCACGGGGATCGCGCCTGCGGCGGCGGCGAACACGATGAGGTTCACGCCGAGAGCACGGTCTGCGAGGAGGTGTCCGGTGACGTACGCCCCCGCCGAAGCCATTCCTATGACCCACGCCGTGCTGCGTTCGACGCGAAGCGCCAACACGACGGGGAGCAACACCGCGACGGGATAGAACGCGTCCTCGATCTCGTACAACAGGTAGCTGTATCCCATCACGCACAACAGATCCGCGGGCAGGACCCAGAGCATGGCATCGGTCAGGCGTGAGGGGTATCGAATCTGATAGAACAGCAGCACGGCGGTCGACGCGGACAACAGAAGGAGGAATCCCAGGTAGAGAGCGCGCCCATGAGTCCCGGTGGGCTCGACGCCCATCAGGTACACGACGCCGAGCAGCGCCACGAGCGCCCCTCGGGCGCGGACGTAGAGCCGCTGTTCCGGCGTTGACTGCCTCTCGTGGTTCACTGCGCCCAAGGGGTCATCCGGTTGGGAATCGGGTGGCGAACGCCACCGTCGCGGCATCGTGGTACAAGTATAGCGAACCGGGCCGACCCACCTGCGGAATCGGTCCACCGGGCCCCACAGCGGCAGATCACCGGGAGTCACATGCGCCACATCGACCTCATCGAACTGCTCAACGCGGTCGCCTCGGGCGAGCGCGACGTCGCCGACGTCGCTCGCGCGCTGGCGCAGGGACAGGTGGCGGAGGTGAGCGCGGAAGACGGCGCGGTGCATGCCCGCCTCGACCTGCACCGTGAGCTGCGCTGCGGCTTCCCCGAGGTCGTCTTCTCGCAAGGCAAGACCGACGAGCAGGTCGCCTCGATCGTCGAGCGGCTGCTCGCCCATTCGCCGGTAGTGCTCGCCACGCGGGTCACGCCGTCGCAGGTCCAGGCGACGCTCGCCGTCGCGCCCGACGCGGTCCATCACGAGCTCCCCCGCCTGCTGGTCGTCGATCGTAGAGACGAACGCCCCTCGGTTGGGCACGTGGTCATCGCGAGCGCCGGGACGGCTGACCTCCCCGTGGCCGAGGAGGCCGCCTGTTGCGCCGAGGTGATGGGCGCGCGGGTCACCCGCCTCTACGACGTGGGTGTCGCCGGTGTGCACCGCGCACTCGCGCACGCCGACACTCTCCGGGACGCGCGGGTGATCGTCGCCGTCGCCGGCATGGAGGGCGCGCTGCCCTCGCTGGTCGCCGGCCTCGTGGACGTGCCTGTCGTCGCGGTCCCCACCAGCGTGGGCTACGGCGCCAACCTGGGTGGCTTCTCGGCTCTCCTCACGATGCTGAACTCGTGCGCGGGAGGCATCAGCGTCGTCAACATCGACAACGGCTTCGGCGCCGCGGTCGTCGCGTCCCGCATCAACGACCCCGCATGGGCGCGTGGAGGCGAGACGACATGATCGCGCACCTGGACTGCACAACCGGCGTCTCCGGCGACAAATTCCTAGGCGCGCTTCTCGCAGTGGGCGAGCAGACCGGCGGCTTCACGGTCCGCCACCTCACGGAACTCGCGGCTTCGCTCGTCCCCGAGGCGAGCGTCGAGGTCACGCAGGTCGTGAGCCGCGGCGTCACTGCGTCGGGGGTCCGCGTCACCGCGGCCGACCAGCCGCACCATCGCAGCATGCGCGACATCCGCTCGCTGATCGAGCTCGCCACACTTCCCGAATCGGTTCGCGCGACGGCGCTCAGGGTCTTCGAGGAGCTCGCGGCGGCCGAAGCGAACGTGCACGGCTGCCCTCCCGACGACGTGCACTTCCACGAGGTCGGCGCGCTTGACTCGGTGGTCGACGTCGTCGGCGTCTGCGCCGGCGTCGAGGCGCTGGGGATCGAGCGGCTCACCGCCTCGGTGATCGCGACCGGATGGGGCGATGTCGAGACGAGCCACGGCACGCTCGCGGTGCCGGCGCCCGCGACGGCGCTTCTGCTGCTGGGCATCCCGAC
>JAHEXP010000011.1 GCA_023252055.1 Coriobacteriia bacterium
GCCGTGCACGGAGACAGCGCCGACCGGGTCGTCGATCTTGCAGACGCGCTCCCAGAAGATCACGGAGCCCACCACCAGCAGGCCGGCGATGAGGCCGATGACCACGGCGCCCGTGGTGTTGACGAAGGCACAGGGCGCCGTGATGGCGACAAGGCCTGCGAGCATCCCGTTGACGGTCATCGAGGGGTCGGGCTTGCCCCACAGCTTCCACACCAGGAACATGCCGGACATCGCGCCGGCCGAGGCCGCGAGGATCGTGTTCGTGATGATGATGGAGATGCGCATGTCGCCGGCGGCGAGTGTGCTCATCCCGTTGAATCCCATCCAGCCGAACACGAGGATGATCGTGCCGAGGATCGCCATCGGGATGTGGTGACCCGGGATCGCGTTCGCCGAGCCGTCCTTGTTGAACTTGCCGATGCGGGGGCCGAGGACGAGCGCGCCCGCGAGTGCTGAGAACCCACCGACGGCGTGCACGACAGAGGAGCCGGCGAAGTCGAGGACGCCGTGGCCGAGCCCGGCCTGCACGCCGAGCTGCGCGAGCCAGCCGCCGCCCCACACCCACATGCCGTACAGCGGGTAGACGACGATGCCCATGAAGGCGCCGAACGGGACGAATGCGGAGAACTTCCAGCGCTCGGCCATGGCCCCGGTGACGATCGTCGCGGCCGTGTCCATGAACACCAGCTGGAACAGGAAGTACGCGTAGACGCCGACGTCATAGGTGTTGCCACCCAGGAAGAAGCCGTTGGTGCCGAAGATGCCCCACGGACCGAGCTTGAACACTCCGTCGAGCACCGCCGTGGAGCCGCCGAGAGCGGCGATCCCACCAACGCCACCGAACTGGAGCGCGAACCCGAACGCCCAGTAGGCGAGGCCGCCGACCGCGAAGATGACGAAGTTCGTCATCGCGACGTGCGCTGCGTTCTTCGCCCGGCAGAAGCCGGTCTCGACGAGCATGAAGCCCGCCTGCATGAAGAAGATGAGCGCGACGCCCATGATGATGAAGAAGATGTTCGTGCCGATCTTGAGGTGCCCCAAGTCCTGGGCGACCTCGGTGAGTGTGGGCGCGCCGACCGATGCGGCGGCGACGTCCTTGATGCCGCCGATTGTCGCTCCGGTGGGGTCCCCGACCGGTGAGCCCGTGGTAGCCCACGCGATGCCGGCCATGAGTACGACCGCGAGCGCGGCCAAGATCAAAGTTCTGACGGCAGCCTTCTTCAGGATGCCCGGCAGGTTCCCATGCCAGTCATAGTCCCGGTTGAAGAAAGACAACGTCGCCACCTCCCTGGTGTGCGTGTGGTTTCGCCGGACCGGCATCTGTGCCGGCAGCGGCCTGCGAAGGGGGGAGCCGCACGTCATTGGACGGTTCCGGTGTGCGGTCGGCCAGCGGGCGGATGGCTCCGTGCACACGAACACCGTAGGGAGCGTACGTGAACACCGTGTTTCCGGAAGCGACCGTGCCGGTGAACATCCGGTGACACGGCAGACCGTCGACCGCGGCCACGGAAGCGCGCTATACTCTCCCGCGCACGGACGCGGGCCCATAACTCAACGGGAGAGTGCCACCTTTGCAAGGTGGAGGTTGGGGGTTCGAATCCCCCTGGGTCCACCAAGAAGATGTCCGAGAGGCCCCGGCGCCGACAGCCGGGGCCTCTCGCTTTCCGCCCAGCATGAGCCGTGGGCACAGCGGACGTTGCCGGTCAGGCCTGCTCGGGGATACCCTCGGTGTAGGCCCCGTCGAAGGTCGAGAGGGACAGAATGCCCAGCGCCATCAAGCAGATGCTGCTCGGACGCCCGATCCACACCAAGGAGGCCGGGCACCAGCGCCTCTCCAACCCGGTCGCACTCGCGGTGTTCTCGTCCGACGCCCTGTCGTCGGTCGCGTACGCGACCGAGGAGATCCTGCTCGGGCTGGCGATCGCGGGAACCGGCGCCCTCGCCCTTGCCTGGCCGATATCGCTCGCGATCGCCGCGCTCCTCGTGGTCGTGGCGTTCTCGTACCGGCAGACGATCAAGGCCTACCCGGGCGGCGGCGGCGCCTACATCGTCGCCAAGGAGAACCTCGGGGACTTCCCCGGCCTCATCGCGGGCGGGGCGCTGCTCATCGACTACATCCTCACCGTGGCGGTCTCGATCTCAGCGGGGACCGCGGCGATCACCTCCGCGATGCCGGCGATGTTGCCTTTCAAGCTCTACATCGGCGTCGCCTTCGTGGTGCTTCTCGCGGTCATGAACCTGCGCGGGATCAAGGAGTCGGGCGCGATCTTCTCCGGCCCCACGTTCTTCTTCCTCGTGATGCTCGCGATCACCATCTTCGCCGGGTTCTTCAAGCAGTTCCTCGGTGGCGGGATCCCCGTCACGCCGCACACCTTCCCGATGGCCGAGCAGGGTGCAGCCGCTGCGAGTGTGGGGCTCTTCCTGATCATGCGGGCGTTCGCTTCGGGATGCACCGCGATGACCGGCGTGGAGGCGATCGCCAACGGCGTGCAGGCGTTCAAGCAGCCCGAGGCCACCAACGCCCGCCGCACGCTCACGTGGATGGCCGGCATCCTGCTTTTCCTGTTCCTCGGAACGAGCGCGCTGGCGACGCTGTCGCACGTCACCCCGTACGTGGAGCTGGTGAACGGTCAGCCGGAGACGATCGAGACGATCATCAGCCAGCTGGCACGCGGCATCTACGGGACCGGCATCCTCTACTACCTGTTGCAAGCGGGAACGGCCGCGATCCTCATCCTCGCCGCCAACACGAGCTACGCGGACTTCCCGCGGCTGGGATCGTTCATGGCCGGCGACGGCTACCTGCCCAAGTCGCTGCGCGATCGGGGCAGCCGTCTGGTCTACAGCAACGGGATGATCCTGCTGACCGCGATGTCGATCCTGCTGCTCGTCGTGTTCGGCGGCGAGACGAGCCGGCTCATCCCGCTGTACGCGATCGGCGTCTTCGCCTCGTTCACGCTCTCGCAGTCGGGGATGGTCGTGCACTGGTTCCGCAACCGTGAGCCGGGCTGGCACTGGTCGGCCTTCGTGAACGGGCTCGGGGCGGTGGTGACCTTCGTCGTCCTGATCGTCATCGCGGCGGCGAAGTTCACCTCGGGCGCATGGATCGTGCTGCTGCTCATCCCGATACTCGTGGCCTACTTCCAGTGGGTGAAGCGGGCGTACGTGCGCGCGGCCGCCCGGGTGGCGCTGCCGGCGGAAGAGGAGCTCGAGTTCAGTTACCGGTCGCACAACGCGATGCACAACCACGTCGTGCTGCTGTTCTCGTCGATCGACCGGCGACTCGTGCGCGCGGTGCAGTACGCGCGTTCGATCAAAGCGGACGTGATCGAGGGACTGTTCGTCGACGTCACCGGCGACAAGGCCGCCGAGGTCAGGGCGGAGTGGGAGCGACTGGAGCTCGGCTACAAACTGACGGTGATCGAGTCGCCGTACCGCGAGATCATCGACCCGATCCGCGACTACGTGTGCGCGATCCCGAGGCCCACACACGACCACGTCGTCACCGTCGTGCTGCCGGAGTTCGTGCCGGAGACCCGCGCGGAGTACCTGCTCCACGACCAGACTTCGTTCTGGATCAAGAGCGCGCTGTTCCAGCTGCCGGGCGTGATCATCTCCGATGTCCCGTACCACACCGAGGAGTACCTGAGCGAGCAGCCTGCTCAGTGCCCCGTGAAGGGCCCGCAGCAGGCCGACTAGCCGTCCGGCCGGTTATCCGATGGGGGGCGCTTCGCAGCGCGCCGACACGGCCTGGTACAGGCCGGCCGCCGCGCCCACGGGCACGTCGACGCCCCAATCCGGCGTGAACAGCCACTCGTTGAACGGGTGGTTGACGCGCGCCACGACCGTGGCCTTGCTGCCGATGCTCTTCACGAGGTGGCTGACGACGAGGTTGTCCTCGTCGTCGCCGGTGGCCGCCGCCACGTAGGCCGCGCTCGCCGCACCCGCGTGCTCGAGCACCTGCGGCTCGCATCCGTCGCCATGGACCACCACGACGTCCGGCATCGCGCGCCGGAGCCGCTCGATCTTGTCCGCGCTCAGCTCGATGAGGGTCACCGGATGGTCGCGGCGCAGCCCTTCGGCCAGGTACGCGCCGGCCTTGCCGCCGCCCACGATCAGGATGCACTCGCCATCGACGCGGCCGTCGACGACGGCGGGCGTCCGGCGAGCCGGGGGAGCCGGCTCGGAAGGAGCGGGCGGGACGACACCCTCGCTCGGGATCCTTTGCAGGAACTGATCGGTGGCCCACTCCACCGCTGAGATCGTCTCGATCCCGGCGTCGCGGTAGATGACCGCCCGCCGGGGCTCGTAGATGCGGGCGATGACGATGCCGACCCCGTAGCGGTCACGAGCAACGCGCGCCGACACGAAGTTCGAGTTGTCTCCGCTGGTGGTCGCGCAGAAGCAGCCGGCCTTCTCGATCCCGGCGCGCTGCAGGGTGTCGCGGTCGAACGCCTCGCCGGCGATCTTGCGGCCGCGGATCTCGTCGAACTCCTCGAACGCGGCGGGGTTGCGGTCGACGACCGCAACGGTGTGGCCCCGCGCCTCGAACTGGTGGGCGAGCGAGCGGCCGACTCTTCCGTACCCGGCGATGACGATGTGCATGGTGTTTCCGACCTTCCTTGTTCGGCGGCCCGATGGCGCCTTCCCGGATGGTACCCGAGAAGCGGCGGCTCCTCGCCGGGGGGACGCTGTCGCGCCGCCCTCGACGCGGGCGCGATGCAAGGGGAACGGTATGGATACGCGTGGTGGCGTGGTCTGTGATACGCTCAGGGCATCGGATGATACGGAACGTAGGCGCCCGCCGGAGTGCGGACGCGCGAACGAGGCTCTTCGGGGGTTGTCGGCATGAGGAACAAGGACCTACTGCGCGTCGCTGCGGCGCGCTTCATATCGCGGGCCGGAGGCGAGGCCGCGTTCTTCGTCGGGATCTGGGGCAAAGCGGCGTATGAGTTCGCGGCCACGCCGGCCCAGATCGCAGTGCTCATGGGCACCGTCTCGGTGGCTTCGATCATCGGCACGGTCCTGTCGGGCGTGCTCGTTGACCGCTACGACGCGCGTCGCGTGCTCATGATCGCGGAAGCGTTCTTCATCCCGATCACGCTCGCGTTCATCTTCCCGAGCGGGATGGCGCAGCTCACCGTGCTCTCGGGCCTGCTGGGGTTCTTCGGCGCGCCGGTGATGACGGCCGCCGCCTCCTTCGCGCCGTTCCTGACCGACGCCGAGACGCCCATCGAGACGGTGAACGCATGGATCGAGGGCGCGAGCTCGTCTTCGTTCGTCATCGGCCCGGGGATCGGCGCGGTTCTCGTCTCGCTCATCGGCATGAACGCGATCTGGGTGTTCGACGCCCTGACGTCCCTGGCCGCGGTCGTACTCGTGTGGCGTGTGACGCTGCGGCCGGCCGAGAAGGCTCGCGACGGCGGGTCGCATCCTTTCGCCGAGTTGCGAGAGGGGCTCCGCTACACGTATGCGCACCGCAGCCTCCGCTATCCGATCCTTCTCGGTACCGCGACGTGGCTGGGCTTCGGCGCGTTCAGTGCGCTCGAACCGCTCTTCTACCGCGACGTGCTGCACACGGGTGTGGCCACGATCGGGTGGATGAACACGCTGTTCGGCATCGGCATGGTCACCGGAGCGTGGCTCTTCACACGCCTGCCCTCACGGGTCAGCAGCGCGCGCGGGCTGGCGTTCGTGTGCTCCGCGGTCGGGCTGGGCGCGCTCGCGTACGTCGGCACACGGCTGCTGCCGGTCGTGGCCGCCGGTGCGATCGCGTGGGGCGTCATCATCGGCGTGGCCGACGTCCTGCTGCGCACGCTCATCCAGGCGGACTCGCCCGACGAGCTCGTGGGCCGCATCGCAGGCGCGTCGCAGATGCACCGGCAGGCGGGAGAACTGCTTCCGCTAGCCGTGGCGCCGGCGCTCGCGGCCGCCTTCGGCGTGCAGGCGGTGCTGATAGGCGGCGGTCTGGTGCTGTCGGTCGTCGCGCTGCTGACGCTCGGCGAGGCGCGGGCCGTCGACCGCCTCCCGCGGCTTCGTCCGACGCGCGCGGTGGGCCTGCTGTCCGCCAACGACGAGCCGGTTTCTCCGAACCCGTAGGCGCCGCCTGTCGGAGGCCCGCGCCTACGCGTAGACTTGCGGGCACGGGGCCGTGAAGGGGAGGGCGTTCGAACATGCGCATCGTGTTCCTTCAGCACATCGATTACGAGGGGCCGGAGAAGATCGGGGCGTGGGCGGCCGAGCGCGGCCACGACGTCTCCACGGTCATCCCGCTGTTCGAGTCGTTCCCGGATACCGACACGTTCGACCTTCTCGTCGTTCTGGGCGGCCCGATGGGCGCCTACGAGGACGAGACGTACCCCTGGCTCGTGGCCGAGAAGCGCTTCATCGCCGAGACGATCGAGGCCGGGCGCAAAGTGCTCGGCGTCTGCCTCGGAAGCCAACTCGTCGCCCAGGCGCTCGGCGGCATCGCGCATCCGCACACCGTTCGCGAGGTCGGATGGCTCCCGGTGCGCCTGACGGCGACCGGGCGTTTCTCGCGGGTGCTGTCGGTGCTGCCGGAGACGTTCATCGCCGGCGAGTGGCACGGCGACACCTACGAGCTGCCGGAAGGGCTGAAGAGCGCGGCGGAAAGCGATTTCTGCGCGAACCAGGCGTTCGAGACGCGGGGCGGCCGCGTCGTGGGCCTCCAGTTCCACCTCGAGTGGACCACCGAGGCGCTCGTGGGCCTCGTCCAGCGGCATGGCGACTGGCTCGCCACAGAGGCGGGCACCGAGCCCAACCTCGCCACGAAGGCGGAGTTCCTGGGCGCGCTGCCGGAACTCGCGCGCGGGCACGAGCACCTCTACGAGCTCCTCGACGCGCTGGAGGCGATCCTGTGAGCGACGCAGCGCGCGGCGGCGACCTCGTCGTCGTCACCGACCTCGCCAAGCGTTTCGGGGACAACGCGGCGGTCGACGGAGTCTCGTTCGAGATCCGCGAAGGAGAGGTCTTCGGCCTGCTGGGCCCGAACGGGGCCGGCAAGACCACCACGATCTCGATGATCAGCTGCCTCATCGCACCGAGCGCCGGGACGATCACCGTCGGCGGCTACTCGGTGGCGACCGATGCGGCCAAGGTCAAGAACGCGCTCGGAGTCGTCCCGCAGGAGATCGCGTTGTATCCGACGCTGACCGCGCTCGAGAACCTGCGGTTCTGGGGCCGGATGTACGGACTGTCGGGAACCCTGCTGGACGAGCGCGTGACTGAGGCGCTCGAGCTCGCCGGCCTCGCGGACCGCGCGAAGGAGCGGGTGGAGACGTACTCCGGCGGCATGAAGCGCCGCATCAACATCGCGGCGGGCATCATGCACCGCCCGCGGCTGCTCATCATGGACGAGCCGACGGTCGGCATCGACCCGCAGAGCCGCAACCACATCCTCGAGACGGTGAAAGAGCTCAACCACCGCGGTATGACCGTTCTCTACACCTCGCACTACATGGAGGAGGTCGAGTTCCTCTGCGACCGGGTCGGCATCATGGACCACGGCCGCATCATCGCCCTCGGCACCCTCGACGAACTCAAGCGCCTCGTGGGCGACGAGAACGTGATCTCCGTGCGGGTGGCCGACGTTCCCGAGGGCGTTCTCGACGCGTTGCGTGCGGTCGCGGGCGTGGACAGCGTGACGTGTTCCGCGGAGGGGGCGGAGGCCGCAGCTGAGGACGCGCCGGCTGAAGGCCCGGCTGCGGACGCGGTGACCACCACCGACGACAGTCGTGTCATCCAGGTACTCTCGCGCGACTCGGGCGCCGTGATAGCCGACGTCGTCGCGGTGCTGGGGCGCGCCGGCGCGCGGGTGCTCTCGGTCGATGTTCGCGAGCCGAACCTCGAGAGCGTCTTCCTGCACCTGACCGGCAAGTCGCTGAGGGACTAGGCGGTCCACCTCTGATGCGCTGGTTCCACATCGGCATGCGCGACCTCAAGATCACCGTTCGCGACCGCGCGTCGCTCGGGATCCTGCTCGTCATGCCCATGGTGCTCATCATCATCCTGAGCTCGGCGCTCGGGAACCTCGCGTCGAACCTCGGCAAGACGCCGGTGGCGATCGTGAACTTGGACAAGGGGAGCGTGGGCGCCCAGATCACCGACGGCTTCTTCACCGACGGTCAGCTGAGCGAACTGTTCCTGGCGAGCAGGATGCACGACCCGGAAGCGGCCCGTGCGCTCGTGGCGAACGGTGACCTGGCCGGCGCGCTCGTGGTCCCCGCTGACTTCTCGCGCCGGCTCAACACGGGCCGGCCCAGCGTGCTCACCCTCTACACCGATCCGGGACGCCAGATCGCGGGAACGGTGTTCCGGAGCGTGGCCGAGTCGCTCTCGACCCGCGTGTCCGCCGCGTCGATCGCCGCGCGGACGAGCGCCTACTACGTGACCCGGCTCCGCGTGAAGGACCCGACGTTCGTGGGCCGCGTGATCGGGGAGGCGGTGCGCAGCGCCACCGAGACCGGCGCGCTGACCGCCGTCGGGCTCAAGGAGACGACCGCCGCCAAGGGCGAGGAGCTCTCGCAGCTGTCCTACTACTCGGGTGCGATGTCGGTCATGTTCCTGATGTTCGGCTCGATGTTCGGGGCGTTCTCGCTCGTGCGCGAGCGGGACAACTGGACGCTGCCGCGCATGCTCATGACGCCCACGCCGCGTGCTGAGGTCCTCGGCGGCAAGATGCTCGGAGTCTTCCTCATCGGGATGTGTCAGTTCGCCGTTCTCGTGGCGTTCACGAGCGTACTGGGCGTGAAGTGGGGCGACCCGCTCGCGACCGTGCTCGTCGCGGCCTCGACCGTCGGCGCCGCCACCGGTCTCGCCGTCTTCATCGCGGCGATCGCCAAGACGGTGCGGGCGGTCTCGGGCCTCGCCCAGATGCTCATCCAGTTCATGGCCGCGGTCGGCGGTTCGTTCGTGCCGGTGTCGGTGTTCCCGGCGTGGATGCAGCCGCTGCACTACGCCAGCGTCAACGGCTGGGCGATCGACGCGATCCTGTCCACGATGCGCGGCGGCAACACCCTCGCGGTCCTCCCGAACGTGGCCGCGCTGCTGGGGATGGCGGCGCTGTTCTTCACCATCGGCGCATGGCGGCTGCGATGGGAGTGAAAGGGCTGCGCAAGATAGTCGATCTCGCCTGGCTGAACCTCCTGCAGGTCGCGAAGGACAGGACGGGCCTCATCACGCTCATCGGCGTCCCTCTGATGCTGACGTTCCTGTTCGGCACGATGCTCGGCGGCGGGGAGCGGCGCCTGACCGTCGCGGTCGCGGACCTCGACGGGACGGCGATCAGCGCGCAGGTGGCCGAGGCGCTCGACGCACGCAGCTACGCCGTCCAGAAGGTGGGCGAGGACCAGGCGCGCGCCATGACCTCGTCGGGCGAGGCGGTCGCAGGGGTCATCGTGCCCAAGGGCTTCGCGGCTGACGTGCTCGGCGGCGTCGATACGACCGTCACGATCGTGAAGGACCCGAGCTCCACCAGCGTCATTGCGGTGGCGCAGGCGATCGACGGCCGGGTCCAGCGCATCGCCGCCAACGCCGAGACGATCAGGCTCGTGCAGCGCGCGTACCGCGAGGCTTCGGCTGCCAACGGCGCGGTCTACGCGTCACCGGAGCCGGACGCGATCTATCTCTACGCCGACCGCATCTGGTCGCCGACGCCGCCCCTGTCGGTCGAGGAGAGCACGGTGGCGCGCTCCAAGGTGCGCAGCGACAACAACCAGGCGATGGGCTTCCAGCAATACTCGCTGGGATTCACGCTCACCTTCATGCTCTTCATGGGACTCGGATCGGCGGGCGGCTTCCTCGACGAGCGCGAGCAGGGGACGCTCACCAGGTTGCTCACCACTCCCACGAGCCGGACGTTGCTCGTGATCGGCAAGGTCGCCGGGATCTACGTGACGGTGCTGCTGCAGGCAGCGATCATGATCGGCTTCGGCGTCTTCATCTTCCACGTCCCGTGGGGCGACGACCCGCTCGGCGTGATCATGATCATCTCGACCTACGCACTCGCCGCCACCGGTCTCGGCATCATGGTCTCGACCGTCGCCCGCACGCGCGGGCAGGTCTCGGCGATGACCGCCGTGGGCGCCACCGCGATGGCGATGCTCGGTGGCGCGTACTGGCCGCTCGACATCGTGAGTCCCGCGATGCGCACGATCGCGCTGGTGACACCGGTCGGCTGGGGGATGACGGGACTGACCGACGTCATCGTCCGGGCGCAGGGGCCCGTCCAGGCGATCCTGCCGTCGGCCGTCCTGCTCGGCATGGCGGCGGTGTTCCTCACCGTCGGCGTGCTGCGACTGAAGATGGAGTAAGGCGATGGAAGAGCCGGGCCTGCCGTCGGTCTCCGAGGTGCTCGACCGTCTTCGCGAGCACGCGAATCCCGTGAACGTGGCCGGGATGGCGCGTTTCGGGATCGCCGGCGCCGGGACCCTGGGCGTGCCCATGCCGGTCACGCGTGGGATCGCCCGTGCCCTCGGCAAGGCCAGGCGCGCTGACCCGGAAGGCGCCCACGCGCTGGCGGCTGCTTTGTGGAGCAGCGGCGTTCACGAGGCCCGCATCCTTGCCACGCTCGTGGACGTGCCGGGGCTGGTCACGCGCGACCAAGCGCGCGCCTGGGCGGCGGACCTGGATTCCTGGGACGTCTGCGACCAGCTGTGCAGCAACCTGCTCGCCTCCACGCCCTTCGCGATCGAGCTCGTCGGGGAGTGGACCTGCGCGGAGCCCGAGTTCGTGAAGCGCGCGGGGTTCGTCGTCATCTGTGCGCTGACGGTCCACGACAAGACGGCGGCCGACGACGTGTTCGTGCGCTTCCTCCCGCTGATCGAGCGCGAAGCTGCCGACGAGCGCAACTTCGTGAAGAAGGCGGTCAACTGGGCGCTGCGCCAGATCGGGAAACGGGACCGTTACCTGCACGCTGCGGCGGTTGCCGTCGCGCTCCGCTTGCGGGACAGTGGGTCGAGGGCGGCCCGTTGGGTCGCCTCCGATGCACTCCGCGAACTGAGCGACGAGCGGATCGTCGCCCGCATCCGCGCCTAGACCGGACACCGAACGCAGATCCCACCCACCGACAGAAGGGACGCCGGGAAGATGGCCGCACCCCAGGACGCCACCGACCCCAAAGCGGTCTTCGCCGCCATAGCGACCCTGATCGTGTGGTCCAGCGCGTTCGCCGGGATCTCAGTCGTCGTCGGGCCCGGCGGCGGCTACGGTCCGGGGCAAGCCGCGCTGCTGAGATTCCTCGTCGCTTCCGCCACCATGGCCGTGGTCGCGACCGTCACACGGATGCGGCTTCCCAAGCGCGAGGACCTGCCGCGCATCGCACTCGCCGCGCTCTTCGGCATCACGATCTACCACCTGGGATTCACCTTCGGCGAGACGAAGGTGTCGGCCGGGGCTGCTGCGCTGATCATCGCTTCCGGCCCGATCTGGACGGCGCTCCTCGCTGTCTTCTTCCTCGGCGAGCGGTTCAACCGCTGGGGATGGGGCGGCGTTGCGCTCGCGTTCTCAGGGGTCGCGGCCATCGCGTTCGGTGAAGGCGGCGGGTTCCGGCTCGAACCGATGGCGCTTTTGGTGATGATGGCGTCGTTCTCCACCGCGATCTACTTCGTCATCGGGAAGAAGCCCCTGCGTAAGTACACGTCTCTGGAATTCACGAGCTACGTGATCTGGATCGGCGTCCTGCCGATGCTCTACTTCCTCCCGGGCCTCGTGCAGCAACTTCCCGCGGCGCCGACGTCCTCGACGCTGACGATCGTGTTCCTCGGCATCTTCCCGGGCGCGCTCGCGTACTTCCTGTGGAGCTACGCGCTCGCGCGGATGCCCGCCTCCACCACAGCGAGCTTCCTGTACGCGCAGCCGGTGCTCGCCACGTTCGTGGCGTGGCTGTGGCAGGGCGTCGTCCCCGGGCCGGTGACGCTGGCGGGCGGGGCCTTGGCGCTGGCGGGCGTCATCCTCGTTCAGACCAAGGGGCGGCCGCGGGGGATCGTGCGTGTGACGGTTGCCACCAGTCCGCGCGAGCGGGCCGCCGTGCGCAAGCTGGCGATGGAGACGATGGCCAACATGTCGAGCCACCTCGGCCTCCCGGACGGACACTTCGACGAGGAGCTCGCGAACTTCGACGTGTGGTACGGCGGGGAAAAGGGCCGCGCGTTGCTCGCCACGGTCGACGGGGCGCCGGCAGCGTGTGCGGTGCTACGCGCCTGGGGGGACGGCGACGCGGAGATGCGCCGCCTGTACGTGAAGCCGGAGTTCCGGCGCCGCGGGCTCGCTCGCGCGCTTGTGCGCGCCGCTGTCGAGCAAGCCGCAGGCGCGGGATACCGGCGCGTGGTGCTCGTGACGTCCAACGAGTTCGAGGGCGCGGCGGACCTGTACGCCGCAGAGGGTTTCGCCGAGATCCAGCCCTACCGCCCGGCGGTTGCCCGTGCGGCGTTGGCGCTCGCCCGCGACCTGCGGGGATGAGTGCACGCCGGCGGTGTCACGCCGGTGATGTACCATTCCCCGAGTGAATGGATGCCCTAGGAGGGTCAAGACTATGAAGAGATCCACGGCCGCGCTCGCGGCTGCTGTGCTCGTGACCGTCGCGCTCGCGCTCGCCGGGTGCTCGTCCTGGTTCGAGAGCCCCGCGAAGCCCGCCAACGAGGCGATCGCCGTGGCCAACCAGCACCTGAAGGCGGCCGTCGCGGTCGAGAGCCAGGTCGCGTCGGCCGGAGCATCGCTGCAGTCGCTGCCGTACACGCGCGCCGGGGCGAAGGACGCGCTGGTCATCACCGCGTCGGTCAAGCAGTCGCTCAAGACCGAACGCACCGAGCTCGAGGCCGCCAAGTCCGCGATGGAGGGCATCGGCAAGCTCGAGGTCGCGGAGATGTTCAAGCAGTACGCAACTCTCGAGGCTGCCGCGATCGACGCCCGCATCGCGCTCGTGGACGGGTACTCGCGGCTCTACGACGCGATGGACCGGCTCTACAGCGCGCAGGTGAAGACGAAGAACAACGTGGACACACAGGACACCATCAAGGCGATCCAGCAGATGCAGCAGGAAGTCAGCGCGCTCGCCGATACCGCATCGCAGGCCGCCAAGTCGGCGTCCGACTACTTCCTCAGCAACAAGCTCGGCGGATAACCGCACCCCGGGGCGTCGCCGCAGCGCCCACGCTCGGCGGGGTCTCGTCAGCGTTCCGCGAAGCCGGTCAGCCCTTCGGGGGTCTCGGATACGGTCTCAACGGCGTCGACCCTCGCGTGCTCGGGGCCGTGCGCCACGTATGCAAGGGCCTGCTCGACCGCGGCCGGACTGCCTTCGAATACCGCCTCGACACGTCCGTCGTCCAGGTTGCGCACCCAGCCGGTCACACCGATGCCCGCGACCGCCTGGACGGTCGACTGACGAAAGTACACACGCTGCACGCGGCCGCTCACGAGTGCGCGAACGCGGATGTCATGTGATTCCATGTCCCACCTCCGGGGGTAGAATCGCCCGCAGGACCACCGCGCGCAACCACTTGGGGGAAACGATGCCTGCACATCCTGCGTTCGACGCCGATCGCTGGTCCGATGCGGTGGCGGTGCGCCGCTCGCGTCGCGCGTACGACGCCGCAGCGACCGACCCCGGGAAGCTCGAGGTGCTCGCAGCCACGGCAGCGACCTTCATGCCTTTCGAGGATGCCCGGGCCGTTGTCGTCCATGACATCCCCGCGAACCTCTTCAGCGGCATCATCGGCTCGTACGGCAAGGTCACCGGCGCCACGTCGGCGATCCTGTTCATCTGCGACTCGACCTCTCCGAACGCCGACGAACACTGCGGCTACACCGGCGAAGGCGTGGTCCTCGAGGCCACCGCGCTCGGGCTGGGCACGTGCTGGATCAGCGGCTCGTTCTCCCGTAGCGTCTCCGCCGGCCTCGTGGAGCTCAAGGAGGGCGAGATCGTGCGGGCCGCCTCCCCCGTGGGAGCAGCGACCGCGGCCCTGTCCGGGACCGAACGGCTCCTCTACGGGCAGGCGCGACCCAAGTTCCGGCGTCCGCTCGACGTGATCGCCCCCGGGCACGAGACGTGGCCGGCATGGGCCGGGGAGGGTGCACGCGCCGCCCGCGTCGCACCGTCCGCCATCAACCGCCAGCCCTGGCGCTTCCGCTACGAGAACGGTTCCGTGGTCGTGGGCGCGACCGGGTCCGCTCCGGGGACCGGCCGGCTCGACTGCGGCATCGCGATGCTGCACTTCGAGTTGGGCGCACGGTCCGAGGGCAGCGACGGCGCGTGGGTCGCTGCGGCGGCTCCCGATGTCGCCCGGTGGGAGCCCTTCTCCCAGGCCCTGTGAATCCCCCGCGCGTGCTGTCGTGCGGAAAGAGGGATGGCATGGACTAGCATGGACGTCGCGGCGGCTGTGACTGCTGCACGAGCGACCACGGACCACGGTGAGCCGGCGAGCGGAGGCGGGACGTGACCGACGACGACAGCGCTGCGGACATCGATGCGCCGGTACCGATGCGCACGAAGGTGACAGCGGGCGTGATCGGCCTCGTCGTTCTGGTGGCCGCGGGCGCGGCCCTCATGCGCATCGAGAGTCCCGCGATCCGCCCGGACCAGACGCCGCCACCCGGGCACTACGCGATGTCATGCGGCCTGTGCCACACGCTGTCCGCGACCGCCCCGATCATCGGAGTGAGATGAGTCAGAAGACACCGGCCGCCGGCCCGGCCAGCGACGTCGCACGCGGCGAGCACGCCGGCCGCGACTACACGGTCGGCGAGGAGATCGCCAACAGCGTCACCCACGGTCTCGGCGTCGCGTTCTCGATCGTGGCGCTCACGTTGCTCGTGGGAGGAGCGGTGCTCTACGGTGACTCGTGGGCGTTGGCCGGCGGGATCGTCTTCGGCGTATCGCTCATCCTGCTCTACACCGGTTCCACGCTCTACCACGCGATCCCGTTCCCGAAGGCCCGCCACGTCTTCAAGATCGTGGACCACTCTGCGATCTACGTGCTGATCGCCGGGTCCTACACGCCGTTCACGCTCGTCACGATGCGGGCCAACGGCGGCTGGTGGATGTTCGCGATCGTTTGGACGCTCGCCGTCATCGGCATCTCCACGGAAGCGTTCTGGACGTACCGGCCGCGGTGGCTGTCGGCGGTCGTCTACCTGTTCATGGGCTGGCTGGCGGTATTCATGATCGGGCCCATGCGGGCGTCGCTCGCACCGAACGGCCTGGCGCTGCTGGTCGCCGGCGGGCTCTGCTACACGCTGGGAACGGTCTTCTACGTCTACAAGAAGGTGCCGTACTTCCACATGGTGTGGCATCTGTGGGTGCTTGCGGGCAGCATCTGCCACTTCCTCGCAGTGCTCCTGTACGTGGTCCCGCTCTCCGCCCGCTAGGGTCGCGCTCCCGCCGATCTCAGGAAGCGACCTCGATGTGGGCAGTGGGGTCGAACGGGTTGCTGCGCACCACGAAGGCGAACAGGTAGGGGTAGTTCGTCTTGAGGTGGCCGACGTAGCCGAGCCACTCGCCGAGCAAGCGGCCGTACGCGCGCGCCATGTCGACCTGCAGGTGGGCGCGGTCGGACTGCGACAGCTGCGACAGGTCCCCACGCGCCGATAGTTCCTCGCTCAGGTGCGAGACCGCCCAAAGCATGTCGGCGAACGTGGCGTGCTCCAGGAGGTTGCCGTTCTGGAGAAGGCCGAGCACGAACGGACGCTGCTGCTCGAGCATGGAGCGAAGCTCCTCGATGTCACCACCGGTGAGGTCCATCTTGTGCTGGTCGCCGCACACCGCGAGCCGGTGGGCGCGGAAGTCTTTCGGCTCCCACGATGCGGTGAACAGCATGTGGGGCCGGTCCTCGTCGAGGTCGACGTCGAAGGAGCACAGGCGGCCGATGAGGTCGCTACCCGTCTGCGAGAAGAACGCCCCGATCACCATGTTCATCTTGTTCAGCAGCTCGTGACGCTCCCGGGCGGCGATCAGGCGGTTGATGAACAGGCCGACGATCAGCACATTGAGCGGGATGAACGCGATGTCGAGCAGCGTGTAGAAGCCCATCGTCGACCGGAGGTCGCCGTACGCCGCAAAGTCGATGGCGTAGAACGCGGCTGAGGCCAGCAGCAGCCCCCCGATGAGCCACATGACGGACGGCGGTCGTCTCACGAAC
The DNA here is from genome assembly GCA_023252055.1 of Coriobacteriia bacterium. Lineage (GTDB taxonomy): Bacteria > Actinomycetota > Coriobacteriia > Anaerosomatales > PALSA-660 > PALSA-660. Next base: position 16,152 of record JAHEXP010000011.1, read on the forward strand.
TGCTCCTGTCGTTCGGTGTCGCGGCGCGTGCCGCCCGGGGCCGCACGCACACCCGGCGTTACGCTGTCGTCTCAGTATCCCCGTTACGGCGGTGACCGGTGTGGAATGGACACCGTACCCGGCCACGACGACGATGTGAGCACGCTCCCGCGATCGCGGTCGGCGCGCGTCCCGCCCCATTTCCGGCACCCGTCCCACGACCAGGAGGACGCCGATGGCTCCAGAGACACGGACCGTCAGTCTCGTCGCATCGACCGTCGAGTGCGACGGCATCGCGACGTTCTCCTTCACGCGGCCCGACGGCTACCGGTTCGCCGCGGGGCAGTACCAGAACCTGACCCTGGAGACGCGCGAGGGACCGCAGACGAAGTCGTTCTCCCACTGCGACGCGCCGGGCGACGAGCACTCGCGGGTCCTCACGCGGCTGACGGGCAGTGCGTTCAAGGATGCGCTGCTCGCGCTGCGGCCCGGGGATGCTGTACAGACCTCAGGCCCCTTCGGTCGGCTGACCGTCCCTGAGGGTGCCCGGAAGGCGGCGTTCCTGGTGGGGGGCGTGGGTCTGTCGCCCGCAGCGAGCATCGTTCGCGACGCCGTGCTGCGCCGCAGCGGGCTGGAGTGCCTGGTGTTCAACGGCAACAACGACGAGACGTGCGTCCCGCTCCGGGAGGACTTCGCCGGCTACGCCGCCGAGCCCACGGTCGGGGTGGTCGACGTGATCTGGAAGCCGAGCGAGTCCTGGAAGGGCGAGTCCGGGGTCATCACCGCCGACGTGGTGCGCCGTCACTGCGACCCCAACGACGGATGGCACTGGTTCGTGTCCGGCCCGCCGGCCATGGTCACACCCATGCGCGCCGTCCTGCAGGAACTGGGAGTCTCCGCGACGGCCGCATCGTTCGAGGAGTTCGGCGGCTATCGCTAGCCGCGTCCCGCACGGGGGGTATACACCGCGCTGAAGGGGCGTCCGCCGCCGATGCGGCCGCTCGAACCGATCAGAAGCGGGAAGTGGGACGAGCCATGGAGATCTTCGCCAAGACCTGCAACTCCGACGTCATGGACGGCGAGAGGATCGCCGCCCGTTTGTTCGTGGGGATCGGCGGTGTCATCTGGACCGTGCTGGCGATCGGCTCGGCCATGGTCTTCGGGACCTCGGGCCCCGCAGCGCTCACGATCCAGATCGTGCTGCCGCTCGTGCTGGCCGTTCTGGCGTTCGCGATCGGTTGGTTCTACGAGAACGTCGCCGCCGCACTGCTGTTCGCCGGGGCGATCGCGACGGTCGTGTGGGGCGTCGTCATGGGCTGGGAAGCCGGGGTATGGGGCATCATGGCGATCTTCCTGATCGCCCCTGAGATCATCGCCGGGCTCCTGTTCCTGATGGCCGCTCGGATGCAGGCCGTATGCGAGATGAAGGCCTAGTCCGCGGCAGGGGCGCCCTCACCGACCACGTCGACCAACTCGATCTCGAACGTGAGGGCCTCGCCGGCGAGCGGGTGGTTGAAGTCGATGCTGACGGCGTCGCCCTCGATCGCGACGATCCGGCCCGGCATCTCCTCGCCCTCCGGCGTCGTGAGGCTGACCATGCCCCCGACATACGGCTCAGCACCGAAATCGCTGAACGAGACGGTGTGTGCGAGCTGGGGAACGCGAGGACCGTACGCATCCTCGGGGTCGATCGTGACCGTGACGGTGCCGCCCGGCTCGAGGCCGATGACGGCGTTCTCGAACCCGGGGATGACCTGACCCGCGCCCACGCCGAACGTCAGCGGTTCGCGGCCTTCGCTCGAGTCGAAGAGGCTGCCGTCCGCGAGTGTGCCCTTGTAGTGGACCCGCACGGTGTCGCCGTTCTTGACCGCCATGTGCCGCCTGCCTCTCGTATGTGGTTCCGTGCCGTCTTGGCGAACCTTACACCAGAAGCGCGGCGTGTCGGGGCACGGGCCGTGTCGGTCGCATGCGGTACACTCTGTGGCGGATCGGCGCATCCCGGAGGGACGGGGGATTTCCGCCTGATGGGGGTTGGGCAAGGGCCGGAACGCGCTCGTGAGACGAGCCGCGCGTCCGGCGGGATGGTGCGGACGTGAACGAGCTCGAAGACGTTCTGGGACTGGCTACAACGCACTTCGTCGACCGCTACGTGCGGTCCCTGCTGACGTGGGACGTCCTCGTCTTCTTCCACCGCAATCCCGACGCGGTCCTCGACATGGACGGCCTTGCCGCGCGCCTCGGACGCAACCCCGACGAGCTGCATGGCGAGATCGACGAGCTGTGCCGTGACCGGATCCTTCAGCGGGCCGGCGGCCTGGTGCGCTACCGGCCGGAGCCCGAGATGCGTGACACGGTCGAGAGCTTCGCGAACGCGTGTCAGGACCGTGGACGGCGCCTCGCCCTCATCGCGCTCGTACTGCACAAGATCAACCCGCGCGAAGAGTGACCGCCGCTGCGCGTGCGGCGGCGCCCCGCGTATACACACCTCACCACTAAAGGCAGGACTTCATGGGGCGCTACACCGGCGAGATCGCGACGATCGCGGTCCTCATCGCCTTGAGCGGCTATTTCGTGGCAGCTGAGATGGCGCTCGTCTCGGCGCGGCGGACCGCGCTCCAGGACGCGGCGGACAAGGGCTCGGCTGGCGCGCGGGCGGCACTGCGCCTGCTCGATGACCCGAACAGGATGCTGTCCGCGATATCGGTCTGCATCACCCTGGTCGGATTCACGGCGGCTTCGCTGGCGGCCGTCACCTTCGAGGCGCCGCTCGCCGCGGTACTCCGCTCGCTGGGCGTCACCTGGATCACTCCGATGGCGTCCGGCGTGGCCGTGTTCCTGGTCACGGTCGCGGTCACCTACGTGACACTCGTCCTCGGCGAGTTGGCTCCCAAGCGCCTCGCGCTCGACCGCGCCGCCCGCGTGGCGCAGGCCGTCGCGCGGCCTGTGACGTGGGTCGCCGCCGTGCTGACCCCGATCGTCTGGGTCCTCGGCCGCTCCACCGACCTCGTCGCCCGGGCCATGGGCGTGCGCGGCGGCGGCAGCGCCCATGGAGTGAGCGAGGAAGAGATCAAACTGCTCGTCCGTGACCAGGGCACGCTGCTCGAAGAAGAGAAGCGGATGATCGCCGAGGTACTCGAGATCGGGGACACGGTCGCGCGCGAGATCATGGTGCCCCGCGTGGATGTGGACATGATCGAGGACACGTCGAGCGTCGGGGAAGCGCTGCCGTTCTTCCGGCGCACCGGGTTCTCCCGCGTGCCGGTCTTCCACGACGACCCGGACTCGGTCATCGGCATCGCACTGCTCAAGGACCTGCTGGAGCCGATCGCGGAGGGCGAGTCGGCGGGCCCACTCACACAGCACGTCAGGCCGCCGCTCTTCGTCCCCGAGACCAAGCCGATCCTCGATCTGCTCCAGGAGATGCGTGCCTCGCACAACCACATGGTCATCGTCGTGGACGAACATGGCGGGACCGCCGGCATCGTCACGATCGAGGACATCGTGGAGGAGATCGTCGGCGAGATCACCGATGAGTACGACAGGGACCACCGCTACATCGAGCCGGTCGGCCCGGGCGTATGGGTCGTCGACGGAAGGCTCCCGGTCGAGGACGCGAACGAGGACCTGGGACTGTCCGTACCGGAGTCTGAGGAGTACGACACGCTCGCAGGGTGGGTGCTGACCGCGCTCGGGCACATACCGGTCGTCGGAGAGACTGCGAAGATCGACGGTGCCGAGCTGCGTGTCGTGGCGGTGCGCCGGCGGCGCATCGCACGACTGCGCGTCACGGCGCGCCCGGCACAGGGGCCCGATGGCGGGCCCGGCAGGGACTGAATACGGGGAGGTTGCACGTGAGCGACGATGTGAACGGGCAGGCCACCGGCCAGCCCACAGAAGGATCCGCCGCGACCGCGGTCGCGACGCCCCCTGCGCCCCCCGCGCCGCCGGTGCCCCCGGCGCCCGCGGGAACCGCTTGGGGCCCCGGCCCCGGGAACCACGGTCGCGACCGCGGCTACCGGTCCGGGGGAGCGGTGTTCGGGGTCCTGCTCGTGGTGATCGGGCTCGTCGCCCTTGCGGGCGGGTTCACCTCCGTGTTCGACGTCTTCCGGCTGTGGCCGTTGCTCGTCATCTTCGGCGGCATCATGCAGATGGTGCACCCGCACGGCGACGCGGTCGTGAAGCGTATCGCCGAAGGGCTCGGGAGCATCGCGGTGGGCCTGGTCCTTCTCGGCAACACCTTCGGGATCATCCCGTGGACGGTGTGGATCACCGTGATCTCACTGTGGCCGTTGCTGCTTGTGGCTCTCGGGATCGAACTGGTGGGCCGCGGCCTGCACATGACGTGGCTCCGCGCGCTGTCGAACGTGCTGCTCATCCTAGGGCTCGCGTATGCGGTGCTCGTGCTGCAGCCCTCTGCGGGCCGTGTCGCGTTCCCGTTCTCCTTCACGTCCGCGGGCACTCAGACGTTCTCGGACGCGCGACAGCACGATGCCGCGGTCACCTCGGGTAGCGCGACCGTCAAGGTCGGCGCGACCCGGCTCACGCTCGCGGCGGGCGACAAGCTCGCGACGCTCGACGGCCAGGGTCCGATCGGCGAGAAGCCGATGCTGGCCGCGTCGGTGACGGGCGGCGCGGTGGACGTGCAGGTGAGCGAACCCGGCGACCACGTGTTCTTCGTCGGGACGCAGGACCGAAGCATCGACATCACCTTGGACAGGGCGGTGCGCTGGCGCGAGGTGCGCTTCGATGTCGGCGCCGTCGCTGCCGACGCCGATCTGAGCGGCTTGGACGTGTCCAACGTCCTGCTCAACACCGGCGCGTCCGACGCACGGCTCAAGATCGGGAGCCGCGCCGACGCGGTCGCGGTCGACGTGAGCGGCGGCGCCACGAGCATCACAGTCCTCGTTCCTGCGAACGCCGCGTGCAACATCGAGGCGTCGAGCGGCCTGTCCAACGTCCGTGTGCCCGCGGGCTTCCGGCAGACGAGCGGTATCGTGGGGATCGGCCGCAGCACCTACGTGGCCGCCGGTTCCGGCGGGCCCAAGATCACCATCACGCTCAACTCGGGCGTGTCCGACCTTCGCATCGAGACGTACTGAGGAGAAGAACGATGGATGCACCGAAGGACCCGCGTTCCGGGGCGATCGCGTTCGGCGGCGCCGCGCTCATCGTGTTCGGCCTGTGGTGGTTCGTCAGGGACTCCGGCCTGATCCCCCAGCAGATACTCGACCTGATCAACCGATCCGCCGGCGCGCTGACGCTCGTCGGACTCGGCATCATCGTCATCCTGCTGTCGCGCCGCGGAACGTTCACCGTCCCACGCAGCGGCACGCGCCTGTTCCGGTCTCGCACGGACCGGGTGCTGGGCGGAGTGCTCGGCGGACTCGGCTCGTACCTGGGCGTCGACCCGCTGTTCCTGCGCATCGCAGTCGCGCTGCTGACCGTTCTCGGCGCTGGCGCGCTCATCGCCGTCTACATCGTGATGTGGATCGTCGTTCCGGAGGAGCCGCTGTCTGCGTCTGCCGGGGCCTCCGCCCCGCCCGCCCCGCCCGTCCCGCCCGCACCGGAGGCGTAGGCCTGTGCCGGACCCCACTTCCACTCACACGGCCGCGCTCGATGCGGCGGGTCCCACCGCACCCGGCGACGTCGTCGATTCACACACCCACCTGTTCACCGTCGGCCTGCTCGAGGAGGCGCTGAGCAAGGAGCCGCCCGAGGCGATGAAGAGGTTCCGCCAGGCGCTCAAGGACCGCAAGTTCGGTCGTCCGGGCCGTGAGCAGACCCTGCCCGAGATGACGCCGCAGGAATGCGCCGCCTGGTATCGGGAACGGCTCGCGGCGTCGGGGGTTGCACGCGCCGTGGTGATGTCGGTCATGCCCGACAGCCAGTGGACGCGCGACTTCATCACCGCCGCCAACGGCCACGTCGCCGCGCTGTGCAATGTGGATCCGCGCGACCCCGGCGCCCCGGCGCTGCTCGAGCGGGAGATGGCCGCCGGCTTCAAGGGCGTGAAGTTGCTACCGGTGAACCGCTGCTACAGCGTTTCCGATCCGGCGTGCCGCCCCTTCTTCGAGAAGGCGAACGAACTCAAGGCGTCCATCTGCATCCACTACGGCGTGACGGTCGACCCGACCGGCGACCTCCGCTTCGCGGACCCGATCGACCTGTCGCCCGTGGCCCGCGACTTCCCGGACATCCCATTCGTGATCGCGCACTTCGGTGCTGGATGGCTCGACAGCGTGCTGCGGCTCGCCTACCAGTGCAAGAACGTGTGCGTGGACACGTCCGGCACGAACAACTGGATGGACTATCACGTCCCGAAGATGACGCTGCCGGAAGTCTTCGAGCGGACGTTGACCGCCATCGGACCCGAACGTGTGCTGTTCGGCACCGACTCCGGGACCACGGCCCAGTACCGCACATGGATCAAGTTCCAGCAGGTCAGGGTCCTTGAGGAGCTCGGACTCTCCGACGGCGACCGCGACCTCGTCCTGCGCGCGAACGCGGCGCGCATCTACCACCTCGATGCCTGAGCCCGGGGACTACGACCGCTTCGTCGACTGGCGGAAGCGGCTCGACCGTGAGTCGCCGTTCTACCGGCGCGAGTTCACGGCACACGCCGTCAGCACCGTCATCGACGTAGGGTGCGGCACCGGAATGCTCCCGATCCACTGGGCCACGTGGGGCCTGCACGTCGTCGGGGTGGACCCCGACGCCTCGATGCTGGAGAAGGCGGAGCGCAACGCCGAGGACGCGCGGTCGGCGATCGAGGCCGCGGGCGGTTCGGTGCGGTTCGTCTGCGGCGGTTTCGGCGACCTTGCGGGGCTCGGGCTCGACCCGGCTGACGCGGTCACCTGCACCGGCAACGCGCTACCGCACATGGCGGGGCCCGACGCGCTCATCGACACCTTGCAGGACTTCGGGAAGGTGCTGCGGCCGGGCGGGCTGCTCGTACTGCACCTGCTCAACCACGACAGGTTGCTGGGCTCCCGCATCCGCGCGATCCCGCCGGTGGTGCGCGATACGGACGACGGAACCTGGGTGTTCCTGCGGTTCATGGACTACGTCGAGGACACGGGGATCCGCTTCGATTTCGTCACCTTGCACCGGCCGCTGTGCGCCTGGGAGGACGAGGCCCCGTGGGAGACGGATTCGCGACGCTCCGTGCACACGGCCCTGCCGTCCGCGCTGCTGCGTGGGGGACTGGTGGCTGCGGGGTTCCCGGACGTGAAGGTCTTCGGCAGCCATGACGGTGCGGCGTTCAGGCCCGCGGAGGACGAATCGATACTGCTCGTCGCGCTGCGCCGTGAGAACGGGTTCGCGCTCACCTGATCGGCGTCGCGCACAGCCTCCGGCCGAGCGGGCATGATGCACCGAGCGCCGCGTCGCACGCGCTCGCGGGCGGTGTGACCGTGATGCCGAGCCGCGCGAGCCGCTCGTAGAGATGGCACAGCGGCAGCCCGGCGACGTTCTGGTAGCACTCGCCGGCCTCCACCGTCGCCAGATGGCGTTCGATGTTGTAGGCCCCGGCGCAGCCCAGAGCCTCGTCGCCCGACAGCCATTCAGCTATCGCCGCGTCGTCGAGGTCCCGCATCGTCACCGGGGTCGTGACGGCGAAGGTGGCGGGCTCGTCGCATCCCGGTGTCCACACGGCCACCCCGGTCACGACGCTATGCGTGCGCCCTGACAGGGCCCGCAGCATCCGCTCGGCATCCGCCCGGTCGGTGGGCTTGCCCAGTACCTCGCCGTCCAGAACCACGATCGTGTCGAAGGCCAGAACGGTGTCGCCGGGATCCGTTTCCGCACGTGCGGCGCGCGCCTTGTCGGCGGCCAGCGTGCGCGCCAAGACGGGCGGGACACGCCGCAGCGAGGACGTGATGTCCTCGGCGGTATCGGTCGCCAGACAGGTGTAGGGGACGTCCAGCCACGCGAGCAGACGGCGCCTGCGCGGAGAGGCTGAAGCGAGTACGAGCGGAGTGGTTTCCATGCGCTCGATGATAGCGCACCAACGCCCAGCCAATTCCTGTTCGGGACCGTGGCATGCCCGGCGCGCTCGGTCCATAATCACTAGCGAAACCCTGCCGCCGGCACACGCCCGGTGGGCGGTTCGCCATTCTCGGGGAGGAGTCGCATGGCGGGCACACCCAAGGCGCCCCCTGTGCCGAAGCCGGTCCAGCTGTTCGTGATCCGGCTCAGTTCGACGATGAAGGCACAGCGTCTGTATCCGACCGGCAGCGACATCCCGCGCCGCAGCGCCCTCGACGCCCTCGATGCGTTGAAAGCTGCGATCGGCGAGGAACCGTACCTGGAGCTTGGCGTGGGCCGCGACGGCCTGCACTACATGTCCGCGTCCGTGTTCCCCCGCTCAGAGTCCTTCACGACCTTCGCGCGGGAGTTCTACAAGCGCAACCTCGCCGCGGTCCGCTTCCACGCCGGCGTCACACCCGAGGAACTCCTGCAGTTCCTCTCGCTCATCATCCAGGCGGCCGAACAGGTCGCGGCCAACGGCGGTATGGAGGCCGGGCTCTCCGAGCTGGGTGTCATCAACGTCACCGTATCCGAGGCAGCCACCCGCATCGTGGAAACCGCGCTCCCCGGTGCGGTCATCGCCCCGAAAGACGAGGACGAAGAAGAGGACGCCGAGTTCGACGAGGACGCGCTCAAGTCCATCGAACAGATACTTGAAGAGGCGGGCGCCGATCAGGCCCGCGACCGCCACCTCCTCATGCGTGCGTTGCGCGACAAGCGTGCGGTCGCCGAATACCTGCGCGAGGCCCGCGACCGCGGCCAGGAAGACGGCATCAAGGACCTCGCGAAGAGGATCGGCGCCCTGGCGCGCAGCACGCGCCACGAGATCCCCGAAGACCGCGCGGCCGTTCTCTCCGTCATCGCGGAAGCGATCGTGGAGCTCACGCCGCAGGAACGCGGTGAGCTGTACCAGGACCACCTCATCGACCACGCTCGTCGCGACCAGGCGCTCGCCGAGCTCATCGACAAGCTGGGCGTGGACGAACTCGTGGACCAGATCCTCGGTCAGATCGAGGAGACCCCGGAGGCGCTCACCGGCCTGTCGCGCGCGGTGCGCAACCTGACGCTGATGAACGTGCAGGCCCCGGGCGAGTCGGTGCTGAACCTGGTGGTCTCCAAAATGCAGGCGGAGGGGGCCAGCGACGGCTTCATCAGCGGCATGACCACTGCGGCCGCTCCGTCACGCATCACCGGCATCGAGCAGTTCAAGACCGACCGCTCCGAGTCCGTGGGGACGGTGCTGCGGCTCATCGACATGACGCCTGACGGCAGCGACGTCTTCGTGTTCGACGAGGCGGTCGATCCGCTCCGGGCCGAGGCGGCCCGCGGGACCACCGACGGCGACGTCATCGAGTCGCTCGTCTCGGTCGCGATGATGGAGAAGCGCGACGAACCGTTCGACGCGGTCATGACGATGCTCGAGGACAGCGTCGGCTACCTGATCGAAGCGCAGGAGGCGGACGTCGCGGCCGACGTCGCCGAGGCGATGTCGGCCGCCACCAAAGACGAATCGATCCCCGAATCGCACCGCGCGCGCATGTTGCAGGTGGTCAACACGATCGCCAAGCCGGACTCGCTGGCGAGCGTTGCGAGCGTGCTGCGCCGCTACAAGAGCGATTCCGCCGAGTATCTGGCCTGTCGGCGGCTCCTCACGGTCCTCGGCGAGTCGATCATCGACCCCCTCCTCGAAGTGCTGGCCGAGGAGAACGACATGGCCGCCCGCAAAGCGCTCATCGAGATGATCTCCGTGAGTGCGAAGAACTACATCCCCGAGCTCGGCGCGCGGTTGGCGGACCGGCGCTGGTACCTCGTGCGCAACGTGGTCTCGATCCTCGCGACCACCCACTCGCCCGAGGCTCTCATGTATCTGCAGCGGACCCTGCGTCACGGCGACGCGCGCGTTCGTCGCGAGACGATCCGTGGCCTCGCCTCGATCCGTACCGCGATGTCGGACTCCATGCTCGCGGCGGCGCTGGACGACGACGATGCTCAGAACGTCGAGATCGCGGCGCGCTACCTCGGCTCGCTGGGCTGCTCGTCGGCGGTCGACGCGCTCGAGCTCGTCGCGCGCGGCCAGAGCCGAGGCAACCACGACCAGCCGGTCCGCGTCGCCTCGATCGAGGCGTTGTCGCGCATCGGCGCGCCATCGTCGGGCCCGGTCTTCGAGGAGCTCTCGAAGAAGCATGGCTTCCTCGGGTTCGGCGCCGGGCGTGACAAGGATGTGCGCGCGGCGGCCATCGAGGCGTTGAGGGTCGCGAGCATGATCCATGCACAGAAGGGAGCGGCTCAGTGAGCGACGAACGCGACGACACCGTGAAGTCCGCTCCGGCGGCACCGACGGCCCCTGCCGCGCCCGAGTTCGAGCGCGCGGTCGCGGAAGAGGGGTCACACGTCGTCTACTCCGTGCGGCAGACCGCGCGGACGCGCGAGCTCTTGGCGCGCCTCGGCGGCGCCCGCCGCTCCGTCACGTTCTATCCGCGCGGCCACATGGTCGTGCGCGACAACCTCGAAGCGCTCATGAAAGCGATCTCCGAGTTCCACAACGAGGGCGTCGACGTCCCGCTCGTCTTCTTCGACGACGAGGTCATGCTCGGCGAGCAGTTGCTCGCCGCCGAGAGCGTGATCTTCGACCAGCTCATACGCGATATGCAGGCCTCGGGGCAGACCAGCGTCAACTTCATCCAAGGCCTCACCATCGACGAGCTCGAGCGCGCGATGCAGGTCCTTGCGATGGAGCACGGAGAGCTCGAGGCGGCCGGCGGCCTCGAGGCGGTCACCGCGGCGGCGCAGATCCCGAACGTCCAGATCGGAACCGTCGCCTACGCCCGCGACCCGGATGACTTCGCCACCGAGATCTCGATGGAGTCGCTGGAGACATACACGAAGGCGCTCGATGCGGTGCGCGAGTTCGGCAGCCGCATGGAGCACGGGCACGCGCCATCGGTGGAGCAGGCGCGCGAAGCGGTGCGCAGCGTCGTGGACAACGTGCTGGAGAACAAGGGCGCGATGCTCGAACTCTCCGGGCTCAAGGACTACGACGAGTACACGTTCTTCCACTCGGTGAACGTGACGATCCTCTCGATCGCGCTGGGTTCACTCGTGTCCTCGAACCGCCGGTTCCTCAACTCGCTCGGTGTCGGTGCGCTCATGCACGACGTCGGCAAGATGACCGTCGAGCTCGAGGTGCTCACGAAGCCTGGGTCGCTCACGGCCGAGGAGTGGGCGCTCATGCGGATGCACCCGGTGTACGGCGCCGAGGTGGCGGCCGGCATGCGGGGGCTCGACAGGAGTTCGATCGTGGTCATCCTCGAGCACCACATGCGCTACGACCTCGACGGGTACCCCGAGCGCCGCCCGCGCCGCCCGCAGCACCTCACGAGCCGCATCGTCGCGATCGCCGATGCGTACGACGCGATGACGTCCAAGCGCACGTACGCGGTGGCGCACCGGCAGGACGAGGCCGTGGAGGTTCTCGCCAAGAACGCCGGCACCGCCTTCGACCCGGTGCTCGTGCGCATGTTCACCCAGATGCTCGGGATGTATCCGCCGCGCTCCCTGGTCCGTCTCACCACCGGCGAGCTCGGGGTGGTCGTGAAGCCGAACCTCGACATGCTCGCGCCGTGGGTGCGGGTCATCACCGATGCTGAGGGCGTCTTCGTGCAGCCGTTCGACGTGGACCTCTCGGATGCCGCCGCCGCCGAAGGCCGCAAGGTCGAGGGTTGCCTCGACCCGAGGACGCTCGACATCGAGGTCGAGGACTACCTGATCCCCTTGTGACATACCACGCCGCCCTATCCCTTCGGGCGGCGAAGTTCGTGAGAACAGACCGCACTGCCTATCGAGGAGCTTCCATGGCGAAGAGCGCATCCACCGGCTCGCCCCTGTCCCTGCGCGCCCGTATCTGGATCGCCGTCGCTGCCGTGGCGCTGTTCCTGATCTCGTTCTCGGGGCCGATCGCGCGGTTCTACACCGACCTGCAATGGTTCGGTGACCTGGGACAGCCGGCTGTCTTCTGGACGAGGATCTGGAGCGAGTGGGCGTTCGGCGCCGCGTTCGGCGTGCTCAGCTTCGCGGTGGTGTACGCGAACCTCGCGATCGCTCGGGCGCTGCGGCCCCGGGTCAGCGTCGCAGCCTATCCCGACGGTGTCGCGCTCACCCCGCAGCAGCAGCTCGAGGAGATGCTGCGCCGCGTGCGCGGGGCGATCGACCCGTGGGCCGGACTGATCCTGGTGCTGGTAGCGGCGCTCGTCGCGCTGAACGTCGGCTCCGCGATGGCGGGCGACTGGCAGGTCTTCCGGCTCGCGCTCGCGGGCAGGGCGTTCGGCACCTTGGACCCGCAGTTCCACCTCGATGCCGGCTTCTTCGTCTTCATGCTGCCGGCGCTGCGGATCGTCTCGGACTGGCTGTTCGGCGTGCTGCTGCTGGCGCTCGTGCTCACGCTCATCACCCACCTCTACGAAGGTGGCATCCGGCCGGCCGAGCGCTTCCAGGGCTTCGACCCTCACGTGAAGGCCCACGTCTCCGTGCTCTTGGGCCTCATCGTCGCCTCGCGCGCCTTCGACTACTGGCTCTCGATCTACGAACTCGACTTCTCTCCGCGCGGTCAGGTGCTCGGCGCGTCCTTCACCGACGTGCACGCGCAGATCCCGGCCTACGGGATACTCATCGTCATCGCCATCGCGGTGGGCGTGCTTCTGCTGCTCAACATCCGCTACAAGGGCTGGCGCCTGCCGCTCATCGGCCTCGGCGTGTGGATCGGCGCGAGCGTGCTCATCGGCAGCATCTACCCGGCGCTCATCCAGCAACTGCAGGTGGCTCCGAACGAGCTCGCCTTCGAGAAGCCGTACATCCAGCGCAACATCGCAGGGACGCGCGACGGGTTCGACCTCGGCTCGATCGACGCCACCGGGTTCGCTGCGGCCACGGACCTCACTGCTGCCGACATCGCCGAGGCGACCTCGACCGTGAAGAACATCCGCCTCTTCGACCCGAACGTCGTCGTGGACTCCTACAAGCAGCTTCAGGAGATCCGCTTCTACTACGACTTCCAAGACGTCGACATCGACCGTTACGTCATCGACGGCACGAAGCGGCAGGTGCTGATCTCCGCACGTGAGATGAACGTCACCCAGCTGACCGCCAACGCCAAGACGTGGATCAACCGGCACCTCGTGTACACGCACGGTTACGGGGTCGTCGTGAGCCCGGTCAACGAGGTCAGCCGCGAAGGGCTGCCGCTGTTCTTCATCAAGGACCTGCCCTCCAAGTCCTCGACCGACCTCAAGGTGAGCGTCCCCGGCATCTACTTCGGCGAGGAGACGAGCGACTACGCGATCGTCGACACCACCCAGAAGGAGTTCGACTATCCGGTGGGCGGGGAGAACGCCACGACCGAGTACTCCGGCGGCAACGGGATCGCCATCGGGTCGCTCGCGGACCGGCTCGCGTTCGCGATCGTCAACGGCGACATCGAGATCCTGTTCTCGAGCGCGATCACGCCTTCGAGCCGGATGCTCTACCGCCGCACGGTGACCGACCGCGTCCACGAACTCGCTCCGTGGCTGACCCTCGACAGCGACCCGTACCCGGTGATCGTGGGCGGTCGCGTGGTGTGGGTGCTGGACGGGTTCACGACGTCGAGTTCCTATCCGTATTCGCAGCGCGAGGGCGCGGACATCAACTACATCCGCAACTCTGTGAAGATCACGGTGGACGCGTACAGCGGGAAGACGACGTTCTACGCATTCGACACGAAGGATCCGGTGCTGGCGGCGTACCGCGAGCTGTTCCCCACGCTGTTCGTGGATGCAGCGACGATGCCGGCAGACATCCGCGCGCATCTCCGCTACCCGGAGGACCTCTTCAGGTTGCAGGCCGAGGTCTACAAGACGTACCACATGCTCGATCCGCAGGTCTTCTACAACAAGGAGGACCAGTGGGCGCTGCCGGGCGAGACGACCGACGCCCCCATGGACCCGTTCTACGTGTTCATGCAGTTGCCCGGCGAGTCGACCGAGTCGTTCCTGCTCATGGAGCCGTTCACCCCGCGCAGCAAGGACAACATGATCGGGTGGATGGCCGCCAAGTCCGATCCCGAGCAGTACGGGCAGCGCATCGTCTACAACTTCCCGAAGCAGCGCCTGATCATGGGGCCGCAGCAGATCCGAGCGCGTCTGAACCAGGAGCCTGACATCAGCAAGGAGCTCACGCTGCTGAACCAGCAGGGGAGCAACGTGATCTTCGGCAACCTGCTCGTGATCCCGATCAGGGACTCGATCGTCTACGTCGAGCCGCTCTACCTCAAAGCGTCGCAGTCGCCGCTGCCGGAGCTCAAGCGCGTGATCGTGGCGTACTCCGACCGCATCGCGATGGACGTCGACCTGGCCGGTGCGCTCGCGAAGGTGTTCGGGGCTGGCGCCGGCGCATCGACCGGGACGTCCGGTTCGGTCGAGCCGAGTGCGACGACGGGAGGCGGCGGGGCCGCTGACCTCGCATCCGCTCGCGACCTCTACGCCAAAGCGATCGCCGCGCAGAAGGCCGGCGACTGGGCTGCGTACGGCCGCTACCTCAAGGATCTGGGCGCCGTGCTGGACCGGCTCGCCACGGCCGGCTCGAAGGCGACGACCGCCACCCGGTAGCGCATGCGGTGCGGAAGGGCGTGGGCGGTCCCGGACGGTCGCGGGGCCGTCCGGACGGCGTTGCCGACACATGCCGCCGACCGTCGCCGGAAGTCGACCGATAGGGGTGCGCGACCTCCATTCGCACCCGCTTCCCGACCGCTCGTTTGGCGGAATCCGTCAACTAATGGTAGGATATGGCCTCGTGCGGTGCTCCACGGCCGCCGTAGGGTGCTCCGATGGCGTGCGATCGTCTCTTCGAGACAGACCGCAGGGACCGGCGCCGGAGCGCAACGAGTCGGACAGGGCGTCGCTCGACGGATACAGGACAAGCACGGTCGAGCAGAGCGGCGTTCCAGGAGACGAGAGCATCGGTCCCAGCTTCAGAAAATCGCATACTCGTGCTTCTTCTTGGCACACGGCGGCGGCCCGATGACGGCCCGCACGTGAGCCGAAGGTGCGAGGCAGCCGATTCACCTGCTTCCCTTCCGCGTCGACACATCTGACGCGCCCTCTTCACCCCCAAGCTGTCTTGACGCATGCCCCATGCGTGCCTCCCTCGCGCCCTTCGACACCGTCGCCAGTCCTGTTCCCGGCACCGGAGGTCCGTGTGAAGGTACGTAGTCTGATCAGTTCGAACCCGCTCGTCCGTGGCGCCGCCACCTGCCTCATGGCACTGGCGCTCGCAGCGGGCGCGTCCACACCGCTCGTGGCCAGCGCCGAGACGGCGCCGGTCCAGCCGGTCGCTTCGGTGACCGCAGAGGCCTCGGCGACCGCGATCGTTCCCGTGGAGGCTGTCACGCCCACGGCGACCGTCGACGCGACGCCGGTCCTGGTAGTCGCGCCGGCGCCGGTCAAGCCCGCCGCCAAGAAGTTGACGGTGCGCCAGACGATCTCCAAGGTCGGTCGCGACAAGGGTTTGTCGAAGGCGTCGGTCAAAGCGCTTCTTTGGATCGCCAAGCGTGAGTCGAACTTCCACCGCAAGAGCGTGTCGAGCGGCGGGTGCTACGGGCTCTTCCAGCTGTCGCACAGCATGGTCCGCGGCCATCCGTGGAGCAACGCAGCGTGGAACACCAAGCGCGCCATCAAGTACATGAAGGGCCGCTACGGCAGCGTGCTCAAGGCGAAGGCGTTCTGGGCGGCGCATCACTGGTACTAGCATCTGAGTACGGAAATCACGGCCCGGCCGCCTCTCCGCATCCCCGGAGGAGGCGGCCGGGCCTCGTTTCGGGTATGTTCATGCGGGCACACAAGCACGGCCGTCCGCACCGAGGGGGACCGATGAGCGATGAGACACCCGCGCCCGACAAGGGCGCGCCCGATGACTTCCTGACACGCATCCTCGACCAACTGGTCGATCTCGCGCAGACCGCGCGCGACTGGGTGCGCCAGGAAGCGGAAGCCACCATCAAAGAGAAGATCGTCCCGCCCCTTCAGAAGGTGGGGCTCGCGATCGCGGCAGGATTCGGCGCGGCATCGCTCATGGTGCTCGGCCTGATCTTCATCGCCGTGGCGGCGATCGTGTACCTGTCCGACCTGGTGGGCGTGGCACTCGCGTTCTTCATCATCGGGGCGGCCTACCTGCTGGGCGCGGCGGCCTTCACCGCGGTGAAGGTGAGGTCGATGCAGCGATGAGCGAGACGATCACGCCCAGGCGACCCCTGGAGGCCTCGGGTCCCATCACTCTCGACGACGTCCGACACAAGGCGCTCCACATCCGCGACGAGGTCAAGGAAGAGGTGGCCGAGCAGGTCTCGAGCCGCCGTGGGCGACTTCTGGCCGTGGGCGTGGTCGCGGTCTTCGCCGTGATCGGCGTGGCGTATCTGGCAGGCACCATAGCCGGTCGCCGGGCCGTCGAGCCAGCGCAGTACTGACGCACCCCGTGGAAGTCAGTGACGTCGTCCTGGATGAGGGCGTCGCCCGCGCGCGCCTCGTCTTCGCGCCGGGCGAACCGCTGCGAACCTCCGAAGTCCCCGGACTGACCGCCGCCGCCGTCGCGGCGCTACCCGGACTGCGCGGCCACCGTTGCGACAACGGGGCGGGGCTGTCGTTCGCGGATGAACTCGCCGACACCGAACTCGCCCACCTCTTCGAGCACGCGGCGCTCGAGCTCATGGCGATGGCGGGTTCATCGCCGCAGCTGCACGGCGACACGTCCTGGGACTTCGCACGCGACGGCCGGGGGGTGTTCCGAGTGCGGATCGAGTACGGGGACGAGACGGTCGCCCGGGCGGCGCTCGCGTTCGCCGCCGGGTTCGTGGGGGCACTCATGGCGGGGCGCGCGGCGCCCGACGCGGAAGCGGAGGCGCGGCGGCTGCGCGTGAACGCCAGGCGCTGAGTTGACCGCGGCCCTGCCCGGGGGGTAACCTACGCGGCACCTCGTGGGGCGACCCGCGGGACGTTCACACATCGACATCATGGACGTGAGGGAAGAGGGCGCACGCTCGGCCCAGCCACCCCTCCGATGTCCCCGGCCAGTCCGCCTGCACCACGCGACGGAGGAAGCCGGTCGGTCTCCCGGACCGTTATCGCACCGGGGTCGAGGCCACCCGCAGCTGCGTGCGCGGGCGGTGAAGACAGGTGGTACCGCGAGAGACGACCCTCGCCCTGTTGATGA
>JAHEXP010000012.1 GCA_023252055.1 Coriobacteriia bacterium
GACGCCGCCGTCGGCGAGCCTGTACAGCGCTGGGTAGACCTCGCGGCGCATCGCATCGCCGATCACTCCGACGAGCCCGACGCGCCCGGCGAACCGCTCCGCGATCGCATCCAAGGTGTTGACCCCATAGAGCGGGACGCCCAGCCCTTGGGCGACTCCTTTCGCCGCCGAGACGCCGATGCGCACCCCGGTGAACGATCCCGGCCCGCGTCCGACTGCCACGGCGCGGACATCGTCCATGCACAGGTCAGCGGTCTGCAGAAGCCGCATGATCGCCGGCACGAGGTGCGTCAGCGAGGCGCGCGGCACATCGATGTTCGTCTCGCCGATGAGGTGCACGCCCTCCGGCCGCAGGAGCCCGAGACCGATCGCCACCTCTTCTGTGGAGGTGTCGAAGGCGAGGTACAGCGTCATCGCGAACCGCCTTCGCTTGCCATGTTCCACGCCGATACCCACCGGTTCGCCAACTCCCGGGAGCGGGGCCCGGTGCCGCCCACGCTCAGCAGGCGCTCGTCGCCGGCGCCCACCTCTAGAGAGATGTCGAGCCGATCGTCGGGCAGCTCTCCCGTGAACCGATCGGCCCACTCGATGACCGAGACCCCGTCCGACTCCACTGTCTCGTAGAAGTCGATGTCCACGAGCTGGCCGGCCCGCTCCAGACGGTACAGATCGAAGTGGTACAGCGGGATCGGCGCCCGGTGCACGAGCAGGATGTTGAACGTGGGGCTCGGTACATGGCCGCTGACACCGAGGCCTGACGCGATCCCCTGGGTCAGCGCCGTCTTGCCGGCACCCAGCCCGCCGGAGAGTGCGATGACGTCGCCCGGGGCCGCGAGCGAACCCAGCAGGTCCCCGGCACGCGCGGTCTCGGCGGCGGAACCCGTGCGTATGGCGAGGTGCGGCGTCACTCGCCACGCTCCGCGCGGTCGAGCACGACGCGGATGCGGTGGAAGTCATCGAGCAAGACGCCGCGCTTGGACGAGTCGTAGAGCGCGGCCGCCGGGTGGAACACCGGCACGATGTTGCGGCCATCGCGGTGGTAGAGCTTCCCGCGCAGCGTGGTGATCGGCTCGGTCACCTGCAGGACGTAGTGGGCCGCGAACCGGCCGAGCGTCGCGATCACGTCGGGAGCGATCAGCTCGATCTGGCGCGCGAGGAACGGCGCGCACGTCTGCAACTCGATCGGTTCGGGATCGCGGTTGCCCGGCGGACGGCACTTGACCATGTTCGCGATGTAGACCTGGGACCGGTGAAGGCCGATGGAATCGAGCAGTTCGTCGAGGAACTTGCCCGCCGCTCCAACGAACGGCTCGCCGGTGAGGTCCTCGTTCTTGCCGGGCGCCTCGCCGATGAACATGAGCCTGGCATGAGGGTCGCCGACCCCGAACACCAGCCGGTTGCGGGTCGCGGCCAGCGCGCATCGTTGGCAATCGCCGACGTGCTCGCGAAGCGCATCGAGCGACGAGCAGTCGCCCGGCCCGTCTACAGCCACGTGGTGACCTCCTCGAGAGGACGCCGTGTCGGCTTGGCCGCCGCTTCGGCGGACTTCCCGATCGGGAGTACGGCGATCGGCGTGATCGGGCGCGCGACGCCCACCGCGTCGCGGACGGCGTCATCGTCGAAGGCGCCGATCCAGCACGATGCGAGGCCGCGGTCGACCGCCGCATGCAGGATGTTGACGACCGCCGCGGCGCTGTCCTGGATCGCATACAGCTCCTCACCGCGCGCACCGTAGCGCGCAGCGCAGGGCCGCGGGTCGACGCACACCACGATGACGACCGGGGCCGCCGTCGCCCACCTCTGGCCCATGGCCTGGGCGAGCCGTTCCCGCGCCTCGGGGCTGCGGACCACGACGAACCGCCACGGCTGGATATTGCCGGCCGTCGGAGCCGCGGTGCCCGCTTCCAGGAGCGCCGTCACATCCGCATCGGTCACCTCGACCTTGGTGTTGAAGTGACGCACGCTGCGCCTCTTGGCGATGACCTCGAGAAACTCCATCCGGACTCCTCCATGCGGTGTGCGGCGCGCGACCCTTGGGTGGGAGCGCGCCCAGATGCGGCCGCTCCATTCTAGATGATGTCCGCCCTCTTCCTGTGGAAGCAGGAATCGGGGCGCGTCCGTCGAACTCACATGAGCGAGGAAGGGAGTCATATCCAATGGGCATGAACAGCCAGCGTCCCGACGTCTCCGACGAAGAGATCGGGATGCGCACGTTCCAGATCCGCAAGGCGCAGGCGGTCGAGCGCGCGAGCGAGCGTCTCCGCAAGGGACTCGGCTCAGAGTGGTCGAAGTTCACGGGACCCGAGATCGAAGCCATCGGCTACGTCCTCGGCGAACTGTGGGCCTACATCGCGCACTCCGAGTGGGAGGACCTGAGGTTCTCGACGCTGTCCATCACGGACGTGCGCCGGATACTCAACTTCGCCCGCGAGCTCGTGAATCACAAGCGCAACAGCGTCGACGTGCTCCGGGACGTGCATACGCTGATCGTCGAAAAGGGCTAGAAGCCCGCACCACACGCACGAACACGGAAGCGGCCGGGAGATCTCCCGGCCGCTTCTTCCATACCTGCGTCGCTTCGGCGACAGCGCCGGCGCACCCCTGATGTGCGAGAGGCGGTCCGATCCCCCCCGGGACAACGGACCGCCTCCAACGTGTGCCCGAACGCTGCCGGGATGCCCCCTACGCGAATGCCTGGGCGGCCTTCTTGCGCTCGATCTTCTTCTTGACCTTCTTGAGCCGGAACAGGTCCTCGCGTGCACGCTCGTCGAGCGTCTGGCGGATGTAGGCGACCTGTTCTTTGAGCCCCGGTACGGTGATCTGCTCGAGCGCGTTCACCCGGCGGTTCGTCTTCTGGATCTCCTCGCCGAGGCGCTTCAGGCGCGTCTCGATGTCGGCGTACTCGATGATGACGTCGAGGATCTTTTCGAAGCGGTCCGCGGACTCGTCGATGCGGCTGGAAACGCCGGTGATCGAGTAGCCACGTGTGAACGAACTGCGAACCGGGCTGCGGCCCTTAGTGACGACAGGCACCGACACACCCATGATCTTCGTACCGGTCATGTCGATCGTGACCTCGCCCTTGGTCGCCATGGCGACCGAGCGGACCGAGACGTTGCCGTCGACCGACTTCGCGACCGCGAGAGAGTACTGCGCGTCGGAAACCGCCTTCTGCAGCGATCCGGACAGGCGCAGCGTCTCATCCATGACGGACATGAACTCGATGAGCAGGGCGTCGCGCTTCTGCTTGAGCAGATCCATGCCCTGGACGGCGAGCCCGATCTGGGCCCGCCTTTCAAGGAGTTCTGACCGAGTTGGCCGGACCTCTTCCACGGCTAGATGTCCCCACCCTTCGCGTCTCCAGCGTTCGGGTGGTACTTCGGGATGAACTCGCGCACGCGCTTCAGCTCACCCATCGGCAGACCTGCGAGCAGCTCCCACGCAACGGTCAGCGTGCCCTCGATCGAGCGGCCTTCCTGGCCCTGACCGATGATCGTCTTCTCGAAGTCGTCGGCGAAACGCAGGTACCGGCGGTCCGTGTCGGAGAGCGCTTCCTCGCCGACGATGGCGACGAGACGGCGGAGGTCGCGGCCCTGGGCGTACGCAGCGTAGAGCTGGTTCGCCACGGCGCGGTGGTCCTCACGCGTCTTGCCCTCGCCGATACCGAGGTTCATCAGGCGGCTCAGGCACGGCAGCACGTCGATCGGCGGGTAAACGCCGCGGCGGTGCAGCTGGCGCGAGAGCACGATCTGACCCTCGGTGATGTAGCCGGTAAGGTCGGGGATCGGGTGCGTGATGTCGTCGTCGGGCATCGTCAGGATCGGGAGCTGCGTGACCGAGCCCTTGTTGCCTTTGATGCGGCCGGCGCGCTCGTAGATCATGGAGAGGTCGGTGTACATGTAGCCCGGGTAGCCACGGCGTCCCGGCACCTCTTCGCGTGCGGTCGAGACCTCGCGGAGCGCCTCGCAGTAGTTCGTCATGTCCGAAAGGACGACGAGGACCTGCATGCCCTTTTCGAACGCCAGGTACTCGGCGACGGTGAGGGCGACCTTCGGGGTGAGCAGACGCTCGACCGTCGGGTCGTCGGCGAGGTTCATGAAGAACACGACGCGCTCGAGCGCTCCGGTGTCCTCGAACTGCTGCATGAAGAACGCGGCCTCGCGGTGGGTGATGCCCATCGCGCCGAACACGATCGCGAACTCTTCCCCGCTGCCGACGCGCGCCTGGCGGATGATCTGCGCGGCGAGGTCGTTTGCGGGAAGGCCGGAACCCGAGAAGATCGGGAGCTTCTGGCCACGGACGAGCGTGTTGAGGCCGTCGATCGCGGAAACGCCGGTCTCGATGAAGTCGGCCGGCTGCTCGCGGCGGTACGGGTTGATCGGTGAACCGGTGATGTCGAGGCGCTTCTCAGGGATGACCGGGGCGCCACCGTCGATCGGCTTGCCGGTGCCGTTGAGCACGCGGCCCAGCAGCTCGGGCGCGACCTCGACCTTGGCGACCTCTTCGAGGAAGCGAACGGTCGTCTTGTCGACGTCGATGCCGCGGGTGCCTTCGAAGACCTGGATGACGGCGATGTCGCCGGAGATCTCCAGGACCTGACCGGTGCGGATGCTGTCGTCCGGCATCGAGATGGAGACCATCTCGTTGTATGCCACGTTGTGCACGTTGTGCACGAAGATCAGAGGTCCCGTGACGTACTCGAGGGTCCGGTAGTCGGTCGACAGGAGGGAGCGACTCGAGGTCTCTTCAGCGGTCGGCGTCATCTAGAGCACCTCGATTCCGGCGATGTCTTCGGCGAGCGTGGTGGTGTAGGTCTTCATCTCTTCGATCGCCTCTTCGTGCGGGGTGGTCTTGAATCCGGCGATCTTGTCGCGGATCGGGAGCTCGAGGATCTGGCGGAGCGAGACGCCCCGGTTCAGGGCCGCAACGGACGCATCCGAGAACGCGAGGATGACCTTGAGGATCCAATACGCCTTCAGCGGCGGGCAGTACGCGTCGACCTCGTCGAACGCGAACTGCTGCAGGAAGTCCTCGCGCAGCATGCGCGCGACCTCCAGGATGATCTTCTCGGACTCAGGAAGGGCGTCCGGTCCGACCAACTGCACGATCTCCTGGAGCTCCGTCTCCTTCTGCAGGATGAACATCGCGCGATCGCGATAGGACACCCAGTCGCCAGCGACGTTGCTCTCGTACCAGCCGCGCACCTGGCCGAGGAACAGCGTGTAGCTCTTGGTCCAGCTGATGGCCGGGAAGTGACGGCGGTGGGCCAGCGAAGTGTCGAGCGCCCAGAACGCACCGGTGACGCGCAGGGAGTTCTGCGTCATCGGCTCGGACATGTCGCCGCCTGCCGGCGAGACAGCGCCGACCATCGTGACCGAGCCCACGCGGTCTTCGCCGCTGCCGAGCGTCTTGACACGGCCGGACCGCTCGTAGAACGAAGCGAGACGGGTCGCGAGGTAGGCAGGGTAGCCTTCCTCACCCGGCATCTCCTCGAGTCGACCGGAGACCTCACGGAGCGCCTCGCCCCAACGGGACGTGGAGTCCGCCATCATGGCGACGTCGTAGCCCATGTCGCGGTAGTACTCGGCCAGCGTCGCGCCGACGTAGATGGACGCCTCACGTGCGGCGACCGGCATGTTCGAGGTGTTGGCGACGAGAACCGTACGGTCCATCAGCGGAGCGCCGGTGCGCGGGTCGTCGAGTTCCGGGAACTCGGTGAGCACCTCGGTCATCTCGTTGCCGCGCTCGCCGCAGCCGATGTAGACGATGATGTCGACGTCGGCCCACTTGGCGAGCGACTGCTGCGTGACCGTCTTCCCCGTGCCGAAACCGCCCGGGATGATGGCGTTGCCGCCGAGGGCGATCGGGAAGAACGTGTCGAGGATCCGCATGCCCGTGGTGAACGGGGTCGTCGGATCCAGCTTGCGCACGTACGGACGGCCCTCACGGACCGGCCAGCGCTGCGTCATCGTGAACTCGGTGCCGTCTTCCAGCCGGGCAACGACGGTATCGACGTTGTAGTCGCCCGAAGGGATGACCCACGCGAGTTTGCCGGACCTCTTGGGCGGGACCATGACCTTGTGGACGATGGTCTTGCCTTCCTGGACCGTGCCCAGCACGTCGCCCTGGACCAGATCGGCGCCGACCTCAGCCACGGTCACGAACGGCCACAGCTTGGTACGGTCGAGCGCGGAGGCCACCGTACCGCGCAGAATGAAGTCGCCACTCTGCTCTGCGATGACCGGCAGCGGGCGCTGCACGCCGTCGTAGATCGACGACAGAAGACCCGGGCCGAGCTCGACGGTCAGCGGCGCCTCGGTCGACTCGACCGGGTGCCCGACCATGAGCCCCGAGGTGTCCTCGTAGACCTGGATCGTCGCGTGGTCAGCCTCGAGCCGGATGACCTCACCCATGAGCCCCTGCGCGCCTACGCGAACGACGTCGTACATCTTGGCGCCGG
This sequence comes from Coriobacteriia bacterium, assembly GCA_023252055.1. Lineage (GTDB taxonomy): Bacteria > Actinomycetota > Coriobacteriia > Anaerosomatales > PALSA-660 > PALSA-660. The sequence goes on from JAHEXP010000012.1 coordinate 6,461, forward strand.
TCATGCCGGCGGCCACGACGACGGGGCCGGTGATCTTGGAGATGCTTCCTGCGATCATCTATCCTCGCCTCAGTGTTATGTCGAATCCGATTGCCCGACGGATCAGGCGTGACAAGTAAGCCCTGTGGTCCTCGCCGATGCTCAGCGTTTCCTTGATCGGCAGGGAGACCACGATCGGGCGGTAGATCGAGTCGATCTTGCGCTGCAGACGCTCGTCCACTGCGGTCATCAAGGCCTCGTTCACGGCGATGATGCCGCTCGTGTCGTCGTCGACGAGCGCGGACAGCGAACGGCGCGCCTCTTCCGGCGACTCCGCCACGACCACGTCGCACCCGGACAGGCGAAAGCCGTCCGCGTGCTCCGGGTCGGTCAGGACGACGAGCTTATACAAGGATGAGTTCCTTCCGCATGCGGTCTGCGGGCATGCCGACAGACGTGCCCTTGACGATGATCCGCAGGTTCGTGATCTCGTTCTGCTTCGCCCACAGGTAACCGATCGTGATCCCGACGCCCAGAGGATCGCCGCGCCCGGCATCAAGCGCCTTGCGCATCACGAAGTCCTCCAACGCTCGTTCGAACACCGACAGCGAGCCTTCGTCGACGTATGTGGCGATGACCGCCTCGAGCTGCCGTGCGTACGGCGTGTTCTTGAGGCCGTCGAGCACTTCGTCAACATCCGACATCGCTGCGAGCGTACTGAACAGCGCCTCGTCCACATGGGCCCCGCCCGGCAGGAAGAAGCTCTTCGGATCGATGTCGCCGATGTCGCTCTTGAGCAACCGGAACACCGTCAGAAGGTTCACCGAGTCGGCCTGAAGGCCCAGGATCCGGCGCGCGAGTACCGTGTTCGAGCGGCGGCCGGTCAGACGCGACGCGGCCCAGCTGAAGTAGTACCGGTCGAGCGCGAGTTCCAGAGTCGCCAGGTTGCCGCCCTCGCCGTATGCGGCGAGGTTCTCCCGCAGAGGGACGGCGTAGGGAGACTCCCACGTGACGAGCGTGTCGACAACTGCGCGGATGTCCTCCAGGCCGACCAGGACGTGAAGGTCGGTGGGGGTCAGGGCGCCGACGGCGTACAGGCCGTCTTCGATCTCCTCGGGCTTCAAATGCATGTGCTTGCCGCGGATGATCGACTTGACGTTGAACATGTCCCAGCGGCCGAGCAGCGTACCCACCAGTGTGTGCGCCTCCGCGTTCAGGAAGCCCATCACCTTCTGGAAGTTCTCGACCATGTTCGCTCGCAGGGCCTCGTCCATCGCGGCCGGAGTGCGGCCATGGATGATCGCGGTCTCGATGTCGGGACCGTACCCCGTCTGGATGAGCATTCCGATGATCTTACTGATATCGGTGTGGCACATGAGCTCGTCGAAGTAGTGCGCGGTCAGCAGCCGTGAGCGCATCCCGCGCACGCGCGCGTTGCCGTAGCCGTAGTCACGGCCCGGCGTCGGTGCTTTCGTGGCCACCTGTGCACTCATGCGGACAGGACCTCCGCGATCTCGGACTGGCCCAGCGTCTTGAACTTCGCCAGACGGTCCTCGAGCGTGTTGCGCCGCAGCATGCTACCGCCGTCGGCGACGACGGTGAGACCGCCGCGCGTCGAGCCGGTCGCATCCACACTGGCGCTGAGACCCGACGACTTCACGAAGTCCTCAGCGAGCGACGCGTCGGCCGGATCGACCAACAGCACCAGCTCCCCATCGAGCCCGGCGACCGCTTCCTCAGCGAGCGCACGGAACAGCGCAGGGTAGCCGGCACCCGAACGGACGGACGCGAGCTTCGCGAGCGCCTCGTCGAACGCCTGCACGATGGCGCGCTCCTTGACACCTGCGACGGCACGACGGCCTTCGAGGCGCGCGGAGTTGACCGAGCGTGCCGACTTCAGCGTCGCATTGGCGCGAGCCGCCTCGACCCTGGTGTCGCGGATGAGCTTCGCCTGCTCCTCGGCGTCTTCCTTGATGCCGTGAGCCTGCTCGTGAGCCGCATCGACCGTCTCGCGGCTCTCCTGCTCGCCCTGCTCCTCAAGCGCTATGAAGATGTCTTCGATTGCCATACCGGACTCCCCTGCTTTCCTTGCGTCTTAATGGAGAGTCTCTAGCCCTTGATCATGATCGCGGACACGAAGCCCAGGAGCACGATGACTTCCGGCAGCGCCTGGAGGGTGATGACCCAGATCGCGACCTCAGGACGCTCGGCGAGCGTGCCGGCGCCGGCAGAACCGATCTTGGCCTGCGCGTAGGCGGCGCCCAGCGCAGAGAGGCCCATTGCGAGGCCGGCGGCCAGAGCCTTGCCGACAGCTTCCTGCCATGCGACAGGGGCTGTTACTTCCGCCGCGAAAGCCATCGCCGGAACCAGCAACGCGGTCAAGAACACTCCTGCTGACAGAACCTTCGTGAGACGCTTGTCCATCATGCTTGCCCTTCTCTTCCTGTCTTGCGGAACGGACTGTACTGCGTGTTTCCAGCCTCAAAGAACTTCCCGAAGAACTCGAGGAAGTTGAGACGCATTGCATGGATCGCCGGGCTGAACGCGGAGATGAGCAGGTTCAGCGCGTGGAGGACGACTCCGAGCAGGACGCCCATGATGATGCCTGCGCCGCCGCCCTTCGACATGTCCACGACGATCCCGTTGATGGCGGAGGCGAAGATGGCGCCTCCGAGACCGACGGCCATGATACGGATGTAGCTCGCGATGTGGGTGACGGACTCGACCGTCTCCACGACGCCCATGACTCCACCGCCCTTGACGGCGAAGATGAATCCGCCGAAGGCGATCGCGGCGAACACGAACTGTCCGACGAGGCCGACCGTGCCGAGCGACGATCCGGCGACCCCGACGACGATCGCGATGCCCATCGCGACGAGCAGCACAAGGATGCCGCCGCGCTCCTGCAGGTGGTGCTTGTTCTTCGTGCGGACCGCGTTGATCACGCCCAGTGTGAGCCCGAGCAGGATCTGGATCACGCCGACCGCGAGCGCGAGGTACATGAACTCCATGTACAGCGTCTCACGGGCGAACGGCAGTGTGAACGGAAGCATGAGCGGCCCGATGTGGTTGATCGGGACGATGAGGTTCAGCATCTCCTTGCCGAGCGTATCGCCGAAGAACTCACCGTAGAAGATACCGAAGACGATGCACATCGTCGCCGCCGGGCCGAGGATCGACGTGGCGGTCTGGATGCCCTCGTTGTCCTTGAACTTGGCGCGCAGCCAGAGAACGAGGATGAGGTAGAGCAGGCCGTAGCCGATGTCGCCGACGATCATCCCGAAGAACACCGGGAAGAACAGGAACAGCGACCAGGTCGGATCCAGCGTGCCGTACCGCGGAAGTCCGCGGGCGTTCAGGATGAACTCGAACGGCTTCATCGCGGCAGGGTTGTCGAGCTGGACCGGAGTCTCCTCCATGTCCTTCTCAGTGATCTCCTTGCGGTTGATGATGACGTCCATGCCGAAGTTGGCCTGAACGTCCTTCTCCAGCGTGGAGAGGTCCGAGACGGGGAGCCAGCCGGTGATGACGAAAGCGTACTCGGTCTGCCCGAACTTCGGGATGGCCGCGATCTCGTCGATCTTGTCGGTCAGCACGTCACGGATGGTGGTGAGGCGAAGCAGCCACTTGGCCGACATCGACTCGAGCTCGAGCCGGATCGCCTTGAGCTCGTCCGGCAGCGTCTTGCGGCGCTCGCGGATGGACTCGTACGCCTGATCGAACGGCAGGCCCTGCATGTCGTTCGGGAGGCGGATCTGGTTGACGTTCTCCATCGCCAGGAACTTGTGCACCGGCTCGGAGTACGTGCGCGAGAAGACGACGATGGCCGCCGTGGTGTCTTCATCCACGTCGGTGGACACGATGTCGCACTGCTTGTGCGTGATCGTGTCGAGTTCTTCCTTCAGCTGCTCGAGGAGCCCCTTGTAGCGGCGCTCCACGAGGAGTGCGACGGAGTCGAACGCCCCGGTCGTGACGATCTGGCGGGCGAGCGGCTGGATCTTGTGGAGGATCGGCTCGTAGCGGCCCAGCAGCGAGATCTCGTTCTCGATCTCGGACTGGGACTGCGCGAGCGTTGCGGTGCGCTCCTCGACCTCGTCGATGACCTTGACGACCTCGTCGGAGAGCTCCGCCGACCCGAGCTTCCACAGCTTCAGGTACTCCTTCTGGCGCGCGACCTCATCGATCGTCGTGCCGGGAAGGTGCAACGCCTTGATGATCGCGCGAACGCGGATGAGAAGATCCTCCATCCGCTCGCGTTCCCCCGCCTGTCCGACGGCAACAGCCATCTGTTCGACAGGCATCTCACCGCTACCGATCTTCTTCGTGAGATCCTCGATATGCAGTGTGCCCTGCTCATGGAGCAGCGTCACCACTTCGAAGAAGCGGTTCTTCGGTCCGATGATCTCGACCCGTGCCATCGGGACGAGCACGCGCCTCACCCCCTCGTCAGGACCGCCCAGTTGTTGTGGGCGGTCAGACCTGCGTTACGGCTGCAACGATGGCGTCGACCGCGATTGCACGGCGCACCGCCAGAGCTTCCTCCATCGCGGCCGCTTCTGCGGCCGCCTTCGTGCGAAGTGCGGCAGCTTCCTTGTCGGCCTCGACCAGCGCAGCCGTCTCCGCATCGCGTGCGAGCTTGTCGCCCTCGGTCTCGCCCTTCGCGATGATCTCAGCGGCCTTGCGGCGCGCCTCAGAGACGATCTCGTCCGCCTTCTGCTTCGACTTGAGCACCCGGCCGGAGATCTCCATCTCCTTCTCGCGGATACGGTGAAGCGGCGACGCGCTGTCGTGCTCTACGACGTCCTGGTGGAAGTTGATCTCCTCCAGCACCTTGTCGTCGACCACGGCATCTCCTCTCGGTCAGTTCGAACGCGGGGCCTGTTCGTTTTCGTCCCCGCACCTTCCATGCAGCACAGCGGAAGCGACGCGCACGTCGCCTCTGGTGGTTGAGTTCCACACGCGGCTGGTGATTCCTGCAAGACTATCCGTCCGATTCCGAACGGTCGCCCTCCCCCAGGTACACCTTACCGAGGCGCGCGCCCAACCCACACGCGATCTCGTAGTCGATCGTGTTCGCGAGCGCGGCCATCTGCTCGAGCGTGAGCTCCTCGCTCCCCTGCCGCCCGATCAGGACCGCCTCGTCGCCCACGGCGACCTCCAGGCCGCGCGGGACCTCGACCATGAGCTGGTCCATGCACACGCGGCCGACCTGCCGGCACGGCCTGCCCCCGACGAGCACATGCATCGTGTTCGAGAGCGATCTGCGAATGCCGTCAGCATATCCGATGGGGAGTGTCGCGACGGTCGTGGGAGCGGCGGCGTGCCACGTCATGCCGTAGCTCACGCCCTCCCCCATCGCGAGTCTGGCCACGCGCGTGACGCGCGCCTTAACGCTCATCGCAGGCGCGAGCGCGATGCGGCCATGCGTGCTCGCGTCGGGATGCAGCCCGTACAGGGCGATCCCGCAACGGACCATGTCGAAGTGGGTCTCCGGATGCAGGATCGTCGCCGCGCTGTTGGCGGCGTGCACGATCCCCGGGTCGATCCCCCGCCGACGGAACTCCGCGAGCGTGGCCCTGAACCGTTCGAGCTGGCGCTCGAACTCCCAGTCACCGGGGACGTCGGCGGTGGCGAAGTGCGTGAACGTCCCCTGAAGCGAGATCCCGGGCAGTCCGCGCAGCGACTCCACGAAGTCCGCGGCGTCCTCGGCGCGCACGCCGATACGGTTCATGCCGGTCTCGACCTTCAGGTGGAACGGAGCCGGCCGCTGCTGTGCTGCGGCCGCCCGCGACAGAGCCGACGCGAAGTCGGCGGAGAACAGCGTCGCGATGATGCCGGCCTCCACGATGCGGTCGGCGGAGCGCGGCGGCGCCTCGGACAACAGGTGGAGCGGCGCGGTCAGCCCCGCCGCCCGAAGGCGCAACGCCTCTTCCAGCGTCGCGACCCCGATGCGGTCTGCCCCCGAACGCAGAGCCGCGCGCGCGACCTCGCCGGCGCCATGCCCGTAACCGTCAGCCTTCACGACCGCCATGAGCCTCGCGCCCGGGGCCAGAGACGCGCGCAGGGTGCCCACGTTGCGCCCCACGGCGCCGAGATCGACCTCTGCCCACGCCCAGCGGCGGTCGGCTGTCTGCACGGCTGCGTCAGCCCGCCAGAGAGCGGACTATGTCGGACTTGCTGATGATGCCGACGACCGAGCCGCCGTCCATCACGGGGATGCGTGCGATGTCGCGCTCCACCATGAGCGTCGCGATGTCGCTCACGAGAGCGTCGGCAGTGACCGTGATCGGCTCGCGGGTCATGACGTCGCTGACGCTGGCTGCGACCGCCTTGCGCAGCGAGGACTCGAACCGCTCGTTGGCGCCGGGGGCGAACACGTAGCCGCCCAGCAGGCTGAGATACGTCGGGAAGTGGACGCGCACGTCCTGCATGATCAGGTCGCCTTCGGTGACGAGGCCGACCATGACGCCCTTCTCCACGACGGGAAGGGCACCGATCCGGCGCTCGGACATGAGGTGCGCGGCGTCGGTCACGGACAGGTCGGGTGAAACGGTCACAGGATCGGCCGTCATGATGTCGCGGGCGACGAGTTCCGTCATCGTGGGTCCCTCCGTTGGTTCGTGGGACCGTCCGACTCCATGAGTGTCCGGACAGCCTCAGGCAGATATCCAACCACATCCTCGGCGGTGCAACAAACCGCTGTCAGGTCACGTGATGCTGCATCTCCCGCAGCGCCGTGCAGGAAGGCGCCGAGCACCGCTGCGTCGAAGGCGAGCATGCCGCGCGCGAGCATGGCGCCGATGATGCCCGAAAGGACGTCGCCGGTGCCCAACGTCGCCAGGCCAGGCCCGCCGGTGGGGTTCACCGCGACGCGACCGCTTTGCGCGATCAGCGTCGCCGGGCCCTTGAGCACCGCGGTCGCCCCGCCCGCCGCCAAGGCGCGTACCGCAGCGGGCCGCCCCGCATCGACCAGTTCCGGCGAAGTTGCGAGCAGGCGCGCCGCCTCGGCTGAGTGGGGGGTGAGAACCGTCGGGGCCACGCGGGACGCCACCAGCGCCATATCGTCGCCGAGCGCGTACAGCGCATCGGCATCGACGAGCAACGGCACCTCCAGGCGCTCGACGATGGCCCGCACCGCCTCGCAGGTGGATGGGCTGCGGCCGATCCCGGGGCCGAGAACGACCGCGTCGAAGCGCGTCGCGGCCTCCAGCACCCATTCGACCGCTTCCGGGCGCAGAGATCCGTCCGCCTCGGCGGGCAGCGCCCACTTCACCGGTGCCGTCAGTTTGGCCTCGACGACCGCGAGCGCCGGGGCCGGGACCGCCACAGCCACGTATCCGGCTCCGGAGCGCAACGCCCCGTTCGCGGCGAGACAGACCGCGCCGGTGAGCCCCGGGGTGCCACCCACTATGAGCACGCGGCCGCGCGTTCCCTTGCGGTCGTCCCAGTGAGGACGGGGCAGGCACGCGGCATAGCCGGAGACGTCCCACGACTCGAGCGCACCGTCGAAGAACAGCGCGTCGGCAGGAACCCCGATGTCCACGCAACGCAACTCGCCCGCGAGCGACGCGCCAGGCTGCAGCACGCACCCGATCTTGGGAGCCGAGAAGGTGACGGTGACGTCCGCGGCGACGGCCGGACCAAGGGCGGCGCCGGTGTCGCTGTCCACACCCGAAGGGACGTCGACCGCGAGAACGAGGGCGGCGGTCTCGCCGATGGCCGTGATGAGTCCCGCGTAGGGCTGACGGGGAACGCCGTGCAGCCCGATGCCGAGGAGCGCATCGACGATGAGGTCGGCACTCGCGAGCGTGGCTGCCGCATCCGCAGCAGCGTCGACGTGCAGCCACGGCACGCCTGCCTCCAATGCGGCACGGACCGTCTCGCGCGCGGGAGACGACATCGAGTCGGGCTCGGCCGACGTCAGGACGATCACGTCCCGCCCGGCCGCATGCAACTTGGACGCCGCGGACCAGCCGTCGCCACCGTTATTGCCGGGGCCTGCCATGACGACGATGCGGCCTTCCGGCGCGAGCGAGGCCGCCTCTGCGGCCACCGCTGCGCCCGCGCGGTCCATCAACTGCGCCAGCGACGTACCGGCAGCGACCGCGGCCGCCTCAGCCGCGCGCGCTTGTTCCTCTGTGAGCAGGTGACGCATGTTCACTCCCCCCAGCGAACGGTGCGGTATCAGACGGCGGGTGGCTCCAGGTCGTCGAGGAGCGCCCGTGCGTCCTTGAAGGCCGCGGCGCGACGCTTCTCGGGGTCGAGCTCCGCGCTGTCGGCCTTCCGCGTCGTGATCGCGACCGCGGATGCCACCGCGGTCGTATGCGTGTAGGACAACGACAGGTGCAACTCTACGACACCGAGCTCGTCGGCGACTTCCTGGGCCCGCCCCGACAGCCGCGGCGTCGGCCGGCCGCCCGCGTCCCGGACCACCTCGACGTCGGTGAACTTCATGCCCGCGAACCCCGTCCCGAGCGCCTTGAGCACCGCCTCCTTCGCGGCGAAGCGCAGCGCGTAGTGGATCTCCGGGCGGTTGCGTTTGTCGCAATAGGCCCGCTCCTCGGCCGAGAACAGCCGCTCCCGCATCCCGGGATGGCGCTGAAGCGCTGTGGCCATGCGGCCGATCTCGACGATGTCGACCCCGAGTCCCGTGATCATCTATTCCACCGTGACCGACTTGGCGAGGTTGCGCGGCTGGTCCACGTCGCAGCCCCTCGCCTTCGCGATGCGGTATGCGAGCAGCTGCAGTGGCACGGATGCGGGGATGGCGGACAGCGCGTCGCTGACACGAGGGACGTAGAGCACGCACTCCGCCTGACGCCGGATCTCGTCGTCACCGGCGGTGGCCACAGCGATCACGTTGGCGCCGCGGGCGCGCACCTCCTGCACGTTGCTGACGACCTTCTCGTAGGTGGGGCCCTGGGTCGCCACGGCGACGATTGGCATCCCCTCGACGAGCAGCGCGATCGGCCCGTGCTTCATCTCGCCGGCGGCGTAGGCCTCCGCGTGGATGTAGCTGATCTCCTTGAGCTTGAGCGCGCCCTCCATGGCCACAGGCACGCCCATCCCCCTGCCGAGGAACAACGACGAGGGGGCGTCGGCGAACAGCGCCGCACAGTCCTCCATCGTGTCCGCGCTCCCGAGCTGGGCCTCGACGACCTCAGGCACGGTCAGCAGCTCCTCCCACAGGGCCAGCACGCGCTCCTGGGACAGTGCGCCGTTGGCCTGCGCGAGCTTGAGGGCCAGCACCGTGAGAGCGGCGATCTGCGCGGTGAACGTCTTGGTCGCCGCCACGCCGATCTCGGGACCCGCGTGCGTGTAGATGACGCCGTCGCTCTCGCGCGTCACACGGGAGCCCACAACGTTCGAGATCGCGATCACCTTCGCGCCGCGGTCACGCGCCTCGCGCACCCCTGCGAGAGTGTCGGCTGTCTCCCCCGACTGGGTCACGGCCACCACGAGCGTGTCGTCGTCGATGATCGCGTCGCGGTACCGGAACTCGCTGGAGACGTCGACCTCGACCGGGATTCGCGCCCACCGCTCGATCAGGCTCTTGGCCACGAGGCCCGCGTGGTACGAGGTGCCGCACCCGATGATGAACACACGGTCGATACCGGCCACCTGCTCAGGCGACATGTCGAGCTCGGAGAGCTGGATCTCGCCGGAGTCGCTCATCCGCCCGCGCAGCGTCTCGCGCAAAGCGTGCGGCTGCTCGTGGATCTCTTTGAGCATGAAGTCCTCGTATCCGCCCTTCTCGGCGGCCTCGAGGTCCCACTGCACATCGATGATCTCCTGGTCGGCGACGACCGACCCGTCCGCGCACTGCACCTCGACGCCGTCCGCCGTCACGACCGCGATCTCGCCGTCATGCAGAACGAGCACGCGGCGCGTGTACTCGAGCACCGCCGGGATATCGCTGGCCACGACGTTCTCGGCCTCGCCGAGGCCGATGATCAGCGGCGAGTCCTTGCGCGCGGCGACGATCGTGCCCGGTTCGCTGGCGTGCACGATGGCGAGCGCGTAGCTTCCCTCGAGGCGCGCGAGCGTCTTGCGCACTGCGGCGGCCAGGTCACCCTCGTAGTAGCTCTCGATCAGGTGTGCGATCGCCTCGGTGTCGGTCTCGCTGCGCAGGATGTGGCCCGCCGCAGCAAGCTCCTCCCGCAGCTCGGAGTAGTTCTCGATGATGCCGTTGTGGACCACGGCCACGGTGCGGTCGCAGTCGGCGTGCGGATGGGCGTTCTCCTCGTTCGGACGCCCGTGGGTGGCCCAGCGGGTGTGCCCGATGCCGACGCTCGAAGTGAGGGGGTGTGCGCTGAGCGCATCGCGAAGGTTCGCGAGCCTGCCCACGCGCCGGACGATCTCAAGCTCCCCGCCCTCCGCCACCGCAACGCCGGCGGAGTCGTATCCGCGGTACTCCAGTCGAGCGAGCCCTCCCAGCAACACGTCGGTGGCCCGACGTGGACCCACGTAGCCAACGATGCCACACATATGTATGACCTCCCGGTCGTCTCAGATCAAGGATATGCCGACACAGGGCTCTTGGGCGTGAGTATCCCCGTGAGAGGAGCGCCCTGCACAGGCCGGCTACGCGCGATGGCGCGTGCGTGTCCCGGTTCCGCCGCCGTTTTGTCTCTGCGGTCACCCGCAGGCTTTGTCGGAGCGGTCTCGACATCGGGAGGTGCCGGAGGGCCATCCGCCGAATCTTTCGATGAGCCCTCGCCTCGTCGACTGCGCATCTCTCGCGCAGTCCCGGCGCTTCAGTGGTGCCGCACTGCTTCCAGTCTCGTCGCATCTCTCCTTCCGGAGCGGCTTCGCTCTCCGGCCGCGGGTGGCGGCCACCGCCCATGCTAGCAAACCGCGCGGCGCTCGGCGGTCACGGTTCGGTGACGGCGCCAGGCGCGGTCGCGACCGCCCGTGGCGGTCAGGACGGCTTCAGGCGAGCGAGCCGGCCAGCGCTGCCAAACGGTCGGCGACCGCCGCGGCCACATCCGCATCGGTCGCCTCCACCATCACGCGAACGAGCGGCTCGGTCCCGCTTGCCCGCACGAGCACGCGCCCTTCGTCGCCGAGGCGCGCCTCCTCGTCCGCGACCGCGGCGAGAAGGTCGGGGTGGGTCGAGATGCGTGCGGAGTCGGAGACGCGCACGTTGATCAGCACCTGAGGGAACGGCCGGACCAGCGCGGCGAGTTCGGAGAGCGGCCGGCCGGCCGCAGCGACCGCATGCGCGAGCTGCAACGCCGTGATGAGGCCGTCACCGGTCGTCGTGTGTGCGAGGAAGATCACGTGCCCGGACTGTTCCCCGCCCAGCACCGATCCGGTCCGCCGCATGAGGTCGAGCACGTACCGGTCGCCCACCTGCGCCTTGGCGACCGATATCCCCAGCTCGCCCATCGCCACATCGAAACCCATGTTGGTCATCACCGTGCCGACAACGCTGTCGCCGCTCAGGGCGCCCTCCTCGTGCAGACGCGCCGCGCAGATCGCCATGATGCGGTCGCCGTCCACCACGCCACCCAGCTCGTCGACTGCGAGCGTGCGGTCGGCGTCCCCGTCGTGCGCGATCCCGAGCGAGGCGCCGCAGCTCCGCACAAGATCCGAGAGCGGCCCGAGGTGCGTGGAGCCGGATTCCTTGTTGATATCGGTGCCGTCCCAGTCGCAGTTGATCGCAACGACGTCGGCTCCCAGAGCGCGCAGCGCGGCCTCACTCGTGCGCGCCGAGGCGCCGTGCCCGCAGTCGAGCGCGACCTTGAGCCCGTCGAGGCGGCCGGGAACGGTCGCGACAGCGTGCGCGATGTAGCGCTCGATGGCGTCCTCGATCACGCGCACCGTACCGATGTCGCCGGCGGTGGGACGATCGCGCCCGGCGTCTGCCAGCGCCAGCGCCTCCAAGCGGTCCTCGACCTCGTCTGGCAACTTGAACCCGTCGGCGTCGAAGAACTTGATCCCGTTGTAGGGCGCCGCGTTATGGGATGCCGAGATGACGACTCCCGCGTCGGCGCCCAGCTCGCGCACGAGGAGCGCGACCGCCGGCGTCGGGACGATCCCCGCGAGCAGCACGTCACAGCCGGAAGCGCAGACGCCTGCCGCCAGAGCGGCCTCGAGCATGTCCCCGCTGATACGCGTGTCCTTGCCGATGACGATCCGGCCGCGGCCGGATCGGCGCAGCAGGGTCCCTGCCGCTTCTCCGAGACGCAGAGCGAGCTCGGGGGTGAGGTCGGCGTTCGCGATGCCGCGCACGCCGTCGGTCCCGAAGAGTCGGGGCATAGTCGAGACGGCCTTTCGGGTGCGGAGGCCGGGCTGAGGGGCGGGCCCGGGATGTGTGTCGGATGATACCCCACGCGCGGAGGCCCGCCGCTTCGGTGAGGAAGGGGCGGGCCTCCGAGAGGTTCGTGACTCTCGCGCTAGCGCTTGCTGAACTGCGGCTTCTTGCGCGCCTTCTTCAGGCCGTACTTCTTGCGCTCGACCATACGCGGGTCGCGGCGCAGGAGGCCTTCCTTCTTGAGGTCAGCACGATAGTCGTCGCCGGCAAGCAGCAGTGCGCGGGCGATGCCGTGGCGAAGAGCCCCGGCCTGACCGGACAGCCCACCGCCCTCGAGCTTGGCGATGACGTCGAACTTGCCCTCGGTGTCGGTCACCTTGAAGGGCGCCTCCACCAGCGTCATGAGAACTGCGCGGCCGAAGTACGCGGCGGCGTCGCGCCCGTTGACGGTAACGGTTCCGGTGCCGGGCATGAGGCGGACGCGCGCGACCGAGGTCTTGCGGCGACCGGTGCCCTGGTAAACAGCCTTATCAGCCATACTGACTAACCCTCCAGGGTGATCTGACGGGGCTTCTGGGCCTGATGCTTGTGCTCGGGGCCTGCATACACGTGCATCTTCATGCCCATAGCGCGCCCGAGCGTGTTCTTGGGAAGCATGCCCTTGACCGCGTGCTCGATGACGCGCTCGGGGAACTTCGCCAGCTGGACCTCGAGCGAGACCTCTTTGAGGCCGCCCGGGTGACCGGTGTGGCGGAAGTACTTCTTGTCCGTGAGCTTGTTGCCCGTGACCTTGATCTTCGACGCATTGACGACGATGACGAAGTCACCGGTGTCGATGTGCGGCGTGTAGGCAGGCTTGCGCTTGCCCTTCAGGATCTGGGCGACCTCGCTCGCGAGGCGGCCGAGCGTCATGTCGGTTGCGTCGACGAGCAGCCATTCGCGCTCGACTTCACCGACCTTGGCGTGGTACGTCTTCACTCGTTCTCCCTACAGCATGCATACATGTGAGATGCGTGTTCGTTGAGTTCCAAGAGGTTACGGGGCTCCGTGGAACGAACCGTCACAGTCTGCCACGCGCACCCCTCCCACGTCAACGCAAACCAACGCTACCGGGCGTATCCATGACTCTACCACCCAGCCCGGGGCCGCGTGGACCGCACCGCCCTTGCGCCTAGAGCCAGCTGTCCTCGGGGTACGCCACATTCCACAGTGTGAGCCCGTGCGGAGGGGCCGTGATCCCGGCCGCGTCGCGTTCGCAGGCGGAGAGCGCCTCCTCCACCCAAGCGGGGTCCCGGCGCCCCAAACCGACCTGCACGAGGGAGCCGGTGACGATGCGGACCATGGAATGCAGGAAACTGCGCCCGACGATCCGCACCACGACGACGTGCTCGCCGAGTTCGCAGGCCGGACGGATGTCGATGGACTCGATGTCGCGGACGGTACGCTTGCCCTCCGCGCTGCCGCTGACGCAGAAACTCCGGAAGTCGTGCTCCCCCACCAGGTGCTGCGCGCCCTCTCGCATCGCCGCAAGATCCAGCGTGCGCTTCGTCCACCAGGCGCGGCCTGCGGTCGCGAGCGGCGGTATCGGCCCCGGCACCAGAAGGTAGCGGTATTCGCGTGCAACGGCGTCGTAGCGCGCCGAGAAGCCAGGCCGGGCGCGGCGCACAGCGGTCACCACGATGTCGTGGCCCGCGAGCGCGTTCATGGAGCGCGGCAGCGTGTGAGGGTCGGGGTCGTCATCGCGCGCCTCGAAGCTGACGACCTGCCCCAGCGCATGGACTCCAGCATCGGTGCGCCCGGCGACAGCCGTCGCGATCTTGCGCCGGCATGCAACGCCGAGCGCCTCCTCGAGCCTGCCCTGTACAGTGACCAGCCCGGGCTGGCGCGCGAACCCGTGGAACGCGGCGCCGTCGTACGCGAGCGTGAGCACGGTCGACCCGAGGCCGGCGACAGGGTTACCGCCGCTCACAGGAACCATCCCGCCAGCGCGAGCGCCGCTCCGATGCCGATCATCGCCATCCAGTCGCCGGCCCCCATGCGGTCCTCTTTCATTCGCGTCCTGCCTTCGGTGCCCCGGTAGCAGCGCGCCTCCATCGCAGTAGCGAGCGCGTCAGCTCGGCGAAACAGTTGGAAGAACAGCGGCACCAGCACCGGCGCGTACGCCCGCGCGCGCGCCACCGGCCCGCCCTTGTCGAACACGGCGCCGCGGGCCTGTTGGGCCATGACGATCCCCTCAGCCTCCTCGGCGGTCGTGGGGATGAACCGCAGCGCGATGGACAGCGTCATCGCCAGATCCCCCACGGGAACGTGAAGCAGCTTCAGCGGCGCGAGCACCCGCTCGAGCCCACCGGAGAGTTGGACCGGGCTGGTCGTCAACGTGAGCAGCGTCGTGCCCACCACCAGCACGACGATCCGAACGGCAAAGAACAAGCCGCGGTGCAGGCCGGCCGCGTCCACGCCGAGCGGCCCGAGATGCACCAGTGCGATGGAGGGGGCCCAGCGCAAGGAGTTGGCGAGCACCGTGAACACGACGATGAGACCGACGGCCCGCAGGCCGCGCGTCACCGCCCGCGCCGGGACCCGCGAGACGACGACAGCCGCCACGACCGCGGCGGCGATGAGCGCGAGCCCCGCGAAACCGTCGGCGGTGAACAGTCCCACGGTGAGCGCGGCGGTGATCCCGAGCTTCGCCGCTGCATCGAGTCGGTGCAACGGGGAGTCGAGGGGGACGTACTGCCCGATGCCGGACATCGCCCTCATCGCGCGCCCCCATCCGTGCCGCTGCAGGCCGCCGCCAACATCCGGGCGGCAGCCGAGGTATCGAGGGTCAACTCGCCGGAGAGGCGTGCGCCCTTCGCCGCGGCCAGCAGCAGCGCACGCGGCACGTCCGGCGCCTCGGCGAGACCGGCGGCCACGAGGCCCGGCAACGCGCCGAGGAACTCGGAGACGGTCCCACGGAACGCGACGGCGCCATGGCTCAGCACCAGCACAGCACTCGCACGGGGCAGGAACCGTTCGGGGTCGTGCGTGACGACCAGCACGCCTGCGCTGGCGCGAACCGCGTCCACGACATCGCGCACAGCGTCGCACCCCACGGCGTCGAGCCCCGCGGTCGGTTCGTCCAAGAGCAGGTAGCGCGGACGCATCGCCAGCACACCGGCCAAGGCGACCCGCCTGGCCTCCCCGCCCGACAGCGACCACGGCTCGCGCGGGCCGAACTCGGCCGGATCCAGCCCCACCGAGGAGAGCGCCGCGTCCGCGTCGGCTCGTGCGTCGGCCTCGCTGCGACCCAGATTGCGCGGGCCGAACGCGCAGTCGTCCTCGACGGTGAGCGCGAAGAACTGCGCCTCCGGGCGCTGGAACAGGAGCCCCACGCTCCCCCGCGCGGACGCGGGATCCATGACGGGCGCGCCGTCGGCCTCGACCGAACCGGACGTCAGCGGCACGATGCCCGCGGCCGCGCGCAGCAGCGTCGTCTTCCCGGATCCGGTGGGGCCCAGCACGACCACGAGGTCGCCGCACTCGACGGTCAGCGAGACGGCTTCGAGCGCGCGGGAGGCCATGGCGCTGCCGGCGGCATAGTCGCACGTCGCAGAGCGGATCTCTAGCGCCACAGCGCCTCCACAACGCTCTCGGCATCCACAGCATCCGCCGGGACATCGAAACCGAGCGCTCTGAGCTCCGCCGCAAGAAGGCCGGCCTCCCCGAGTGCGAGTCCGCACGAATGCAGGGTCTCAGGCTCCGAGAACAGCCGGCTCGGCGTGCCGTCGAAGGCGATGCGCCCAGCGGCGAGTGCGACGACGCGGTCCGCATGGGCCACGTCCGCGACGTCGTGCGAGACGATCAGCACGCCATGGCCTTCTTCGCGAGCCAGTCGCTTGATGGCGGCGATGACCGAGCGGCGTCCGGCGGGATCGAGCATGGCGGTGGGCTCATCGAACACGAGATAGCGAGGACGCATCGCGAGAGCGCCGGCTATGGCCAAGCGCTGCTTCTGCCCTTCGGACAGGAGGTGCGGCTCACGTCTCTCCAGACCGGTCAGTCCCGCGGTGGCGAGCGCCTCGGCGACGCGCTCGACGATACGATCGGAGGGCAGGCCCAGGTTCTCGGGACCGAACGCACAGTCCTCCTCGACGACCGTCCCCACGATCTGGTCGTCGGGGTCCTGGAACACCATGCCCACTGCGGAGCGGACGTCCCAGATCGTCGCTTCGTCGGACGTGTCGAGTCCATCCACGGTCACCCGCCCGCTCGAGGGCGTAAGCAGCCCGTCACACAGGCGCGCGAAGGTGGACTTGCCGGAGCCGTTTGCTCCGACGATCGCCACGATGTCCCCGGGGGCGACCGACAACGACACTCCGTCGAGCGCCGGGGCGGCGTCGGGGCGGTATCGCAGGGTCACATCCTCGAAGACGATCACAGGGGCGTCCAGCCTTCCTCGGCGTACACGTGACGGGAGGGCCGCTTTCGAAAGCGACCCTCCCGTGATGGTACTTCAACCCTGCAGAAGCGCAGGTGTCGCTCTAGTCCACGAGCTCCATGATGACCATGGGGGCGTTGTCGCCCTTGCGCGGTCCGAGCTTCAGGATGCGGGTGTAGCCGCCCTCGCGCTCAGCGAACCGGGGCGCGATGTCGTGGATGACGCGGTACGACATCTCGAGGTCCTGCTTGCCCGTCGCCGGGTTGATCAGCTTCTTCTCGCCACCGAGGGCGGCGATGATGAGCCGGCGCGAGTGCACGTCGCCCTTCTTGCCCCAGGTGATGATGCGGTCCACGAGGCCGCGGACCTCTTTGGCGCGCGTCTCGGTCGTCTTGATGCGCTCGTGCGTGAGCAGCGCCAGAGCGAGGCTGCGCAGGATCGCCGTCGTGTGGCTCGCATCGCTGCCGAGCGCGCGGCCCTTCTTCAGGTGTCGCATGGTAAGCGGTCTCCCTCTAGCCCTTGAGCCCCAGGCCCATCTGCTGAAGCTTGTCTTTCACTTCTTCGATGGACTTGGCGCCGAAGTTACGGATGTTGAGCAGGTCGGCCTCGGTGCACTCGTTCAGCTGGCCGATGGTGTTGACTCCCTGACGCTTCAGGCAGTTGAACGACCGGACGGTCAGGTCGAGGTCTTCGATCGGCGTGTCAAGGACGGTCTCGCCCTCTTCAGGCAGATCGGCGAACGTGTCGCCGGCGATATCGGTCGCAGCCTGAGCCTCGAACAACGACATATGGTCGTTGATGATCTTCGAGGCGCGAGCCACCGCATCGGCCGGGTCGAGCGCGCCGTTGGTCTCGACTTCGACGGTGAGCTTGTCGTAGTCGGTGCGCTGGCCCACGCGGGTGTTCTCCACCAGGTAGGTGCAGCGGTTGACCGGGCTGAACAGCGAGTCGACGGTGATGACCCCGAGCGGGTCGTCGATGCGCTTATTGCGGTCCGCGGAGACGTAGCCGCGGCCGGTCTCGATGCGAACCGACATCTCGAGCTTCGCACCCTTGTCGAGCGTGGCGATCACTGCGTCAGGGTTGACGAGTTCGAACTCGGACGGGACCTGGAGGTCCGCGCCCGTGACGGTGGCCGGGCCGCTGACGGACAGCGTCGCGACGGCGTCGCCGCCGCCTCCGTTCTCACGGAAGACGAGCTGCTTGACGTTGAGCACGACGTCTGTGACGTCCTCACGGACGCCGCTGATCGCGGTGAACTCGTGCTGCACGCCCTCGATGCGGATCGAGGTGGCTGCCGCGCCCTGGAGCGACGAGAGCAGCACGCGACGCATGCAGTTGCCCAGGGTGTAGCCGAATCCGCGCTCGAGCGGCTCCACGACGTAACGCGCGGTGCGCTCGTCGATCGGAACGACCGAGACCGAGGGCCTCATGAACTCTGACATCTACCTAGCCTCCTAGGAGCGGGGTGCCTGAAGTGCTCCGGCCTACTTGCTGTACAGCTCGACGATCAGCTGCTCACGGACCGGCATGTCGATCTGGTCGCGGGTCGGAAGTGCCAGGACCTTGCCCTGGAGCTTCTCGACATCGACCTGGAGCCACGCCGGAACCTCGACGCGGGCCGACGAGATGATGGCGGCCTTGACCACTGTCATCTCGCGAGCCTTCGGGGCCAGCGAGATCTCGTCACCCGGGCGCACACGGTAGGACGGGATGTTGACCCGCTTGCCGTTGACCCAGATGTGGTTGTGGCGGACCGTCTGACGGGCCTCGTCGCGCGAAGCGGCGAACCCAAGGCGGTAGACCACGTTGTCGAGACGCGTCTCGAGCAGACGCAGCAGGTTCTCGCCCGACTTGCCCTGCTGACTGCTCGCGAGCGTGTAGTACGTGCGGAACTGCTTCTCAAGCACACCGTAGGAGCGCTTGGCCTTCTGCTTCTCACGCAGCTGGACCCGGTACTCGCTGTCGCGCGGGCGCTTCTTGCCGGCCTGACCAGGCGGGAACGGGCGGCGTTCGACGCCGCACTTATCGCTGTAGCAGCGATCACCCTTCAGGAACAGCTTGATGCCTTCACGACGGCAGAGGCGACAGTCAGCGCCAGTGTAACGTGCCATCTTTCGAATTCCTCCTCGGGAAGACTACACGCGCCGGCGCTTGCGCGGCCGGCAGCCGTTGTGCGGGACAGGCGTGCAGTCTTGGATGCTGGCGATCTCGAGTCCGGTTGCCTGCAGCGAACGGATCGCCGTCTCGCGGCCGGAACCGGGGCCCTTCACGAACACGGACACCTTGCGCATGCCGTGCTCCATCGCGTCCTTCGCGCACTGCTCGGCTGCGAGCTGTGCGGCGAACGGCGTCGACTTGCGGGAACCCTTGAACCCGACCTGGCCGGCGCTGCGCCACGAGATGACGTTGCCCACCGGGTCGGTGATGCTGATGATCGTGTTGTTGAACGTCGACTTGATGTGCGCCTGGCCGACAGCGATGTTCTTACGCTCGCTGCGCTTGACGCGCGCCTTGGCGACCTTCTTCTTGGGAGCGGCTGCCATCGCTACTTACCCTTCTTCTTTGCGCCGATCTGGCGACGCGGACCCTTACGGGTACGCGCGTTCGTGTGGGTGCGCTGCCCGCGGACAGGCAGCCCCTTGCGATGGCGCAGGCCCCGGTAGCAACCGATCTCCATGAGGCGCTTGATGTTCTGGCTGACCTCACGGCGAAGGTCACCCTCGACCTTGAGCTGGCGGTCGATGAACTCACGGAGGCGGACGACCTCTTCCTCGGTGAGGTTACGCACGCGGGTGTCCGGGTTGATCCCGGTCTCGCGCAGGATCCTCTGGCTGGTCGTGAGACCGATGCCGAAGATGTAGGTGAGGCCGATCTCGACGCGCTTCTCGCGCGGGAGGTCGACGCCGGCTATACGAGCCAAGGTGGTTCTCCTTAAAGAGGTCGGACTAGCCCTGCCGCTGCTTGTGACGCGGGTTCTCGCAGATCACGAGGACCCGCCCGTGGCGGCGGATGACCTTGCACTTCTCGCAGATCCTCTTCACAGAGGGTCGAACCTTCATCTGCTTGGTCCCTTCGAAACGTCGTTCGTCTATGTGTGCGCCCAGCCGCAGGCGTGTCGTTGTCGTGCTCGGTGCCCTGGTGACGCTAACCAACGCCCCCGGGAGTGGCCCTTGGCTCCCCCGCAGACGCCGTGCGTGCAGGTACTACTTGTAGCGATACGTGATGCGACCGCGTGTCAGGTCGTAGGGAGACAACTCGACGACGACCTTGTCACCCGGCAGGATGCGGATGTAGTGCATGCGCATCTTGCCGGAGATATGCGCGAGCACCCGGTGGCCGTTCTCCAACTCCACGCGGAACATGGCGTTGGGGAGGGGCTCAACCACGGTGCCTTCCAGCTCGATGGCGTCGTCGCGCTTTGCCAAACAGATCTCCTTCTACAGGCGGCTGGACGTGAAGCCGCAAACGGGGAGTATATCAACAGCTGGCACGAGCGTCCAGCGGATAACACCTATTCGAGCGTGAGCACCCTCGGCCCCTGCTCGGTGACGGCAACGGTATGTTCGAAATGCGCCGAGGGCTTGCCGTCTGCGGTCACGACGGTCCAACCGTCGTTGAGCTGACGAACGCCCGAGCCGCCGAGGTTGATCATCGGCTCGATCGCGAGCACCATGCCCGCCATGAGAACCGGGCCCTTGCCGGCGACGCCGTAGTTCGGGACCTGCGGCTCCTCGTGCATCGCGCGGCCGATACCGTGGCCCACGTACTCTCGTACGACCGAGAAGCCGGCGCCTTCGGCGACCGCCTGGACCGCCGCGCCGATGTCGTAGAGCCGGTGGCCGGGCACGCACTGCGCGATACCGGCCTCGAGGCTCGAGCGGGTCGCGTCCAGCAGCCGCTGAAGCTCGTCGGATATCTTGCCGACACCGAACGTCCGGGCCGAGTCGCCGAAGTACCCGTCGACGATCGCGCCCATGTCGATGGAGATGATGTCGCCTTCGACCAGCCGGATCTTGCCCGGGATGCCGTGGACGACCTCGCAGTTGCGCGACGCGCAGATCGTGGCGGGGAACCCGTGATAGCCCTTGAACGCGGGCTTCGCGCCGGCGGCCTCGATCACGGCCACTGCGACGTCGTCGAGCTCTGCGGTCGTGATACCGGGACGTACGGCGTCGCCGACGGCGCGCAGGGCGCGGGCCGTGACGCGCCCTGCCTCACGCATGACGGCCAGCTCGGCCTCTGAGCGCCGGACGATCATCGCGTCACCCGCGCTGTCCGCCGCGCACGACGGCAGCGACGTCCTCGAACACGGCGTCGACGTCGCGTGCTCCGTCGACCGCCTTCAGTAGGCCGCGCTCGCGGTAGTACTCGACGAGCGGCATCGTGTTGCGGTCGTAGACATCCAGGCGGTTCGTGACCGTCTCGACGGTGTCGTCGGCGCGCTGGTAGACCTCGCCGCCGCACTCGTCACACACGGCCGCGTCGGCCGGCATGTCGCCCATGACGTTGTAGATCTTGCCGCACGCGCGGCACTGGCGGCGGGCGGTGAGACGCTCCACGAGCGCCTCACGCGGGACGTCGACCAGGATGACCGCGTCGAGGGCGGTGCCCATCGAGGTGAGTGCGGCGTTGAGCGCGTCCGCCTGCGGCACCGTGCGGGGAAAGCCATCGAGGATGAAGCCTTCGGCGCAGTCGGGCTGCGCGAGCCGCTCTTTGACGATGCCGATCGTGACCTCGTCCGGGACGAGGTCCCCGGCGTCCATGTAGCGCTTGGCCTCGAGGCCCAGCGGGGTGCCGTCGGCGACCGCCTTGCGGAAGATATCGCCGGTGGAGATGTGCGGGAGCCCGAAGGTCTGCACCATCTTCGCGGCCTGCGTGCCCTTACCGGCACCCGGGGCGCCCAACAGAATGACGTTCATGTCCTATCCCCGCCTCCCCTTCGCTACAAGTCACGCCGGGCGGGACCCGGATTCCCGGACCCCGCCCCGCGATCATGTCGTTTCTCCACCTGCGCCGCTGCGCGGGTCCCCGTTACTTGAAGAACCCGTCGTAGTGACGCATCTTCAGCTGGCTCTCGAGCTGGGTCATCGTCTCGAGTGCGACGCCGACCATGATCAGGATCGAGGTGCCGCCGAACTGCTGCAGCAGTGTGATCTGCGTCTGCTGGAACAGGATCGTCGGGACGATCGCGACCAGCGCCAGGAATGCGGCGCCAGGCAGTGTGATCCGGTTCAGCACGTTCTCGATGTAGCTCGAGGTGGCCTTGCCGGGACGCACGCCCGGGATGAACCCGCCCTGCTTGCGCAGGTTGTCGGCCAGATCGATCGGGTTGAAGATCAGGGCCGTGTAGAAGTACGAGAAGAACACGATCAGCAGCGCCATCGACAGCCAGTTGACCGGGCCCTTGGCGAGCACGTTGCCCACGCTGGTGAGCCAGCCGATGTTCGAGAAGCCGGCGAGGACGACCGGGAAGTTCAGCACCGAGCTGGCGAAGATGATCGGCACCACGTTGGCGGCGTTGAGCTTGAGCGGGATGTAGGTCCCCACCCCGCCGAACACCTTGCGGCCCACGACCCGTTTCGCGTACTGGACCGGGATCCTGCGCTGAGCGCGCTCCATTGCGACGATGGCGAAGATGATGCCGAACGCCGCGATGATGATCGCGACCGCCCAGTACCACTGGCCCAGCTGGAACGCCTCGACCAGCGTGCCCGGGAAGCGGGCGACGATGTTCGCGAAGATCAGCAGCGACATGCCGTTGCCGATGCCCCGCTGGGTGATGAGCTCGCCCATCCACATGATGAAGGCGGTACCCGCCATCAACGTGAACAGGATGAGGACGCGGGTGAGCCAGTCGAACGCGCCGGTCGGCAGGACGCCCGACTTCGACAGCGTGTTCTCGAACGTGGCGATGAGCCCGATCGACTCGACGAAGCCCAGGCCCAGCGTCAGGTAACGGGTGATCTGGGTCAGCTTGCGCTGTCCGGTCTCACCCTCCTTCGACCATGCCTCGAACTTCGGGATGACCGCCTGCAGGAGCTGCATGATGATCGAGCTGGTGATGTAGGGCATGATGCCCAGCGCGAAGATCGCGAAGGTCTGCAGTGCACCGCCCGAGAACAGGTTCAGGAGGCCGAGGGCCGCCTGGTCCTTGGTGGCCGCTGTGAGCGCGGTGACCATTGCCCGCGAGACGCCCGGAACCGGGATGTGCGCACCGAGGCGGTAGAGCGCGATGATACCCAGTGTGAACAGGATCTTCTTGCGAAGGTCCGGGACTCGGAATGCGTTCGCGAGGGCCTCGAGCATGGCTACTCGACCGCCCCGCCGGCTGCTTCGATCTTCACGCGAGCCGGAGCGGAGACCTTGTCGACCTTGACGGTGAGCTTCTTGGTGAGTTCACCGTCGCCGAGGACCTTGACCGCCGCATCGGCGGACTTGATGACGCCCTTCGCCTTGAGGGAGGCTGCGTCGACGACGTCACCGTCGGCGAAGAGCCCCTCGAGACGGCCGACGTTGACGACGTCGAACTCCTGGCGCCAGTGGTTGACGAAGCCCGGGAGCTTCGGAAGGCGCATTGCGAGCGGGTTCTGGCCACCCTCGAATCCGGGTCCCTTGCCGCCACCGGCGCGCGAGTTCTGACCCTTGTCGCCGCGACCGGCGGTGGAGCCGTGGCCGCTGCCGTTGCCGCGTCCTACACGCTTGCGGGCCTTGGTGGAACCGGGCGCCGGAGCGAGATCGTGGATCTGCATATCTGTTCGTGTCTCCTTCTTGGTCGCCACCGGGGATCGAAGCGCTTCTCGCGCTTGGCCCCGGTCGCCGGCTGCTCGCCGCCGGCTGACTGTCAGGTGGTGATGCTGCCTAGACCTCTTCGACCTTCACGAGGTGCTTGACCTTGAAGATCATGCCGCGGATGACGGCGGTATCGGCCTGCTCGACCGTGTCGTGCATGCGCTTGATGCCGAGGGCGCGAACGGTGGCGCGCTGATCGCGCGGCAGCCCGATCCCGCTTCGGACCTGCGTGATGCGCAGGGTCTTTCCGGATTCCTTCGCCATGGAGCTACTCCTCCCAGCCGAAGACCTGGCCGACCGTCTTGCCGCGACGGCGGGCGATCTGCGCGGCGCTCGTCAGGGACTCGAGGCCCTGAGCTGCCGCCTTGACCATGTTCAGTGCGTTGTCGGAACCGAGCGACTTCGAGAGCACGTCGGTCACGCCGCCGAGCTCGAGCAGCGCGCGCACCGGGCCGCCGGCGATGATACCGGTACCGGGAGCGGCGGGCTTGAGCATGACACGCCCGGCGCCGAACTTACCCATGACGGCGTGCGGGATCGTCCCATCGACCAGCGGGAACTTGAACATGTTCTTCTTCGCGTCCTCGACGCCCTTCTTGATGGCGACCGGGACTTCGGCGGACTTGCCCATGCCGACGCCCACGTTGCCGTTACCGTCGCCGACGACGACCAGCGCGGTCAGCGAGAAGCGGCGACCACCCTTGACGACCTTCGACACACGGTTGATGTATACGACCTTTTCCTGCAGCTCCGAAACAGGAGCGACGTTGCGTGCCACTGTTCTCGTCCTCTCTAGAACGTGAGCCCGGCGGAGCGGGCACCGTCGGCCAGGGCCTTCACGCGACCGTGGTAGATGCGGCCGCCGCGGTCGAAGACGACCTCGGTGACGCCCTTGTCCACGGCCCTCTTGCCGACGACCTCGCCGACGGCCTGAGCGGCCGCGACGTTGCTACCGAGCTTGATCATGCCCTTGACCTCGGCGTCCAGCGTCGAGGCCGACGCGATCGTCACGCCTGCCACGTCGTCGATCACCTGAGCGTAGATGTGCGCGTTGCTGCGCGTCACGCGCAGGCGCGGACGCATCTCGGTGCCGCTGACCTTGCCGCGGACGCGGCGCTGACGGCGGGCGAGCTTGAACGCCTTTGCTTTCAGCTTGTCCATTTCCCTGCTCCCTACTTCGCCGTCTTGCCGACCTTGCGGCGGACATGTTCACCCTCGTAACGCACACCCTTGCCCTTGTACGGCTCGGGAGAGCGCCACTTGCGGATCTCGGCGGCCACTTGGCCGACCCGCTGCTTGTCGATACCGCGCACCGTGATCTTGGTGGGCACCGGCACCTCGAACGTGATACCCGGCTCCGCCTTCACGAGCACGGGATGGCTGAACCCCAGCGCAAGCTGGATGTCCGAGCCCTTGAGCTCAGCACGGTAACCGACGCCAACGATCTCGAGGTTCTTGAAGAACCCCTCGGAGACGCCCACGACCATGTTGGAGAGCAGCGTGCGGGTGAGTCCGTGGAGCGAGCGGTTGACACGCTCGTCGTTCGGACGCGTCACCAGGAGAACTCCGTCCTCCAGGCTCAGGCTCATCGCAGGCTGGAACGTCTGCGTGAGCGTGCCCTTCGGGCCGGTGACGGTGACGGTCGATCCATCGATCTTTACCTCGACCCCGGACGGGACCGGGATGGGCTGCTTGCCGATTCGAGACACGGCTTGTCGCTCCTTTCCTGTCCTGTCCGTCTACCAGACGTAGGCGATGACTTCGCCGCCGACGCCGGCCTTCTTCGCTGCCTTTTCGGTCATGACGCCGGAAGACGTCGAGATGACCGCGATACCGAGCCCGCCCAAGACGCGGGGAAGCTCGTCCTTCTTCGCGTACACACGCAGGCCCGGCTTGCTGATGCGCCGGATGCCGGTGATGACGCGCTCACGCTTGGGTCCGTACTTCAACTGGAGCGTCAGCGTCGCCTGGACGTCGCCCGGGACGACCTCGTAACTCGAGACGTAGCCCTCCTCCTTGAGGATGCGGGCGATCTCCACCAGCTTCTTCGACGAGGGCATGGACACCGAGCTCTGGAACGCGTTGTTGGCGTTCCTCACCCGGGTCAGCATATCCGCGATCGGATCGGTCATGCTCATGTTGGGATGCCTCCTATGGTCCTGTCGTACATCCTGCGGACCGCGCGGTTCGCACACGCCCGTGGCGTGCGCGCCTACCCGTCCGCCGAGCCGCCTCGGTCTGCGGCCCTAGTGCGTGCTACCAGCTCGCCTTACGAACGCCGGGGACCTCGCCCTTGTTGGCCAGTTCGCGCAGGCACACGCGGCACAGGCCGAACTGACGGTAGAACGCCCTCGGACGACCGCAGCGATTGCAGCGATGGACGCCACGGACGCTGAACTTCGGCGTACGGTTCGCCTTCGCGATCATCGACTTCTTGGCCACCAACTACCTCCATTGGATCTGCCGGACGCTTCCGGGCGCCGGCGCGTGTGGGACTGTTCCTGCCGCTCTATTTCTTGAAGGGGAAGCCGAACGCGTTGAGCAGCGCGCGGCACTCCTCATCGGTGTTTGCAGTGGTGACGAACGTGATGTCCATGCCCCGGGTGCGATCGACCTTGTCGTAGTCGACCTCCGGGAAGATCAGCTGCTCATCGACGCCCATGGAGTAGTTCCCACGGCCGTCGAACGAGTTCGGGTTGATGCCGCGGAAGTCGCGGATGCGCGGGAGCGCGGTCGCGAGCAGGCGGTCGAGGAACTCCCACATGCGGTCGCCGCGCAGCGTGACCTTCGCGCCGATCGGCATCCCCTTGCGGAGCTTGAAGCTCGCGATCGACTTGCGAGCGCGGGTGATCATCGGCTGCTGGCCGGTGATGATGCGCAGGTCTGCGATGGCCGCGTCCAGGAGCTTGGAGTCCTGGGTCGCGCCACCAACGCCCATGTTCACGACGATCTTGTCGAAACGCGGGACCTGGTTCACGTTGCCGTACGCCAGCTCGGTCACGAGCTTGGCGACGACCTCGCTGCGGTACTTGTCTTTGAGTCTCGGTGCCACTGTCTGTTTCCTCCGGTCCTTCTTCATCGGCGGGCGCCGGATTACTGACCCGGCGTCACTTGGCTCACCCACGGTCCCGCTCCGTCGCGCTTCTCGCGGCGGGCGGGGGGCTGCGTAACTAGTTGTCGATGTCCTTGCCGCACTTCTTGCAGACGCGGATCCGGTCACCGTTCTCACGGCGACGTGCGATCCGGGTCGGCTGCCCACAGTTCGGGCAGATGAGCATCACGTTCGAGACGTGCATCGTGCCCTCGTGCTGCATGATGCCGCCCTGAGGGTTCT
>JAHEXP010000013.1 GCA_023252055.1 Coriobacteriia bacterium
CGTGTTCTCCGAGGCCATCGTGGCGGAGGCCGAGCGCGACGAGCGCGTGTGCGCCATCACCGCCGCGATGCCCACCGGCACAGGCCTCGACCGCTTCCGCGACGCGTTCCCGGACCGCTTCTACGACGTGGGGATCGCCGAGCAGCACGCGGTGGGACTCGCCGCCGGACTCGCGCTGGGCGGAAGCCGCCCGGTGGTCGCCATCTACTCGACGTTCCTTCAGCGGGCCTACGACCAGGTGATCATGGACGTCTGCTTGCAGAACCTGCCCGTCGTCTTCGCGCTCGACCGCTCCGGCCTCGTGGGCGAGGACGGCCCCACACACCATGGCGTGTTCGATATGACCTACCTGCGCGCGGTGCCGAACCTGACGCTGTGCGCGCCGGCCGACGAGGCCGAGCTGGTGGACATGCTGCATACCGGGCTGGCAGGCGAGGCTCCGTTCGCGATCCGCTACCCGCGCGGCAAGGGTTCGGGCGTGGCGCTGCCGCGCGAACCATCGGTGCTGGAAGCGGGACGCGCGCAGGTCAGGCGCACCGGAACCGACGTTGCGCTGCTGGCGTTCGGCCGTATGGTCGGCGTGGCGGAGCGTGCGTCGCAGCTGCTCATGGAGGCCGGCGTGTCCGCGTCCGTGGTCAACATGCGCTGGATCAAGCCGCTCGACCTGGAGACGGTGGCGTGGGCGGCGCAGCGCCACGACCTTGTCGTCACCATCGAGGAGAACACCAACCTCGGCGGCGCGGGCTCAGCCGTTCTCGAGTCGCTCGCCGACATGGACATGACCACTTCGGTCATGAGCCTCGGCATACCCGACTGTTTCGTCACGCACGGAGCGATGGACCGCCTGCTCTCCGACGTCCGCCTCACGCCCGAGGGCGTGCGCGACGCCGTGCTCGGCCGCCTGGACCGCGTCAAGGAGAGCGAGGGCGAGCGCCATGGCCAAACGCAGAGCAGACGCCGCGCTCGTTGAGGCAGGGCTGTACCCGTCGCGTGAGCAGGCGAAGGCGGCGATACTCGCCGGCCGCGTGACGTTGGTCGGCTCCGGCCCGGTGGTCAAGGCCGGCGGACCCGTGCCTGACGACGCCGTGTTCGAGGTGGAGGCCGGTCCTGAGTTCGTCTCCCGCGGCGGCGTGAAACTGTCCCACGCGCTCGCGGAGTTCTGTATGGACGTCACCGGGCTGTCCGCCATCGACGTGGGCGCTTCCACCGGTGGCTTCACCGACTGCCTGTTGCAGCGGGGCGCCCTGCGCGTCACCGCGCTGGATGTCGGGTACGGTCAGCTGGCGTGGAAGCTGAGGTGCGACGAACGCGTCACCGTGATCGAACGCACGAGCATCCGCGCGGTGGACGGCCATGTCGAAGGTGCGCCGTTCGATGTGGCGGTCGTCGATGTGTCCTTCATCGGGCTGGGCAAGGTGCTCCCATACATCCGCCCGCTGCTGAAACCGACCGGCGAAGTTGTGGCTTTGGTCAAGCCGCAGTTCGAAGCCGGTAAGGGGCGCGTGGGAAAAAAGGGTGTGGTCCGCGAGGCGTCGATCCATACGGACGTTCTGGACACGCTCGTGCGCGACGCGGCTGCCGGTGGCTTCGTGCTGGCCGACGCCACGTGGTCGCCCATCACCGGGCCTGAGGGTAATATCGAGTTCTGGGTGAGGCTCGCGCAGAGCGGCGACCCCATGAAGGTGGATTTCGCGGCGCTCGTGGATGCCGCGCACGATGCGGTGGGAGGCAGGTAGCGGATGCGGATCCATCTCGTCCCCAACGGCGACAACCCGCTCGCGTGCTCGACGGCCGCGGCGCTGGTGGCCGCTCTGCCCGCTGACGGACATACCGTTTCCGTGGCCGCCACCGACGGCGCTGCGTGCGACCTGGACGTGCAGCAGGGCTCGGCCGCCGATGCCGACCTCGTGGTCGCGCTCGGCGGCGACGGCACCGTGCTGCGCGCCGCCCACCAACTCGCGGGCGCCGATGTCCCCGTGCTCGGCGTGAACCTCGGACGGCTCGGGTTCCTGTGCGGCACCGGCGATGCCGATCCGCTCGCAGCGGTGCGTGAGGCCGCCGCGGGGGGCGGGCGCGAGGAGCGCCGCGCCACTCTGAGCGTCGCGGTGACCCTCGGCGGTCGCGATTCCGGCACGCACGAGGCGCTCAACGAGGTGTTCATCGGCCGCGGGGCCGGTGCGCGCGCGGTGGAGCTCGATGTCGCGGTCAACGGTGAGCATCTTGGGCGCTGGGTCTGCGACGGGCTCGTTGTCGCCACACCCACCGGCTCCACGGCCTATGCGCTGTCCGCCGGCGGTCCGTTCGTCTCTCCGGGGATGCGGGCGGTGATCGTGGTCCCGGTGGGGCCGCATTCGCTGTGCACGCGTCCGTTCGTGCTCGACGAGACCACGAAGGTCACCGTCACGCTGCCCGACCCCGCCCGCGCCGACGCGTGCGTGATCGTGGACGGCGACATGCTGCCGTGCCGCAGCGCGCTGGAGCGCGTGGAGGTCACGCTCGGCGCCCGCGACGTGCGCTTGCTGCGCCTCGACGGCGCCGGCTTCGCAGCATCCGTGCGCGAGACGTTCCTCTCCGGCCGATGATGCTCGAGGAACTCCACGTACGCGACCTCGCGCTGATCGAGGAGGCCTGGCTCGAACTCGGACCGGGCATGACGGTGCTCACCGGCGAGACCGGCGCGGGCAAGACCGTGCTCGTCGGGGCCCTCAAACTGCTGCTCGGCGACCGCGCGGACGCCACGCTCGTGCGCGCCGGCGCCACCGAGGCGCTGGTGGAGGGCCGCTTCGGTGGCGCGGCCCTTGCCGGCGTGAACGCGGATGCGAACGGCGCTGACGGCGGGACCGGCGATGGCGCGGCCCCCGAGCGCACCGCGCGCAGGCGTGTGAGTGCGGACGGCCGCAGCCGCTGTTACCTCGACGGCGAGATGGCCACGGTCGGTACGCTCGCCGACGAGCTCGGGCCCCTCGTGGACCTCCACGGTCAGCACGACCATCAGGAACTCCTGCGCGTCGCCACGCACGCCGGCCTGCTGGACCGGTTCGCGGGTGCGGCGCCGCTGCTCGAAGCGTACCGGGCCGCGTTCCGCGTGCATGCGGAGGCCGCTGCGGCGCTCGCGCGTCTGCAAGCGGCACTCGGTGACCGCGAACGACGGGTCGAGGCGCTGCAGGCGCTCGTCGACGAGATCGACCGCGTCGCTCCGGAGCCGGGGGAGGACGAGGCGATCGCCGCCCGCCTGCCGCGACTCCGGCACGGTGAGAAGCTCGCGGCCGCCTCCTCAGCCGCGCACCGCTCCATCTCGGAGGATGAGGGCGCCGCCGATCGGCTCGCCGACGCGCTCAGCGCGCTCACGCGCGTGCACGGCATCGACCCGGTGCTCGACGAGATGACCACAGCTCTTGGGAGTGTGGATGCCGCGCTCGGAACGGCGGTCATCCGTCTTCGCGACTACGGCGAGGGCGTCGACTACGACCCGGTCGCGCTCGAGGAGGCTGAGGCCCGCTCCGCGGCGCTGTCGGTCCTCAAGCGCTCCCACGGCCCCTCGCTCGACGACGTGATCGCAGCGCGCGAAGACGCCGCCGCGGAGCTGGAGACGCTCGGCGCCGGCGAAGCCGGCCTCAGCGCAGCGCGCTCCGCGGTCGTGGAGGCGGACGGCGCGCTCACCGCTGCCGCGACCGCACTGTCCTCCGCGCGCGCCGCCGCCTCCGCCTCCTTCGAGGAGCGCCTGGCCGAGGCGGCCCGCGACCTCGCGATGCCCCACGCGCGGTTCGTGGCGTCGCTGACTCAGCTTCCCCGCGAGTCCTGGACCGCAGACGGTCCCGAGAAGGTGGAGTTCCTGTACGCGCCGGCTTCCGGGGAACCCGCGCGGCAGCTGGCGCGCATCGCGTCCGGCGGCGAGGTGTCGCGCGTGATGCTGGCGCTCAAGAGTGTGCTCGGCGCCGCCGACACGGTGCCGGTGCTCGTGTTCGACGAGATCGACGCCGGGATCGGCGGGGCCACCGCGCTCGCGGTGGGGCGCCGCCTCAAATCGCTGGCGCAGCGGCGTCAGGTGCTCGTGATCACGCACCTCGCGCAGGTGGCCGCGTTCGCGGACGCGCAGCTCGTGGTTGAGAAGTCCGAGGAGGCGGGACGTGTGCACACGAGTGTGCACACCGTGACCGGCGACGACCGGGTCGCGGAGATCGCCCGCATGCTCGCCGGTTCCGCGAGCGCCGCATCGCTCGCGCACGCCCGCGAGTTGCTCGCCGAGGTTGGCCCACCGGCCGTCTGATAGACTCGGCTGCGGGGGAGCGGGCCTTGCGCTCAGGCGAGGCGCACCTCCTTTTCGTGTGACGGAAGGACCTCATGCGTCATCAAGGCATCGCGCGCCTCGACAAGCGCACCAAGGACCTGGCCAAGCGGCTCGGACCTTCGGACATCGCGATCATCGACCACGCCGACATGGACCGCGTGAGCGCCGAAGGGCTGCTCGCCACCGGTGTCGAGGTCGTCATCAACGCCGCCCGCTCGATCACCGGCGCATACCCGAACCTCGGCCCTCTGCTGCTGACCCGCGGCGGCGTCACGCTCGTGGACGCGGTGGGCCCGGAGATCTTCGACATCGTGCGTGAAGGTCAGGCGATCGAAGTCAACGGGGGCGACATCCTCATCGACGGCGAGGTCGTCGCCAGCGGGACGCGCATGACGGTGGAGTCCGTCGAGCGTTCGATGGAGGACGCGAAGGCCGGCATCGGCGAGCAACTCGACGCGTTCGCACGCAACACCATCGAGTACCTCGAGAAGGAGAAGGCGCTCCTCACCGAAGGCACCGGCATCCCCACCGTCCGCACCGACCTTCACCACAAGCACGTCATGGTGGTCGTGCGCGGTTACGACTACAAGGCGGACCTCAACACGCTCAAGCCGTACGTCCAGGAGATGCGGCCGGTGCTGGTGGGCGTCGACGGCGGCGCCGACGCGATACTGGAGGCCGGCTTCAAGCCCGACATCATCATCGGCGACATGGACTCGGTGACCGACAAGGCGCTGCGCAGCGGCGCCGAGCTCATCGTCCACGCGTATCCCGACGGTCGCGCGCCCGGCATGGAGCGGTTGCAGGAGCTCGGTCTGGGCGGGACCACCTGGCCGCTCGCCGCCACCTCCGAGGACCTCGCGCTCCTGCTGGCCTACGAGAGCGGGGCGGACCTCATCGTCGCCGTCGGCACGCACGCCAACCTCATCGAGTACCTCGACAAGGGCCGCAAGGGCATGGCCTCGAGCTTCCTCGTGCGCTTGAAGGTCGGCCCGCGTCTGGTCGACGCCAAGGGCGTGAGCAAGCTCTACCGTGCGGCGCCCGGCGTGAAGGACCTGTCGTTCATCGTGGGTGCGGCGCTCGTGCTCCTGACCGTCATCATCACGATCTCACCGGCCGTGCGCAGCGCTTTGAGCCTCGTGTTGCTGCGCATCCGTTCCCTGATCGGCATCTAAGGAAGGTCGAACACAGACCATGTACAACCTCCGCTACCACATCGCTTCGCTCGTCGCCGTGTTCCTCGCGCTGGCCATGGGTCTGCTGCTGGGCACCATCGTGGTGGAGCGCGGCGTCCTGAGCGACCAGCAGACCACCCTCGTCGCGGGCCTGCAGAAGGACTTCGATCAGATCCGGCAGGAGAGCGCGGCGCTCAAGGCCACCAACGACACCCTGGGCGCGTTCACCGCCGAGGCCGCGCCGCGCATCACAGACGGAGCCCTTACCGGCAGCACCGTGCTCGTCATCGCATCGCCGGACTCCGGCGACACCGTGACCAACGTCACCTCGGCGGTCCGTGTCGCGGGCGGACGCGCCGCGGTCGCCACGTTCAGCACCGCTGGACTCTCGCTCGACGACGCGGACGTGCAGGCGGCGGCCGCGAAGGCGCTCGCTGTTCCCGCCACCTCGTTGGACGCGACCGCAGTCATCGCCGCGCTCGTCCGGGAGTGGACGACCGCCGGCGACCCTCGCGTCCTCACCAAGGCGCTCACCGCTTCCGCGGGGCTCAAGCTCACCGGACTGCCGGCGACGGCCACCGTCGACGCGGTCGCTGTCACTGCGGCGTTCGACGGCCAGCCGGACCCTGCAGCGTTCGCTCTGGCGTCCGCCCTGGTCGCGGGCACCACCCGGCCCGCTCTGGGCGTCGAGAGCACGAAGCACGCCGACGGGACCGCGGTCGCAGCGAAGGCGGCAGGGCTGTCGGGTGTGGACGACATCGACACCCCCATCGGGGCGGTATCGATGGTGTGGGTGCTGAGCGCCAGGGCCAAGGGGCTCTACGGTGTGGGCTCAACGGTGGATGCGGCGTATCCCTCGCCGCTGTTCCCGGCGCCGCAGCAGTAACAGGGACCGTCCACCCGGCTTCACGCCGGCGGCGATCACGTCCACCGCGCGCAAGTTCTAGCGGCGCGGCTCCATCGCGAGGCGCACGAGCGCTCGCGCCACGTGCGAGAACTGCCGCCCGCGATGCGCGAACCCGGCTGCGTCGCGCCCGGTGGCGTCGTGCGCCATCGTCGTGGTGACCTCGGTCACACACAGCCCCGCCCTGAGCGCGCGGACGGAGAGCGCCACCTCCACGCCGTAGCCGAACGCGAACGGCGTCACGCGTTCCCAGCATGCGCGCGTCATCGCGCGCTGGCCCGAAAGGGGAGCGGTGGCCGCGAACGCGCGGCCTGCGCGCCCGCCGAGCGTCCGGATGCCGAACCGGGCCAGCCCTTTGACGAGCCCGAACCCCGCCTTGATCTTCGGCCGCGGGAACGCCGCGATCGTCATGTCCGCATCTCCGCGCAGCACCGGCTCCAGCAGGAGCGCGCCTTGCGAGGCGGTCTCGCCCAGATCGCCGTCGAGCATCAGCAGCACGTCGGCGTCTTCGCGGACGCGCGCGAGACCCTCGTCGAGCGCCGCGCCCTTGCCGACGTTCGTGAGCAGGCGCAGCACCTCCGCGCCCGCCTCCTTGGCGAGCTCACCGGTGCCGTCGCTCGACGCGTCGTCCACGACGAACACGCGATCCACCCCGGGGATTGCGCGCGCTGCGGTCACGGTGGCGACGATCCTGCCCGCCTCGTCGTGGGCGGGGATGAGTGCGACGACCGTCATGAGCTCCTCCGGGGCGAAAGCCGGCCTGCGACGCGCCGGATCAGGTTGTCGACGTAACTGACCTCATCGATCCGCAGGAGGTGCAGCGCACCGTACGAGACGGACAGGCCTACAGCGGATCCCAGTACGACGCGCAGGATGTTGCCACCTGCTCCGGTTCCGAGGCCGGAGGTGGCGAGCAGCACCGCCCACGCCGCCAGCCCGCCCGCGACCGCGCCCGCCAGCGAGCGCATCCAGCCGTCGAGCACGTGCCCGAAACCGAATCCGCCGATGCGCTTGCGCAAGATGACGAGTAGCACCGTGAGGAACAGTGCGAAGAAGACCGTGTCGGCCAGCGGGATGCCCACCAGCGCGTACGGGCCGGCCAGCACCTTGGGCAGCAGCCAGTACAGGCCCACCTGGACGAAGGTGAGCACGAGGTTCCAGATCGCCGGCGTCTTCGTGTCCTGCAGCGCGGTGAATGCGCGCATGACCAGCATGAACGACGAGAAGAAGAAGAGCCCTGCGGCCCACCCTGCGAGGCACGCGGTCACCAGCGGGATCGCGCTCGCCGGGAACTTGCCGAAGCGGTAGAGCGACACGAGCGGCGTGCCGAGCGCCAGCAGCATCGCAGCGCTCGGCAGGATGAGCAGCGACATCGCCCGCAGCCCGCGCGAGAAGTAGGTCTTGAACGCATCCCAGTCACGACGCGAGGCGGTGTCGGACAGTTCGGGGAACACCGCCGTGAGGTAGCTCACGGCCAGCACGCCGAACGGGAGCTGGTACCACATCCACGCGTACTGGAGCGCCGCCGCACCGTCGCGCATGGCGGAGGTCGCGAACGCGTTGCGGAAGCTCAGCCCCACCATGTTGACCGCCACGTACACGAGCAGCCACGCGCCCTTCCGCATCATCGTCCGCAGAGAGGGATCCTTCAGGTCCAGACTCCACGAGAACCGGAATCCGAGCCTGAGCAGCGCGGGTACCTGCGCGACGAACAGCGCGACCACGCCGAGCGTGGTTCCCACGCCCAGCGCGACGATCGCGAGCTGCGGGTTGGAGTCCCGCAGCGGCAGGTAGAAGCCCAGCAGCACGACCACGACCACCACGTTGTTGAACAGCGGCGCCAGGGCCGACGCGAAGAACTTCCGGTACGAGTTGAGTACGCCCGTGGTGAGTGCGACGAACGCGTAGAAGATGATCTGCACGGCGAAGAACCGGAAGAGGTAGACGGCCAGCTGCGCGTCCGCCGAGGAGACGGTGAACGTCTGGGTGCGCACGAACGGCTCGGGGAAGAGCGTCCCGATGAGCGCGACGGTGCCGAGCACCAGCAGGAACAGCGAGAACAGTGTGTTCGCAAGCTTGAACGCGGCGGACTCGCCCTGCTCGTTGCGCTTCTCCATGAAGAGCGGGATGAACAGCGAGGACAACACGCCGCCCGCCACGAGCTCGTAGATCATGTTGGGGATGTTGTTCGAGATGTTGAAAGCCGAGGCGATCGGGATCGCGCCGTGCGCGGTCAGCGACACGCCGAGGGCGACCGCCATGGCCCACTGCCGGGCGAATCCGGTGAGGCGCGACAGGATCGTGCCCGCCGACATCACGGCCGTCGATCGTGCGAGGGAGCGCTGCGGAGCGGCCAGTTGAGGTCTCCAAGGGCGTGGGGGTCTTCGTCCGCACAGATTCTAGACCAGCGACGGTGCATGCCGTCGTCGCGATGCCCGGGCGTGACCGAACCGTCACGCGCTGCCGAGGATGCATCGTATATACTTCGAGTCGGGCGCCGCGCTCGCGAAGGTCCCAGTCATCGATGTGAGCGCAACAGCCGGAACGCCCCTTCGCGGTAGGCGTTGATACCACTAAAGGGAAGCGGGACGGAGTGCGCGTGTTCAAGAGGTCCTCACACATCGCCGCCGCCATCGTGCTGGCGGCGCTTCTCATTTCTGCGGTGAGTCCGGCGCTGGCAGCGCCCAAGCGGCGCGTCATCGTGCTCCTCACCCCGTACGTGAAGTGGGACGACGTCGCCTCGTCGATGCCGAACACCAAAGCGCTCGCTGTGAAGTCGCTGCTCGCCAACATGAACGTACGCGCTGGAGGGATCGCCGGGGCGTCCACCCCCGATCGCGGCGCGCTCGTCCTTTCAGCGGGGGCGCCGATCACGTTCGCCGACGGCGCGCTCACCGCCTACAACGCCACCGAGACGGTCGTGGCCAGCCCCGCACACGACCTGTTCCTTCAGTACTTCGGTCTGCCGTCCGGCGACGCCGAGGTCCTATATCCCGGCCTCCCGAAGCAAGTACTGGCCAACGACGACCCCAACAGCGTCACCGTGCTCGGTTCGCTGGGCTCGGCCGCGCACGCAGCGGGGGCACGCACGGCGGCCATCGGCAACGGCGACCTGGGCCTCATGGCGGATCAGTACCGGTCATCGCGCCCGGCGGGCGAGGCCGCAGTGGATGAGAGCGGCACCGTCGACCTGGGCGACGTGTCCGATGCGATGCTCACAGCCGATCCGGCTGCGCCGTTCGGCGCGCGTGCGGACATCGATGCGATCCTCGCGCAGTACCGGCGCGTGTTGGCCGACCCTTCAGTGGGCCTCGTTGTGGTGGACCCGGGCGACCTCTCTCGCGCCAACGCGATCGCGTCCCAAGTGACGTCGTATGCGGCATCGGCGATGCGCGAGCGCGCGCTGCGCTCCACCGACGACGTGCTCAAGGGCCTCATCGCGGGCGCCGGCCCCAACGACGCGGTCGTCGTCCTCGCTCAGGCGGTCGTCTCCATTCCGGACGAGCCCGCGGGCTACGGTCCCGCGATCGTGTACGAGGGCGGCGCCAGCGGCGTCGGCGTATCCGCCGCCACCCACCGCGACGGTGTCGTCACCGAGATGGATGTGAGCGCGACGATCGTCGAGCTGTTGGGCGGAACGCCGCCCGCGGCGATGATCGGCGCCCGTGTCCACGCGAGCCCGACGCTCGCGTCGGCCGGCGTGGACGACCGCATCTCCTACCTCGACCGGCTCAACCAGACGTCGGTGGCCGTGGAATCGGTCCGCTCGACCGTGGTCAACGACTTCATCCTGCTGACCGTGCTCGTGCTGCTTCTGACGGCGCTCATGCTGTACCGGGGGCATGACGGCCTGCCGGACTGGACCCCGACCGTGGCCCGGTACGCGCTGCTGGTGCCGCCCGCGATGATGCTGGGGGCGCTGCTGCAGTTCCTCATGGTGCCGTGGCCGTCGGACGGGGCCGGCGTCATGCTGGCGCTCGCGGGCGCGACCCTTCTGGCCCTGGTCGTCTCGACGCTACCGTTCCGCGGCCGCCCCGCCACACTTCCCCTGATCGTACTGACCGGCGTGACCGCTGCGACGCTGCTCGTCGACCAGTGGCTCGGCGCCCCGCTGTCGCTGTTCGGGCTGTTCGGCTACTCGCCGCTGCTGGGCGCGCGCTACTACGGTCTGGGTAACGAGATGGCGGGTCTGCTGCTCGGTGCCGGCGTCGTGGCGTTCGCCCTGATACTCGACACGTGGCCGAAGGCGAAGTGGGCGAAGGCCATGCGCACGTGGGGCTGGCCGCTGTTCGGCCTCGTGATGACCGCGACCGCCACCGCTCCCGGCTGGGGCGCCAACGTCGGCCCCGCAGCATGGATGACCGTCGGGTTCCTCGTGGGCTGGATGATGCTGAACGGGAAGCGCGTGTGGACCTGGCGCAACCTGGCGTTGCTGCTCGTGCTGGTGGTCGCGGTGGTCGGCGCCCTCACGGTGCTGGACCTCGTGCGCTCGCCGGATGCGCAGACGCACCTCGGACGCGCTGTGTCCGGTGCGGAGTCCGGTGGCATCGGCACACTTTGGACCATCATCGCCCGCAAGGCGGAGACGAACATCCGCGTTCTGGGCCGCACGAACTGGACCTGGATGCTGCTCGCTGTGATCCTGCTGCTCGGCTACGCCCGTTGGCGTCCACGCGGCGAGTTCGCCGCAATGCTCAAGCGGTTCCCGGCCTTCTCGGTGGCGGTGGCCGCCGCCCTGTTCGCGGGCGTGGCCGCTTACTTCACGGAAGACTCCGGGATCATCATCCCGGCGCTCATGTTCATCCCGGTGGGCGTTGCGGCGATGTACCTCATGCTGCTGCCCGCCCCGCATGGTGGAGAGGGTGTCTCGTGACGATGTGGATCGTGTTCGGTCTCATCTCGGTCGCTCTGGCCGCACTCGCCGCATGGGTCGTTCCGGCGGTTGCCGCGAAGCTTCTCGTCCCGACGCTCGCGGCGCGCGACACCGGTGCGCTCAACTACCGCGGCGTGCCGGTCCCGCACGGACTCGGGCTCGTCTGGGTGGTGTGGGCGATCGCGATCGCTGCTCTGTCCAACGTCGTGTCGTTCGCGTCCCGCACGTTCGTGACCTCCGCTCTGGCTACCGGAGCAACGCCCGAGCGCTGGTGGATGGCGCTCGGCGAGACGCAGTTCGCCTCCACCGTCGTGGTCGTCCCGGTCCTGCTCGTCATCGGCGCGGTGGCACTCGGGCTCGCCGACGACGTGTTCGGCGGGGGAGACGACAAGGGGTTCCGCGGGCACCTGGCCGCGCTACGGCAGGGACGTCTCACCACAGGCATGGTCAAGCTGCTGGGCATCGGCACGCTCGCCCTGGTCAGCGCCACCAACATCGCCTCTTCCATCGGGCACTTCGACCCGATGATCGACAGTTCGACCGGCTGGACGAACGCCGGGTACACCGTTCTCGCGTGGGTGGCAGCGACGCTCGTCATCGCACTCACGGCCAACCTCGTCAACCTCACCGATCTGCGCCCCGGGCGTGCGCTCAAGGCGTATGTGCCACTGGCGCTGGTCGGGTACGGGATGACCGTGTGGGGCCTGTGGAAGGTACTCGAGGGCCGGATCATCACGTCGGCGGCGACCAACGCCGTCAGCGGAGCGACCGGCGTGTCCCCGGGCCTTCCCTCGGGCGCCGAGATCCCTGTGTGGGTGATCGGGTCGGCGGTGTGCCTGTTCGTGCTGGTCTTCGGGCCGGTCTTCGCGCTGTGGAGACAGGACCTCGGCGAGCGCGCGATGCTCGGGGACGCCGGCGCCAACGCGATGGGTGCGTTCGCAGGGTTCCTGCTGGCCCGCAGCGCGCCCCTGTGGTTGCTCGGGGTGTTCGCCCTGGTGTTGCTGGCGCTCAATCTCGCGAGCGAGCGCGTGTCGTTCACCGCGGTCATCGAGAAGACCCCGGTGCTGAGATGGATCGACGGCCTCGGGCGCTTGGCGCCGGAGGCCTCAGGTATGAGCGTGCACGGAAGCGATGACGGAGCGCAGGCAGGCGGGCCTGCGCCCCAGGGCGACGACGCAAGAAGGGACGATGTGAGCTGAAGGCGATGGCCAAGTACATCTTCGTGACCGGAGGCGTGGTCTCCTCGCTCGGGAAGGGCATCACGGCCGCTTCACTCGGCCGGCTGCTCAAGAGCCGGGGACTCAGCGTGACGATCCAGAAGCTCGATCCCTACCTCAACGTGGACCCGGGCACGATGAGCCCGTTCCAGCACGGCGAGGTCTTCGTGACCGACGACGGTGGCGAGACCGACCTCGACCTGGGGCATTACGAGCGCTTCATCGACGAGGCGCTGTCGCGCCAGAGCAACGTCACCGCAGGCTCCGTCTACCAGACGCTCATCTCCAAGGAGCGCAGGGGCGACTTCCTCGGCGGTACCGTGCAGGTCATCCCGCACGTCACCAACGAGATCAAGGAACGGATCATCCGCCTGGCCGAGAAGACGCAGCCGGACGTGCTGATCACCGAAGTTGGCGGCACCGTCGGCGACATCGAGTCGTTGCCGTTCCTTGAGGCGATCCGCCAGCTCAAGAAGGATGTGGGCCGCGACAACGTGTGCTACATCCACGTCACCCTCGTTCCCTACATCGCCGCCTCCTCCGAACTCAAGACGAAGCCGACGCAGCACTCCGTCAAGGAGCTGCGCAGCATCGGTATCCAGCCGGACTTCATCGTCTGCAGGAGCGATCGTCCGATCGACGCCGGCATCCGCCGCAAGATCGGCCTGTTCTGCGACGTGGACCCGGCCGCGGTCGTCTCCGCCATGGACGCCCGTTCCATCTACGAGGTCCCCGCCAACTTGCGCCAGCAGGGCCTGGACTCCATGGTCATCGACCATCTGTCGCTCGAATGCGGCGAACCGGACATGACCGGATGGGACGCCTTCGTGCGCCACAGCCAGCAGCTCAACGACACCGTCGACATCGCACTCGTGGGCAAGTACGTGCAGCTCCCCGATGCGTACCTCTCGGTGCATGAGTCGCTCAAGCACGCGGGCATCTTCCACGACCACGAGGTCAACATCCACTGGGTCGACGCCGAGGGCATCACGCCCGAAGAGGTGGACAACCTGTTGTTCGAGATGGACGGCATCCTCGTCCCGGGCGGCTTCGGCATCCGTGGCATCGAGGGCAAGATCCGCGCAGCGTGCTACGCCCGTGAGAACAAGGTGCCGTACTTCGGAATCTGCCTCGGCATGCAGGTGGCGGTCGCCGAGTTCGCG
Organism: Coriobacteriia bacterium; assembly: GCA_023252055.1. Classification (GTDB taxonomy): domain Bacteria; phylum Actinomycetota; class Coriobacteriia; order Anaerosomatales; family PALSA-660; genus PALSA-660. Next base: position 13,621 of record JAHEXP010000013.1, read on the forward strand.
CGTAACGTCGCCGGTCTCGAAGGCGCCAACTCCTCCGAGTTCGATCCTGCCACGCCGCACCCGGTCATCGACCTCATGCGCGAGCAGAACGACGTGCACGACATGGGCGGCACCATGCGTCTCGGCGCCTACCCCTGCAAGGTCGTGCCGGACACGAAGGGCTGGGCCGCGTACGGCGAGGAGACGATCTACGAGCGTCACCGTCACCGCTACGAGGTGAGCAACGAGTACCGTCAGAAACTCGTGGATGCCGGCCTCGTGATCTCCGGCATGTCTCCCGACGGCAAGCTCGTCGAGATGGTGGAACTGCCGGACCACCCGTGGTTCGTCGGCAACCAGGGCCACCCCGAGTTCAAGAGCCGTCCCACGCGCCCCGCGCCGCTGTTCCGCGACTTCATCGGGGCCGCGGTCGAGTTCAAGAAGCGGAAGGCGTAGGACGAAGATGACCGACACCCAGGCGCCGCGCGTGCTCGGCACGTTCCTCGAGGCGATCCGTATCGACAGCCCCGCGGGCGAGGAGGCACGGTTCGCCGCTTGGTGCGCCGATCGCCTCCGGGCCGTCGGCTGCTCGGTGCGCATCGATGAGACCGGACCGGCCAGTGGCTCCGACAGCGGCAACCTGATCGCCGAGCTGCCGGGCGCGCTGCCCGGGACCGTCGTCGTGCTGTGCGCCCACATGGACACCGTCCAGCCCGGGCGCGGCATCACGCCGGTCGTCGAGGGCGGCATCGTCCGCTCCTCGGGCGATACCGTGCTCGGCGCGGACGACAAGGCCGGCATCGCCGCGATCCTCGAGGCGTTGCAGCGTGTCGCAGAACAGGGGATCGAGACCGCGCCGGTGCGTGTGCTGCTCACGACCGGCGAAGAACTCGGGCTGCAGGGCGCCAAAGCGATCTCGCCGGATGACTGCACAGGGGACGTCTGCCTCGTTCTGGACGCCCACGAGCCGGTAGGCGGCATCGTGGGCGCGGCTCCGACGCAGTACACGTTCGACGCTGTGTTCACCGGTGTTCCCGCGCACGCAGGCGTGGAGCCCGAGAAGGGCCGCTCCGCACTGATCATGGCCGCGAAGGCCGTGTGCGGCATGCGTCTGGGGCGGCTCGACGACGCCACGACATCCAACGTCGGCGAGATCCGCGGTGGGGGAGCCACCAACATCATCACCGCTTCGTGCACCATGCGCGGCGAATGCCGCTCGCTCGATCCCGCGATGGCCGAGGCGGTCCGCGAGGAGATGGACGCCGAGATGCAGGCGGCCGCTCGCGAGGGCGGCGGCAGCGTCGAGGTCCGCTGGAGCAAGGAGTACGAAGGCTTCCGCTATGCGGCGGACGACCCGCGGATCCTGCTGGTGGCCGATGCTTGTCGCGACATCGGGGTCGTCCCCCACGTCTTCGAGACCGGCGGCGGCAGCGATGCGAACGTGCTCACCGCGAAGGGCCTTCCCTCGATCGTGCTGTCCTGCGGCATGACCGATGTGCACAGCTGCGGGGAGTCGATCGCCGTGGCCGACCTGACGGCGCTCTCCGACCTGCTCGTGGCGGTGCTGCGCCGGGCGGCGTCGAAGTGAGGCTCGTCTGGGGCGATGTCCTGGGCGTCGAGCGGGAGCGCGCAGGCCTTCAGCGCCTGCGCGTGCAGCCCGACGATGGCGCGGAGGCCGCGGCCCTGTGCTACCCGGCGCTGAGCGGCGCGTGTGCCGCAGGCGACCGCGTGCTTCTGAACACCACGGCGGTCGACCTCGCGCTCGGCACCGGGGGCGCGCACCTCGTGGTCACGCGCGTTCCGGCCGGCTCCGCTGAGGCTGGTGCCTGCCCCGTCGGCATGGCGCTCGACGATCCCAGTGGCGGCCACGTCATGAAGCTCCGCTACACCCCGCTGCAGCGCGACGTCGTGAGCGTCGAGGCGCCCGAGAGTCCGTCGCACGACGTGATGGCGGAAGCCGTCGACGTGGGCGGGATGCCGGTGGTGTGCTGCGGACTTCACAGCCACGTGCCCTTGGTCGCTGCGGCCATTCGCGAACGCAGGCCGGGTGCGCGCATCGCCTACGTGATGACCGATCAGGCTGCGCTGCCTTTCGCGATGTCCGATGTGATCGCGGCCTGCACAGATGCCGGGCTCATCGACGTGTCCGTGTCCTGTGGCCAGGCGTTCGGCGCCGGACTCGAGGCGGTCAACCTGCCCTCCGGCCTCATCGCGGCCCGCCTCGTGGGCGGGGCGGACGTCGCCATCGTCGCGATCGGACCGGGCGTGGTCGGCACCGGGACCGCACTCGGCCACGGGGGCGTCGCTCAGGGCGAGGCGATCAACGCCTGCGCCGCTGTCGGGGCCCGCGCCGTCGCGTCCCTGCGGGTCTCGTTCGCCGACGCCCGGGAGCGTCACCGGGGCGTGAGTCACCACAGCATCATCGCCCTCACGCGCATCGCTCTGGCCGGGGCGACCGTGGCCGTGCCGGTGCTCGTCGATGCGACGCAGCAGGAACGGATCGACGCCGATCTGGCGGGGGCCGGCGTGTGGGACCGCCACGATCGCTTCGACGTCGCATGCGAGTTGCCGGACGTGCGCGGGGTCGAGCTGCGCACGATGGGACGCGGTCCCGCGGACGACCCCGCGTTCTTCCTTGCGGCCTCGGCGGCAGGCGCCGCGGCAGCATCGATGGTGTAGGGCGAATTCGTTCGCAGTTGTTACACGTGGTTCGGTTGTCGCGGCAAGGTTGAGCGCTACACTGTCCAAGGCCGCTCTTCAGGCGGCCCGACGCATGCGTTCGCTGCCCTTTCGCGGCGTGCATATCTGCAAACCCGCTTCGACGCACAGGCGCCGGCGCGGACATGACTGAAGGGAAGAGTCGCAGATGATCATCGGTGTCCCCAAGGAGATCAAGAACAACGAGTTCCGCGTCGGCATGACGCCGGGCGGCGCGCGCGAGTTCGTCGCGCACGGCCACAGTGTGCTCATCGAGATGTCGGCCGGGGACGGCTCCTCGTTCCCTGACGCCGAGTACGCCGCAGCCGGTGCCGAGCTCGTCGCCACCGCGGACGAGGTCTTCGCCCGCGCTGACATGATCGTCAAGGTCAAGGAACCGCAGCCGGTCGAGATCGCCCGCCTGCGTCCGGGCCAGATCCTCTACACGTACCTCCACCTCGCCCCCGACTTCGAGCAGACCGAGGGCCTCATCGCCTCCGGCGCCGTTTGCATCGCGTATGAGACCGTCGAGCTGCCCAACCGCTCGCTGCCGCTGCTCGCCCCGATGTCCGAGGTCGCGGGCCGCATGGCCGCGCAGGTGGGCGCCACGTACCTGCAGAAGCCGTTCGGCGGACGCGGCGTGCTCATGGGCGGCACCCCCGGTGTCCCGGCCGCGAAGGTCGTCGTTCTCGGCGGCGGCGTGGTCGGCACGAACGCGGCCTACGTCGCGATGGGCATGGGCGCCGACGTCACGATCATGGACGTCAACATCGACCGCCTGCGCTACCTGGACGAGATCTGGGGCAACCGCGTGCGCACGCTGTACTCGAGCAAGCACAACATCGAGGAAGCCGTGTACGCCGCGGACCTCGTCATCGGCTCCGTCCTGCTGCCGGGCGCCAAGACGCCGTGGCTGGTCACCAAGGACATGCTGCCGAAGATGAAGAAGGGCTCCGTCATCGTCGACGTCTCCGTCGACCAGGGCGGTTGCATCGAGACCACGCACGCCACCACGCACGCGGACCCGACCTACTTCGTCGACGGTGTCCTGCACTACGGCGTCGCCAACATGCCGGGTGCTGTGCCCAACACCTCCACCCTTGCGCTGACGAACGCGACGCTGCGCTACGGCCTCGCGCTCGCCGACAAGGGCTGGAAGAAGGCAGTGGCCGAGGACGCCGCGCTCGCCAAGGGCGTCAACGTCCTGGCCGGCAAGGTCACCTACAAGGGCGTCGCCGATGCGCACGGCATCGAGTACACCCCGCTGGAGTCCATGCTGGCGTAGGTCGTCCGCGCTTCACACGCACCTCGCACCTCATCGAGCGGCCGTCCGGGAACATCCGGGCGGCCGCTTCGCTGTCCGTCGGTGCGATACTTACTGCCATGACAGACCCCGCCGACACACCGGCGGCCGACCCCAGCGCCGCTGCTCCCATCGCGGCAGGGGAGGCCCGCACGGCACTCGCGCTCGCCGCCGAGGACTTCCTCGGCTATCTGAGCGTGGAGCGCGGCGCATCCGCGAACACGATCGCTGCGTACCGCGCCGACCTCTCCCGCTACACCGGCTTCTTGGCCCAACGCGGGATCGGCTCGCCCGATGACGTCGACCGCGACTCCATCACCGCGTGGATCACCTCGCTGCGCGCAGCCGGCGCGGCCCCCAGCACCGTCGAGCGCCGGGTGGCGGCGGTCAAGTCGTTCCACCGCTTCCTCGTGCGCGAAGGGGTGACGGTGAACCACCCCACCTCGGCGTTGCCGCTCCCGCAGGTGCCGGCCAGACTGCCCGACGTCGTCAGCATCGACGACATCGAGAAGCTACTGTCACAGCCGTTCCCGGCGGGCCCGGTGGGCTACCGCGACCGCGCGATGCTGGAAGTGCTCTACGGCTGCGGCGTTCGCGTCAGCGAACTCACCGGACTTGACCTGCGCGACATCGACCTGGGTGAGGGGTACCTGCGCGTCTTCGGCAAGGGAAGCAAGGAGCGGGTGACGCCGATCTCGGGGGCGGCGGCCTTAGCGCTGCAGGAGTACCTCGCTCATGCGCGCCCATTCCTGCGGACGAAGAGCGGCACCCGAAGGCAGGACCCGGACGCGGTGTTCCTGAATGTGCGGGGAGGCCGTCTGACGCGCGCGACGATCCATGCACTTGTGCATACGTACGGAGGCCGAGTCGGCCTCGATCTGCATCCGCACACGCTGCGGCATTCCTTTGCGACCCATCTGCTGCAAGGCGGAGCGGACCTGCGCGCGTTGCAGGAGATGTTGGGCCACGCCGACATATCGACGACGCAGATCTACACCCATGTCGACCGCACCCACCTGCGGGAAGAGTACCTGTCGACACATCCGCGCGCCCGCATCCGGCGCACCGGTGCGTAGCCCGTGCCAGTGGGGGTAGATTCACGGTAGGGGAATCCTGAAGGCACGGGGCGCGGGAGCACCATCTCGTACGGATTCGCGCGAGAAGTGTGCCCACAGCGCTGCGCCGAAGGGATACCATGTGCATAAGAAGGTACCGATGGTGGATAGGGGAAGGTGGTAAGTGTGAAGAAGAGTCTTCGCTCGGTTCTCGCGCTCGTGATCGTGATCTCCATGATGGCCCTGGTGCTTGCCGGTTGTACGCCCGCGAGCACCCCGACCGGATCGACGACGACCCCGCCCCCCGCAGCCAAGCTGAAGACCGCCATGGTCACCGACGTCGGCGGCCTGGGCGACAAGTCCTTCAACGACCTGAGCTGGGCGGGCCTTCAGAAGGCCCAGACCGACCTCGGCGTCTCTGCCAAGGTCCTCGAGTCCAAGCAGCTCGCGGACTATGAGAGCAACCTGACCCAGTTGGCGTCCGCCGGTTACAGCCCGATCTTCGCGGTCGGCTTCCTGATGCAGGACGCCGTCACCAAGATCGCCACCTCGACCCCGAACACCAACTTCGGCGGCATCGACATCTTCTTCGCGGATCCGATCCCGAAGAACGCCGTCGGCCTGAACTTCAAGGAGCAGGAGGCCGGCTACCTCGCCGGAATCGTCGCCGGTCTTGCGACGAAGGGGAACTTCGACGCGCGCCTGAATGCAGCCAACACCATCGGTTTCGTCGGTGGCATCGCGATCCCGCCGGTCCAGCGCTACGAGGCCGGTTTCGTCGCAGGCGCGAAGTCCGTCAACCCGAGCGTCAAGGTCATCTCGCTGTACGCCGGCGCGTTCGATGACCAGGCCAAGGGCAAGGAACTCGGCCTGTCCCTGATCTCGCAGGGCGCGGACATCGTCTTCGCCGCGGCCGGCCAGACCGGTATCGGCACGTTCAACGCCTGCCAGTCCTCCAAGAAGGCGCTGTTCATCGGCGTCGACACCGACCAGTACATGACGCTCACGAACCCCGGCGACACGATCCTGACCTCTGCGGTCAAGAAGATCGACACCGCGGTCTTCAGCGTCGTCAAGGACGCCGTGGACGGCAAGTTCCCGGGCGGCCAGAACAAGACGTTCGGTCTCGCCGAGGACGGCGTGGGCCTCTCCCCGTACCACGACTTCGACGCCAAGGTCCCGGCTGCCATCAAGGACGCCGTCACCAAGGCGATGGCGGACATCAAGTCCGGCGCAGTCACCGTTCCCTCGAGCCTCAAGTAATCTCGAGAACCTTCTCGACGGCACGACCTGTGTGAAGCGATGATGGGGGCGGCCGGTTGTCAGGCGGAAACCGGTCGCCCCTTTCGCGCGCAAGGCGGTTGCACGAACCGAAGAAAGGACACGGCGCATGCCCGTCCTCGAACTGCGTGAGATCACCAAGGTGTTTCCCGGCGTCATCGCCAACGACAGGGTGTCGTTGGCGCTCGAACGCGGCGAGATCGTCGCGCTGCTCGGCGAGAACGGCGCCGGGAAGTCGACGCTCATGAACGTCGCCTACGGCCTGCTGTCCGACGACGGCGGCGAGATCCTCGTGGATGGCAAGCCGGTCCGGATCCGCAGCCCCCGCGACGCCATCGCGCTCGGCATCGGCATGGTCCACCAGCACTTCATGCTGGTGGCGCCCCTCACCGTCACCGAGAACATCATCCTGGGCCACGAGCCCGCCCGCCTCGGGATCATCGATCGCCCCAAGGCGCGCGCACGCGTGGTCGAGATATCGGCGCAGTACGGGCTGAAGGTCGACCCGGACGCGGTCGTCGGCGGGCTGTCGGTCGGTATGCAGCAGCGCGTGGAGATCCTGAAGGCCCTGTACCAGGGCGCGCGCATCCTGATCCTCGACGAGCCCACGGCGGTCCTGTCGCCGCAAGAGGTCCGGGAGCTGTTCGGAGTCATCCGCTCGCTCGTCACCGCCGGTCTCTCCGTGGTGCTCATCACCCACAAGCTCGACGAGGTCATGGGTGCCGCGGACCGCGTCGTCGTCATGCGCGACGGCAAGGTGGTGGGGGAGACCACGCCGTCTCAGACCGACCAGATCGGCCTCGCCCGGATGATGGTCGGTCGCGACGTCGTCCTGAGCGTCGAGAAGGGCGAATCGCACGCCGGCGAACCCAGGCTGACGATCACCGACCTCCAAGTTCCGGGCGAGCGAGGGCTCGAGGCGCTCAAGGGCGTGTCGCTCACCGTGCGGTCCGGCGAGATCGTCGGCATCGCAGGGGTGGACGGCAACGGCCAGACCGAGCTCGTGGAAGCGATCGTCGGCCTGCGGCGGCCGTCTGGAGGCTCCATCGACCTCAAGGGGCGCGACATCACCCACGCCGCGCCGCGGGAGACGATACACGCGGGCGTGTCGCACGTCCCCGAGGATAGGCACCGTCGCGGCCTCGTGCTCGAGTTCGACCTCGCCGAGAACCTCGTCCTGGGAGACCACCGCGACGCGCCGTATGCGTCCCACGGCATCACCGACGCGCAGGCGATCTCGGAGACGGCGCGACAGCGGATCAAGGACTACGACGTGCGTACTCCGTCCGAGCACGTTCTGGCGGGCGCACTCTCCGGCGGCAACCAGCAGAAGCTCGTCCTCGCCCGCGAACTCGGAAGGGAGCCCGGCGTTCTCATCGCCGCCCAGCCGACCCGCGGACTCGACGTGGGCGCCATCGAGTTCGTGCACCGTCGCCTGCTCGCGGAGCGCGACAGCGGCACCGCGATCCTTCTGGTGAGCATGGAACTGGAGGAAGTGATGACGCTGTCCGACCGAATCCTGGTGATGTACGGCGGCCAGGTCGTGGCGGAGTTCGACAGCGCGGACGCCGACGAGGAGCGCATCGGCTACTACATGACCGGTGGCAAGGTCGCCGGCGCGGCGCCCGCAGGGGCGCAGCCCGCCGGGACTCCGGACTCAGCGCCTCCGGCGCCCCCGATGGGAGGTGCGCTGTGAGCGAGGCCACGAAGTCCCCGACCGTCGACGCCTGGTGGATGCGCCTGCTGACCACGGTCGGCGTCCCTCTGCTCTCTGTCGCGCTCGCGATGGCGATCGGCTCCGTGATCATCGTGTTCAGCGGCCACGACCCGATCGCCGCCTTCTCCGCCCTCCTGCAAGGGGCGTTCGGCGGATGGCGGCAGATCGGTGAGACGATCATGCGGGCGACGCCCCTCATGCTGACCGGCCTCGCCGTCGGATTCGGGTTCCGGGCCAACCTGTTCAACATCGGTGCCGAGGGCCAGCTGATCCTCGGTTCCCTGGGCGCCGCGTGGCTCGGGTTGTTGTTGGCCCCGCTGCCGCCGATCCTCAGCATCCCGCTGATCCTCATCGGCGCTGCCCTCTTCGGTGCGGCATGGGCGTTCATCCCAGCCCTGCTCAAGGCGAAGGTCGGCGCGCACGAGGTCATCACCACGATGATGTTCTCGTGGATGGCGCTGTACCTGACGTCCTGGATCGTCTCAGGCCCGTTGGCCGACAAGGGCGGTATCCCGCAGACGCCGATGCTCTCGGGCGCGGTGTGGCTGCCCACCTTCGACACGATCATCCCGGGCCTCCCTCCCATGCGCGCCCACCTGGGCTTCCTGCTCGCCTTGTTGGTTGCTGTGGGCGTGTCGCTGGTGTTGCGACGTACGACGCTCGGCTACGAGGTCCGTGCCGTGGGCTTCAATCCGTCCGCGGCGCAGAACGGCGGCATCTCCATCCCACTGACCACCATCTACGCGCTCTGTATCTCCGGAGCATTGGCGGGACTCGCGGGCGCGTCGGAAGTCCTGGGTGTCACGCACCGCTTCTTCGACCAGGTGTCGGCGGGCTCCGGGTTCGGCTTCACCGGGATCGCCGTGGCGCTGCTCGGCAAGAAGAACCCGGTGGGCATCCTGTTCGCCGCCTTGCTGTTCGGGGCGCTGAGTGCCGGGGGCGGGACCATGCAGCTCGAGGCTGACGTTTCGCAGAAGATCATCACGATCGTGCAGGGGCTGATCATCTTCTTCGTCGGCGCCGAGACGATCGTCACGTGGTTCATCAAGCGCCGCAAGAGACTTGCGCTCGAGAGGGAGGGGGCCACGAATGCTTAATGGCTTCTTCACCCCCGACCTGTTCGCCAGCGCGATCCGCATGGCGACCCCCTTGGCCTTGGCGGCCATCGGCGGCACGATCTGCGAGCGGTCCGGAGTCGTGAACATCGCACTCGAAGGCATCATGCTCATCGGTGCGTTCTTCGGCGTCGTGGTGACGCTGGCCACCGGGCAGGTGTGGCTCGGAGTTCTGGCCGCCGTCCTCGCGGGCGTGGCGCTGTCCGGCATCCATGCGTTCGCGTCGGTGACGCTGCGAATGGATCAGATCGTGTCCGGTACCGCCCTCAACATCCTGGCGCTGGGACTGACCGGCTTCCTCATGGAGGTCCTCTACGGGCATCCGGGCGCGACGGACAGCATCCCTCACCAGATCCTGCCGGTCTTCAACTTCCCGGCCGCCTCCGGCACAGGATTCTTCGCCACCTTGTGGAACTGGATCAACCCGTTGTTGTTCGGCTACACGCCGATCGTCTACCTTGCGATCATCGCCGCGGTCCTGGGCCAGTGGGCGATGTACCGCACGACCTGGGGGCTGCGCCTCCGAGCGTTGGGCGAACACCCGCGTGCCGCCGACACCGTCGGCGTGCGCGTCATCGCCGGCCGCTACGTGGCCGTGCTGATCTCCGGAGCGCTGGGTGGGCTCGCCGGCGCGAACCTCAGTCTCGAGCAGGTCGGCTCGTTCTCCGAGAACATGTCGGCGGGCCGGGGTTTCATCGCCCTGGCGGCCAACATCTTCGGGCGTTGGACGCCGGTGGGCAGCTACCTGGCGTCGCTGCTGTTCGGGTTCGCGCAGGCGCTGCAGATCAAGATGCAGGCGTACCAGGACGTGCTCCACATCCCGGTGCAGTTCTTTCTCATGCTGCCGTACGTGCTGACCGTGGTGGTGCTGGCGGGCTTCATGGGTAGAGCGGTGGGACCCGCCGAGGTGGGCAAGCCGTACGAGAAGGAGTAGCGGTACCGGGGGGCGTCGGCGGGGTCGCGTCGGCTCACGGGCTACGCAGAAGAGGCACCCATACGGGTGCCTCTTCTGCTGCGCACGCTCGCCTCGTGCGACCCCGCCGACGCCCCTCGCAAGGGCCGCCATCGGCGGAGGGCGCCTCGGCGGGTTCCGGGGGCCGCTGGCGGCTAGTACGTGCGCTCGTCCTTGTGGGACTTGTCCAGGTTGCGCGACGCCTCCGGCGCGCGCGGCGGTTCCTCGTCTGCATCCGTCTCCGCGCCCTCAGCGTCACCTGCGAGCCATCTGGCTGCCAGGGGGCGGGCGATGAGGATGAGGGTCAGGGCGCCGAAGACCACGAAATCGAGCACGTCGGGGCGGAAATCGAACGAGCGCAGGGCCGAGCGCAGGATGTAGAGCGCTGCGGCGAAGGCGGCGATCGCCTGCCAGGGGATGCGCACGATCTCGGGTCGGAACCGCAATGGCGTCACGAGGCGGCGCCCGGCGTGTCGTTCGTGTCGGTGCCGGCCGCGGGCTTCCGCGAGGCGGTCCGGCGGCGCAAGGAGCGGCGCACCAGCCACACGATGAGCCACACCGGCAGGCCCACGAAAACCACGAGGGCGAGCGCCGGGCCCAGCAGGACGATGAGGCCGTTCATGGTGCTCACGAACGCTCGGACGGAGTCGGTGAAAGCGGTGCTCACGCCCCAGTCGACACCGGCCGGGGATCCGATCGCCACCGGCTCGACCAACTCGATGGTGACCGTTGCCATGGAAGCTTGGCGCTCGAGGTAGGCCATCTGCGCCTGCAGGGACTCGATGTCGCCCTGCACCCGGGTGAGCTCCTTTTCGATCTTGAGCATGTCGCTCACGTTCCGCGCCTGCGAGAACAGCTGGCGCAGGCGGGACTGCTCGGCCTTCAGGTTGCCGAGGCGCGCCTGCATGTCGACGTGCTGCTGCGTGACGTCATCGGAACTCTCGGACTGGTACAGCACCCGTCCGAGCTTCGCTGCGTCCGCGATGAACGCCGCGTACTTGGCTGACGGCACGCGCAGGGTGACGAACGCCTTCAGCGGGATCGAGGACATCTCGGCGTTCGACGACGTGGCGCCGTCCAGCGGCTGCGGGTAGACCGGCCCGTCGGTCGCGCTCGAGACCTGCATGTTCGTGATGTCGGCGCCGTCGCGGGAGGCGAGCGCGCGGATCTTGGCGAGCGATCCGTCGACATCCTTGGCCTCGAGGCGCAGCGTCTTGTTGACGACGATGAGCTTATCCACCGGTACGGCGCTCGCGCCGGGCGAGTCGGCGGCGTTGCCGCCCTTGGCGGCGTCCGCTGCACCCGCGCCCGCGTAGCCGGGCGTCGACTGACCGATGGTGGCGCCATTCGTGCCGGTTCCGGCGATGTCGGGGGCGCCGGGAGCAGGTGCCACCAGCGAGGTGGCCGTCCCGCCGGTGGCCGACTCGTTCGCCGAACGCGCACAGCCTCCCAGCATCGCAAGCAGGGCGATCGCGGTCGCGAGGCACGCGACCCGCCTCCAACTGCTGTTCGTGGGCCTCGTCATCGTCCTCACGGTCCTCTCGTCGCCGGGCGCCGCGGCTCGCGCGGCTCGGGTCGTGCGCTCCAGGAGTTCGGAGGCGGTCCGGAAAGACAGCGAACGCCCGTCGCAGGCGCGTCGGGCGTTCGGGGGAGTGCGGTGATGCCGGTGCTAGTCCTGCTTCTTGACGGCCTGCTCCATGCGCTTCAGCGCGCGAGCGGCGTACACGCCGGCAACGACTCCGATCGCACACACGACGAAGAAGGCGAGGATCAGGGTGTTACCCACTGACATGGCCAAGTTGGACGTAAACATGTCCTTGGTTCACCTCCATCGGCGATGAAGAGCTGCGGCGGGTCGCGTTCGACTATCGATTGTATCGGTGGGCCCACCACGCGGCAAGCCGACCAAAGCCCTACGCCCGTGAGATTCGCTGTCAAGGTGCCCACTCCTGCAACCGCCTTCAACAGCTTCGACGCGGCCGGGCTGCGCCGGGTTCACGCGCGCCCGGGATTCTTGCGCGCCGCGGCGTCATCGCCTGCTCCGTTGAGGGCCACCAACGGGTGGCGGAACGGACGTCCGAAAGGTCACATTCGTGTTGCAAAGTGGGGTGAAGTGTCATAGAGTGGCACCACGGACGGGAACTGAGGGACGGGTTCCCGGAAAACGGATGGATCCGGCCAGCATATGGGCCGGTCGAGCGGGGGAGTAGCAGGTGTTCCTCGGGGAGTTCCAGCACACGGTCGACGCGAAAGGCAGGGTCTCGCTCCCGCGCAAGCACCGGGACGAGATCGGCTCGCGGATCGTCGTGACCAAGGGCCTCGAGAAGTGCCTGTACGTGTTCTCCGCCGACGGCTACCGCGACTTCCTCGAGGAGGTCATGTCCACCAGCCGGCTCGCGAGGGACTCGCGCGCGGTACGCCGTCACTTCGTCGCCGGTGCCGCAGAAGTGGACATCGACAGCGCGGGCCGCATCTCGACCCTTCCGGCGCAGCGCGAGTTCGCAGGCCTTTCGCGTGACGTCGTGGTCGCCGGAGTGGCGGACCACATCGAGATCTGGGACGCCGCCGCATGGGCGTCCTACCAGGAGGAAAACGCATCGACGATCGAGGACGCCGCGGAAGAGCTTTCCCGCAGCGGCATCCTCTAGCCACCTTGACAACGGAATACCGGCATACCCCGGTCTTGCTGGCCGAGGTCACGCACTACCTGTCACCGCACCCAGGCTCGATCGTTGTCGACGGCACCCTAGGAGGCGCCGGGCACGCCGCAAAGCTAGCGTCCGCAATAGCCCCCGATGGTCTCCTCATCGGGATCGACCAAGACGATGCAGCCCTCGCCGCAGCAGCAACCACACTACGCCTCGGCCAGCAGACCAGACTTCTCAAGGGCAACTTCGGGGATCTCGACGCGTTGCTTTCCGACGCCAAGGTCCCATACGTCGACGGTTTCCTTTTCGACCTCGGCGTGTCGTCGCCCCAGCTCGACTTCACGGAGCGCGGATTCTCCTACAAGGGGGACGCGCCGCTCGACATGAGGATGGACCCAAGTGCGGGCGGACTCACAGCCGCTGACGTAGTCGATTCGTACCAGGAAGCAGACCTCGCCCGCGTGATACGGGATTACGGGGAAGAACGGTGGGCCTCGCGCATCGCAGCATTCATCGTAGCCGCGCGAGCCCGCCGCCCCGTGACCACCACCTCCGAGCTCGTCGACATCATCAAGGCCGCCGTTCCCGCGGCCGCGCGCAAGGACGGGCCGCATCCGGCCCGGCGCACGTTCCAGGCGCTGCGCATCGAGGTCAACCGCGAGCTTGAAGTCCTCGAGCAGGCCCTGGAGGCCGCTGTCCGCTGGCTGGTCCCGGGTGGGCGGATCGTCGTGATCTCGTACCACTCGCTCGAGGACCGCGTCGTCAAGCAGACGTTCGCGAAGTTCGCGCAAGGGTGCACCTGCCCGCCAGGGCTGCCCGTGTGCGTGTGTGGGGCCAAGCCGGTACTCCGAGTCCTGACACGTCGGGCGGTCGTCCCGACCCAGGACGAAGTGGAGCGCAACCCGAGGTCGCGCAGCGCGAAGCTGCGGGCCGCGGAGAAGTTGTAGTCAGCGAGACAGAAGACGAACAGGGCCCGGCAGAGTCGCCGGATCCGAGGAAAGAGAAGGGGGTGGTGAGCATGGGCATGCCGGCACGCAGGATCGAGGCGGACCCCTTCGCGCACCGCACCCCGCAACTGCGCCTCGTGACCACCCCCGCCGCGCCGGAACCTGCCCGGACCCCTCGCACGACTCGGACCGGTTCGCGCAGCACCAACAAGGCGACCGTCGCCACCCGTACCGCGCCGCACGCAGCGAAGGGCACGCAGCCGAGCGCCGCCACGCGCGCACGCGTCCGTCAGGACGAGGCGCGGGCACGCGCGGTCTTCGGCATCTTCGTCGCCGTTCTCGTGTGCGCGATCACACTCGGCGGAGCACGCGTCACGCTGATCTCCCGGGCCGCGGAGGCCGCGATCACCGAGGGCCGCGTGCAGGCCGACATCAAGGCGCAGCGTGCTGAGGCCGACAAGCTCGAAGTCGACCGCAGCGCCCTGTCCACCCCATCGCGCATCGCCGGCATCGCGGCCACCTCCATGGACATGGGCGAGCCGCGATCGGTCCGCTACATCTCGCTGGACGGCCAGGCCCCGGCGACCTCCGGCTCGTCCGCGGCTAACGCGGACGCGGCAACCTCTGCCGATGCCGGTGTCGCATCCGACGCCGTCGCGTCCAACGACGCGGTAGGCGCACTGTTCGGTGCCGTCATGGACCTGTCCGCGGGTGAGGCGCAGTCCCTGCTTGTGGGCGACCTCGGCCTCGCGGGGTCCCACTAGCCGATGCCACCACGCACCCGACAGGGTGGGGGACCGGGCAAGCGCCCGCGCCGCCATCCTTCATCCGTCCGGCCGCAAGTCGTGCTGGTGCTCCTCGCCGCACTTCTCGCGGTCGTCGGCGTACGGCTGGTGTGGATCCAGGTCGTGCAGGCCTCGGAACTCGCCAAGACCGCTCAGCGCCAGCGCACCCGTGACATCGTGCTCCCGGCCCGCCGCGGGTCCATCTTCGACCGCGAGGGTCAGCCGCTTGCGGTCACGAGCGACGCCAAGACGATCTATGCCGATCCCGGCGAGGTCGTGGACGCCACGGCCACCGCGTCGGCCCTTGCCGGCGTGCTGGGCGGTAAGTCGGGCGACTATCTGCCCAAACTCCACAAGACGAGTTCGTTCGTCTACATCGCGCGCAAGGTGGACCTGGAGCGCGCAGCCGCGCTCGAGAAGCTGAAGTTGCACGGCATCATGCAGATCGACGACTCGCGTCGCAGCTATCCCGGCGGCACGTTGGCGTGTCAGATCCTCGGTTTCGTCGGCGTGGACGACAAGGGCCTGTCCGGCATCGAGAAGCAGTACGACAGCACGCTGGCCGGAACTCCGGGCCGCATGGTGGCCGAGCGTGACCGCCAGGGCCGGCTGATCCCCGGTGGGATCGTCACAGCCCAGGATCCGGTCGACGGCCAGGACGTCTACCTGACGATCGACAACGACATCCAGTTCAAGGCCCAGAAGGAGCTCGCGGGCGCGGTCAAGAAGTTCGGCGCAAAGGGTGGCTCGGTCGTGGTGATGGACCCGACCTCGGGCGAGATCCTCGCGATCGCCTCGACCCCGTACTTCGATGCGAACGCGTTCGCCACCGCGTCGCAGGACGCGATGCGCAACAGGGCGATCAGCGATGCGTATGAGCCCGGCTCCACCATGAAGGCGATGACGGCGGCCTCGGCCATCGACGCGGGTCTCTTCACCCCGCAGAGCGTCCTCAAGCTGCCGCCGACGCTCACCATCGGGGGGCGCGTCATCCACGAGGCCCACGCGCGCGGCACTGTGCACTACTCGCTCACCGACATCGTCACGAAGTCGAGCAACGTCGGCGCGGTCAAGATCGGCCAGGCGCTCGGTAAGCGTCGACTCGCGGATTACTTCGGCGCGTTCGGATTGAGCCAGCGCACCGGCGTCGACTTCCCCGGCGAGGCGAAGGGATGGATGCCTCCGCCATCGACGTGGTCGGCGCTCACCATGGGCAACCTGCCCTTCGGCCAGGGGCTTTCCGTCACGCCGCTGCAGCTCGCCCGCTCGCTGTCGGCGATCGCCAACGGCGGAACGCTGGTCACCCCGCACTTCCTCTACCGTCAGGCCTCCATCCCGGCGACGTTCCCCGCATCTCCCGAGCCGGTCATCTCGCATGAGGCGGCGTTCGAGACGGTCAAGATGCTCACGAACGTCGTCCGCGAGGGCACGGGCACCGAAGCGAAGGTGCACGGCTACGAGGTCGCCGGCAAGACCGGCACGGCGCAGAAGGTGCGGCCCGGCGGGATCGGATACATGAGCGGCGTCTACATGTCCTCGTTCGCGGGATTCCTGCCCGCCGGTGCGCCGAAGGTGCTCATCGTCATCACGATCGACTCTCCGAAGAGCGGACTGTTCGGCGGCACCGTGGCCGCCCCCGCGTTCTCGCGGCTCGCGGCGTTCTGCGTAGCGCATCTGCGCATCGCTCCCGCGGCGTCCGTGGGGCCGACGGGCGACGTCAAGACGACGGCGAGCGACGACGCGACGAAGACCACGAAGAGCACCGGTAACGGTCGGGTGTCACCTGAGAAGGACGGCACGGAAAGCGACGACTAGATGCTAGACTCGACCAGCTCAGGCCAGTGAGGAACGATGGACGCCCTGAACCTTTCCCTGCTGCTCGCAGACGTTGCGACAACCGACCTCCCGGGGCCGGGTGTCGACGTGACAGGCATCGCCTTCCGCTCCTCTTCGGTGCGGCCCGGCGATGCCTTCTTCTGTGTGCCCGGGTTCAAGGTCGACGGGCACGACTTCGCCGCTGACGCGGTGCAGCGGGGCGCCGTCGCCGTCGTCGCGACGCGTGAAGTCCCGGGGATCGTTGTCCCGGTGATCCGCGTTCCCGACACGCGCGAGGCGCTGGCGTTGGCATCGGCGCGCTTCTTCGGGCACCCTTCCGCGGCGATGGACGTCGTGGGGATCACCGGTACCAACGGCAAGACCACGACCACGTTCCTGCTCGACGCGATCATGCGCGCGGCGGGGAGACGCACCGGTGTCATCGGAACGATACTGACGCGGATCGGGGACGTTCCCGAGCCCGCTTCCCGCACGACCCCTGAGTCCCGTGACCTTCAGGAACTGCTGGCGCGGATGCGCGACGACGGCGTGAGCGCCGTCGCGATGGAGGTCTCGTCGCACGCGATAGACCTGCACCGAGTGGAGGGCGTGGACTTCGCCGCGGCCGCGTTCACGAACCTGAGCCAGGACCACCTCGACTATCACGCGACGATGGAAGAGTACTTCGCAGTCAAGTCGGCATTCGTGGGCATGGTGCCCGCATCCCGGCGCGTGATCAACATCGATGACGAACATGGTGCGCTGCTGGCGGCGTCGCTCGGGGCGGCGTGGACCGTGGGGACTTCACCCGATGCCGCGGTGCGCGCCACCGAGGTCATCGTCGGGCCGCTGTCGTGCACGTTCCGTCTCCAGGCGCCGGTGGGTGAGGCGATGGTCGTTCTGCCGCTCGCGGGCGCGTACAACGTCTCCAACGCCCTGGTTGCGGCCGGATGCGCTCTGGCGCTCGGCGTCCCCCTCGATGTGGTCGTCGCGGGTCTCTGTGCAGCGCCGCAGGTCCCGGGTCGTCTCGAGCGTGTGGACGCCGGCCAGGACTATGTGGTGCTCGTGGACTACGCACACACCCCCGACGGGCTTGCCAATGCGCTGCGCGCGGTGCGCGACGTCACCACCGGTCGTGTCATCACCGTGTTCGGCTGCGGAGGGGACCGCGACCCGGACAAGCGTCCGCTGATGGGGCACATCGCGGGGACGATGTCCGACATCGCCGTGCTCACGAGCGACAATCCGCGGAACGAGGACCCGGTCGGCATCGTCCTGCAGGTCCAGGACGGCATGACCGGTACGCCCGCTCACCTCATCATCGAGATCGATCGCCGCGCCGCCATCGCCGAGGCCCTGCGCCTCGCCAAGGCGGGGGACACCGTCCTTGTCGCCGGCAAGGGGCATGAGGACTATCAGATCTTCGCCGACAGAACGGTGCACTTCGACGACCGCGAGGTCGTGCGAGAGGAGCTGGCGAAGTCATGGTGACGATGTCTGCCGCGCGTCTGGCCGAGATAGTCAACGGCGAGGTCGTGGCCGGACTACCGCAGTCGGTGTTCCGCGGCGTCGAGGTCGACACGCGCGCGATCCATCGCGGGATGGCGTTCTTCGCCCTGCCGGGCGAGCGCGTGGACGGGCACGGTTTCGTGGGCGCTGCGGCCGCGGCCGGAGCGCGCGTGGCCGTCGTCTCCCGGTTCGACGCCACGGTGGCCCAGCAGGTGGGGGACACCGCGTTCGCCGTCGTGCTCGTGGCCGACGCTGCCGAGGCGCTGCGTGCGCTCGCGGCGCACCATCGCGGCACGCTGCGGTGCCCGGTCGTCGGGATCACCGGCTCCACCGGCAAGACGAGCACGAAGGACTTCCTCGTGGCGGCGCTCGGCACCGACCGCAACGTGTGCGCCACCCGAGGCAACCGCAACAACGAACTCGGCGTGCCGCTGACCGTACTCGAGGCCGGGCAGAGCACCGGCGTTCTGATCGTGGAGATGGGCATGCGCGCTGAGGGCGAGATCGAGAGCCTGTGCACGGTGGCGCGCCCCACAGACGGCATCCTGACCAACATCGGGCAGACGCACCTCGAGACGTTGGGAAGCCAGGAGGCGATCGCCCGCGCCAAGGGCGAGCTCGTCGGGTGCATCCCGTCCTCAGGCCGCGTCTTTCTGAACGGCGACGACGCCTGGTCGCGCTCGCTCGAGGCGCGCTCCGCGGCTCCGGTGACCTGGTACGGGCTCGGCAAGAGCGTCGACGTCCGTGCGACCGACCTCGTGGTCGACGACCTCGGCAGGCCATCGTTCACGCTGCATGCCGGCACCGACAGCGCTCGCGTGTCGCTGCCGCTGCCCGGACGCCACCACGCCTACACCGCCGCTGCTGCTGCGGCCGCGGCCCTGTACCTCGGGGTCCCGCTCACCGATGTCGCCAGCCGACTGCGTGATGTACACGTCACGGACATGCGCATGCAGGTCTTCCTCGCCGCCAACGGCGTCACGGTCGTCAACGACGCCTACAATGCGAATCCCACCTCGATGCGCGCCGCTGTCGACGCGCTCGCCGACATGAAGTCGAGCGGAGAGCGTGTGGCGGTCCTCGGCGACATGGCCGAACTCGGCTCGCTCACCGAACTCGCTCACTTCCGGATCGGCGAGGCGCTCGCTCGGACCGGCATCGAGCAGCTCGTGACGGTAGGGGAGCGCGCGCGTCGCATCGCCGAAGGCGCGCT
>JAHEXP010000092.1 GCA_023252055.1 Coriobacteriia bacterium
CGCCGCGGCGATCGAGACGACGAAGCGCACGCGCTACCTGTTCACTCCCGACACTCTTGAGTACCTGCGCCGCGGCGGACGGATCGGCGCTGCGGGTGCGCTCGTGGGTACGCTTCTGCAGATCCGGCCGATCCTGACCGTCCGCGACGGCGAGACCACGACGTTCGCCAAGGTCAGGACGACGAGTCGAGCGCTGGCCGAGATGGCGCGTACGTTCGGGGACGAGCGTGCGAAGCACGGGCTGCGGCAGGTCGTCGTGCACTACATCGCCGACCGCGCCGCCGCCGAAGCGTTCGCCAAAGAGCACATCGAGCCCATCGTGGGCACCGAGGTCGAGATCGTCCCGGTCAGCCCCGTCATCGGAGTGCACGTGGGGCCTGCCGTGGCCCTTGCGTACGAGACCGAACGTGAGCTGCCCGCATGACCCGGACTCTGCCTGCATGGCTCGACCGGCTGACGCCGCGGGCCGGTGTCCGCACGCAGCTGTTCGCAGCGGCGGCCGTGTGGGCCGTCGGCGCGACCATCCTGCTCGTCCGCGGGGTCATCTACGTCCACGACCGCTCGTGGCACGCGTGGGTCCTGGGCGCCTCGCTTGCGATCGTCATCGCAGTCCCGAAGACCCGATACGTGCTCGACAAGGTCGCGACCAAA
Organism: Coriobacteriia bacterium; assembly: GCA_023252055.1. Taxonomy (GTDB): domain Bacteria; phylum Actinomycetota; class Coriobacteriia; order Anaerosomatales; family PALSA-660; genus PALSA-660. Next base: position 652 of record JAHEXP010000092.1, read on the forward strand.
GCCGTGGCACGCATCCGTGCCCGGGGTCGAGCGTGCTTCTTCGGCTTCTTCTCCTGGAAATCGTGGGTCTTCGTCGGGGTCATGATGGGCGGGGGAATCGTCATCCGGAACACGTTCGTCAGGCCGGACGTCATCGGAGCGGGGATCCTGGGGGCGCTCTATGTCGGCATCGGATCCGCGTTGCTCGTGGCGGACCGAGCGTTCTGGCACGCGGCGTTCGAAGCGTTCAGAGCTCGAAGAAAAGGGGAGTGATCGACGTGAGAGTCGTCGCAGTGAACGGGTCGGCCCGCAAGGGTGGCAACACCACGTTGCTCATCGAGTCTGCGCTCGTGCCGCTTCGCGAAGCAGGGCACGAATGCGAGCTCATCGAACTCGCCGGCAAGGACATCCGCGGCTGTACGGCGTGCGGCATGTGCCGGGAGCGAGCTGACCGTCAATGCCACGGCAGGCGTGATGACGGCAACGCGGTGCTTGACGCGCTGTTCGAAGCGGATGCGGTCCTGCTGGGGAGTCCGACGTACTTCGCCGACGTCACAGCGGAGATGAAGGCGCTCATCGATCGTGCCGGGTACGTCGCCCGCGGGAACGGCAACCTCTTCGCGCGCAAGCCCGGCGCCGCGCTTGTGGCGGCTCGACGAGGCGGCGCGATCCACACGTTCGACACCATCAATCACTTCTTCCTCATCGGAGAGATGATCGTCGTGGGCTCCAGCTACTGGAATGACGGTATCGGCGGTGCGAAGGGTGCTGTCGCCGAGGACGAAGAGGGGCTCGCCACGGCGCTTAAGCTCGGCGAGAACATGGCATGGGTGATGGGCCGCCTTGCCGGCTAGCAGCAGACTGCGCGGCGAGCTGCCGCTGCACGCCGACGCCGCGCTCGCTCGACGCCTCGAGGCGATATCAGCCGCCGAGCTCGAGGACTTCGTCTCGGCTGCGCGCGGAGCGGACCGGGAGTCCGCGGCCGAGAGTGTCCGCATCGCCGGCGGCACGGCGGCGTTCGTGGAGCCGGGCTCGCTCGTCAACCAGGTGGTCGGCATGGGGCTTTCCGGTCCGGTCACCGACGGAGACATCCACGCCGTCGAGGGCTTCTATCGCTCGCGAGGCGCGCAAGGCGCCGTGTGCGTCTGCCCTCTCGCGCATCCTTCCCTCACCGCGGCGCTCGCACTGCGAGGATGGGTGCCGGACGGCTTCGAACACGTGCTCATCCGTCGCGTCTCGGATGCCGATCGCGCCGCGCACCAAGGCGATGGCATCCTAGTCCGTGAGGCTGTCGGGGACGAGGAACGCGACGCGTGGGCGCTCGCCGCGGCGACGGGCTTCTCGGACCCTCTACCACCTCAGGCCCAACAGCTGGCGCTCGCGCAGATCGTCGTGAGCAGGCCGGGCGCGAGGCTCTACCTCGCGTTCGTCGACGGCCGCATCGCCGGGACCGGCGAGATGCACATGAGCGACGAGGTCGCCTGGCTCTCGGGTGATACCACGCTCGCGCAGTATCGGCGTCGCGGCGTGCAATCTGCGCTTCAGCAGGCCCGGCTCGCCGACGCCGCACGCGCCGGCTGCGAGCTCGCGGTGTCCGAGGCTGCGCCCGGGTCGGGCTCGCAGCGCAATATGGAGCGGCTCGGTTTCCGAGTCGCGTACACACGGATCGATGTCGTCCCGGGTCTTGGTACGGTGGCGTGCCCGCCGACTCGCGACGAGAGGGAGGAACAAAGATGAAGGCCGACATCAGGAGCATCGCGTTCATCGGGACCGGCGTCATGGGTGCCGCCATGGCCGGACATCTCATGGACGCAGGGTTCGAACTGCGCGTCCACAACCGTACGCGGCAGAAGGCCGAGCCGCTGCTCGAGCGTGGCGCCGTCTGGTGCGACACCCCCGGCGAGGCCGCGCGTACGGCTGACGCGGTCATCACGATTGTCGGCTACCCCGCCGATGTCGAGGAGACCTACCTCGGAGTGGGCGGCATCGTCGCGGGCGCACGCCCCGGCACGCTGCTCATCGACATGACCACGTCGTCGCCGGCGCTCGCAGTGCGGCTGGAGCGCGCCGCGGCGGAATCCGGTCTCATGGCGCTTGATGCGCCGGTGTCCGGGGGCGACGTCGGCGCGAAGAACGCCACCCTCACCATCATGGTCGGTGGAGATCCCGCCGCGTACGACCGGGCGCTGCCGCTGTTCGAGGTCATGGGTCGCAACGTCGCGCTTCACGGCGGTCCCGGAGCGGGGCAGCACTGCAAGATGGCCAACCAGATCGCGATCGCGGCGTCGATGCTCGGGCTCGCCGAGTGTCT
>JAHEXP010000093.1 GCA_023252055.1 Coriobacteriia bacterium
GAAGCGCCGGTCCTGCTCCTCGTCATTCACGCTGAACCAGTACTTCACCAGGATGATCCCGCTGCGTACGAGCATCCGCTCGAACTCGGGGGCGTCTCGGAAGAACTCCTGGACCTGCGTCTCCGTGCAAAAGCCCATGACGCGCTCGACGCCCGCCCGGTTGTACCAGGAGCGGTCGAAGATCACGATCTCGCCGGCGGCGGGCAGATGCGGGATGTAGCGCTGGAAGTACCACTGCGCCAGTTCGCGGTCGGTGGGCGCGGGCAGCGCGACGACGCGTGCGACGCGAGGGTTGAGCGGCTCGGTGATCCGCTTGATGACGCCACCCTTGCCCGCCGCGTCGCGCCCCTCGAAGACCACGACGACCTTGAGTCCTTCTCGCTTGACCCATTCCTGGAGCTTCACGAGTTCGTTCTGAAGCCGGAGGAGTTCGGCCTCGTACACCTGCTTGCCCAGCTTCCCGCTCTTGCCCATGTGTACCTCCGGATAGTGAAAAGGCCGTCCGCACAGAGCATATGCCCGGTGCGGACGGCCTTCATCGGGTCAGGGCCCTACCTGACAGTGAACTTCTTCGTCGAGGAGGTCTGGGTCGTGTTGATGGTGCTGCCCAGGTAGCGGACGCGCACCTTGTTGACCCCGCGGACCGCGGTCTTGTAGCGGTAGTTCGCCGCGCCTGCACGCAGGGTGCGGGTGGAGAGCTTCACCCAGCGCCGTCCGTTGTGCCGCTCGAACACGACGCGGCCGGTGGTCCCCGCGGGCGCGAGCGTGGCGCTCAGCGTCACGTACTTGCCGCGCACGACCGACTTCGACGAGGTGCGCGCGCTCACGGCGGCCCGCGTCTTGATCCACAGCGACGCAGTACTCGCGAGCCTCGAGTCGGTGCCCAGATAGACGACACGGAAGCGCGCGTTCTTCTTCATGAGCGGCGCATATGCCGAGAAGGTCCCGTCCGAGCTCACGCGCGTGGTCGCGACCTTGCTCTCGGTCGTCTCGCCTGCGTACCTGCGGTAGATCTCGATCACGCCGTCCTCGGCGCCGGCGACGTTCCCGGAGATCCGGGCGCGCGACCGGTACCTGACGGGGGCGCGGCGCGTCACCACGAGCTGGGTGACCGCCTTGGTCGCCGTTCCGCTCATCACCAGGCCGGTGTCCACGCTCGCGGTGACCTCAGCGGCGGCGGGCGACGGCTGGGGCAGCGGGCCGAAGTCGCCGTCATTCTCGCCCAGGGAGGTTCCGGGGCGAAACTCGATGCCGATGCGGTCCGAAGGCAGGGCCTCTCGCAGGTTCGCGACGACGTCGGCCACGGTGTCGCGGCTCCACTCGCCGTCCGAATCGGGCTCGAAGTCGAACTCCGTCTGGGGACTTCCGGCGCCGCCGGTCACCCGGAGCTCGCCCTCGAGCGGCGTGCCGTAGGGAACCGTGAGGGTGACATCGACCGTCTGGGTCGCCGCCACGCCGTGGCGCAGATACGAGACGCGCACGGTGTTGTCGCCCCAGACGATGCCGGCGGGCGCATGCACGTCGACGACCTTGCCCGCACGACGCTCCTTGCTGATCGCCGACTCCAGGTCGACGGAGAGGATGCTCGACCGAGCGAAGCCCGAGTCGTTCACAGCCGAGAGGGCGGACGTCATCTGGAGCACGTCTTCATTGACGGCGCTCACCACGTCGACTCCGCTGTCGATCACCGACCTGCGCACGACCTCGTGGGTCTGCGTGCCGTCGGTCACGATGATGGTGGTCGTGGTGAGTGCGCTGCCCTTCACGGGCGTCTGGTCGAACAGGCGGGCCGCTGCGATCGAGGTCGCCGCCGCCGTCACGGGGCCGTACCGGCCGTCGGAGGCATCGACGACGCGTCGCGCGATCCAGGAGGTGGCGTTCTCGGAGCCTCCGGTGTCGACGCGGGTCGCCCGCGCGGTCACCGTCGTCTCCTCGGGCAGCGCGCCTGTCAGGCCCGCCACGCCGGCGCCGCGGTCCTGCAGCACCGTACCGCGCGCCATGCCCGGCCGCCCGATCTTGTACGGGAACATCGTGTTCGCCCACACGCCGTCGATCCACGCGTTCGCGAGGCAGAGCGAGGTGTCGCCCTCGTGCATGAGCGGGTGGCCGAATCAGACCACCCTGTCACCGTCGGCGTAGGTCACGGTCCCGATCGCTCCGTACCACAGGTCGCCCCGAGACATCAGCACCGCCATCGATGCTCCCGGCACGAACGGCGTCGAGAAGGTCGACTGCGGGCCCGCGGGGACAGCGGTTCTGACGAGTGAGAGCCCTCGCGCGGAGCCGGCCGTCTCGAGCGCGGCGAACGCGGGCGACCCTGTCCGGATCCCGCCCACGAACGCGGAGGCCAACGGCTCGACCACGATGGTGCCGGTACCGGCCTCACCGAACGCTGACGCGTCGTTCGTGATGACGATCGTGGACTTGACGCCCGCGGCGGTCACGGCCGGCCGGACGAGGCCGGTCAGACGCGTCGCCCCCACGCCGTTCTCGATCGCACTCATCGAGTCGATCGGCGTGGCGAGCCCCATGCCGTTGCGGGTGAATGCGTCGCCGTACGAGATGGCGCCCACCAGGTAGTCGACGCCATCCACTGCCACGTACAGCGGGCTGCCGCTCATGCCGTTCGCGATACCGCCCAAGCGGTCGATCGCCGGGTCGGCCGACTCGAACAGGATGAGAGCGTTCGAGCCCCCATCGGGAGCGGTGCCGTCCGTCATCGTGGTGCCGACGACCGTCGCGGAGATGTTCGCGACGGTAGACCCCTGCGTGACGGTGAGGAAGTGGCCGCTCACGCCCGCAGGATTCGTCGAGAGGATCGAGTCGAGCTGGGCCACCGACAGGGTGGGCTCAGTCGGGGCGGCGAACGCCCCCGACACCCCGAAGGCGAGGAGCGCCGCGGTCGTTGCGAGCAGTGCGAGTAGGCGGGTCGGCGGTCTCC
>JAHEXP010000094.1 GCA_023252055.1 Coriobacteriia bacterium
CGCGGCAGATCGCGTGCCGATCGAGCCACACCCGCAGGCGATCGGAGACGAGTGGGTGCTGGGCTTCGACACGGCGCACGCTGGGGACTTCGTTCCGAAGCTGCCATTCAGTCGTCGGGGTGACGATCGCGAGTGGTCCGAGGATGACGTGTCGAAAGAGTTGCGAAAGCTCGCAGATCAGGCGGCTTCCGCGACGAACAAGTGACGCAACACGACTCTCACACCGGAGGATGCGATGGACAACAATGACACCGACACGATGGAGAGCGCCGTCGAGAAGATGCGCGCCACGCTCGACGCGGTGTGCCGCGCGGCGGGGCTCGCGACGGGTCGGCGCCTGATCACCGTCTACCTCAACGATGCGCCGGTCGATCTCGCGCTCGGGTGGGCCGCTCTCGGCGGGAAGGTGGATCTGAAATACTGCACGGTGGAGTACCCGGTGGGCGCGGCGAGCGACAACGTGGCGATCACGGCGTCGGTGCCGTACGAGCGCCGCGCCGAGTTCCGCGCCGCGCTCCCGATCGCGACGGTGCGGGCGATCATCGCGCGCGACCGACCGGGCCTCGCGGGCATCATCTGCGAGCTGCCGGATGCTGCCGTGCGGGCGGTCGCGGGAGGTGCGTCGTGAAACTGCGGGCTTCATATCAGACAGGCATGTTGACCCTCGCGATGGGGCACGAGAACACGCGCGAGCCGAGCGACGCGTTTCGTGTCGAGATCGACGTGACGGACATCGTGTCGGCTATGACGAAGGACGACGCGGCGGGTTTCGCAGACGCCGTGCTCTGCTCGGATGCGCTGTATCAAGCCGCGCTCATGCGCCTCGCCGATGAGTCCGTGTCGTGGGCGGGCGACGACGCTACGACCCGAGAGGAGTGGCTGGTGAAGATTGGCGCCGCGCATGCTCGCGACGTGGTGCAACATGACGAACGCGCGAAGCGGGCCAATGAAGCCGCGATGGCTATGTTCGGGCGGGTTCTGACGACGGTTCGCCAGTGCTCGGAGCACATGATCGAGGGTCAGCCGCTCGCGGCATGTTGCCGCCATGCTCTGCGAGCGCTCGAAAACGCAGCGGACATGGAAGTTCGGTGCGGGTCCGCAACGGTGCCGTCGCATGATGTTTCCGAGCCGCCCGTCGACGCGGCGGGAGGTGAGTCGTGAGCGCCGTCACCGCCACGGTCACGCTCCCGATGCTCGACGTGGACGCCGAGGTTACGGGCACGTACACGCGCGGGACGAAGGACGTGATGTACCACCGCAACGGCGACCCGGGCGAGCCGGGCGACCCCGCCGAGGTCGAAGTCGAGTCCGTGACGCTCACCGGCGCCAAGGGCGAGCGCATCGCCGTGGACCTCGACGGACTCACGCAGCGCGACCGCGACGCCTGCCGCGAAGCCATCGTCGACGCTGGCGAGGGCGACTACGACGACGACGGCGACCCGGATGCGGCGTACGAGTCCGCTCGGGACAAGGCGCAGGGGCGATGGTAGCCCTCCTGCGACACCTGCCGCCCTTCCTGCGCCGCGCGTGGTTCGCGCTCCGCGGGATCGGCGGCGGTGACTGGCGGCGGGTGTGCGGACGGTGCGGCTCGACAGGGGCCGCGCACGTCGGCGGTGTGTGTTGGAGATTTCGGCGGACGCTCGGTGAGCGGGCCGCGTGATGAAGATGCTGACCATACGCGCACTTGGCGACCGCACGCACGGCATCGGGGCGAGCGAGATTGCCGCAGTGCTCGGGCTACACCCGACGCGCACGCCCGTGGACGTGTGGCTCGAAAAGACGGGCCGCACGACGTACAACGGGCGGCTGTTGGACGCGGGCGAGCCAGTCGCGGCCTCGGGTGCCGCAACCCCCGTCGTGGTCAAGGAGGCGCCCGAGATGGCCTGGGGCCGCATCTTGGAGCCCGCCATCGTGGACTGGTACGCACGGACGATGCGCGTTGTGTTCGATCCCGAGTTCGATGGCACGCGGGCCGCTCGCGATCCCGAGTTTCCGAACGTGTGGGCGTCTCCCGATCGTGTGGCCGTTGCTCCGCGCCGCACCGTCGAGGGAAAGTCCGTGGGTTGGCAGATGGCGTACAAGTGGGGGTCGCCGGGCACCGACGCGGTGCCGGTCGAATACTGGCTGCAAGTGCAGTTGCAGACGCGGTGCATCGGGACGACGGAAGATGCTCACGTCGTCGCCGCGATTGCCGGGCGCCCGCCCGAGGTGTGGGTGGTTCCTTTTGACGGGATGCTCGCACGTGACCTCGCAGAGCGGGCGCAGGCGTGGTTCGACTACTATGTGGACGGGGGGCACGAGCCGCCGCCACACCGACCCGAGGACGCCGCGAAGCTCGTGCGTGCGCTCATGCGGAAGTCCATGCCCCGCGTGGCCGAAGTCACGCCGCGTCTACGGGAGGCCGTCGAGGCGGTCCACGACGCCCGCTCCGTTCGCGACGAAGCCGAGGGTCTGGTGTCGTTTCACGAGTCCCGCGTGAAACGAATTATGGGCGACTGCGACAGCGCACGGGACACGGATTTCTCAATCACATGGCGGACGAGCGCGAGCGGTTCGCGTCCCTTCCGTCTCACGTTCAAGGGCGATAAGGAGTGACCAGATGGCGAAAGAATTGACCCCCTATCAGGTGAAGATGCAGGGCCTTGAGGGCGTGATGCGACGCCCCGCGTTCATGGCCGCGCTGACGGCGAACGCTTCGCGGTACGTGCGCCCCGATAAAATGGCGCAGATGGTGATCACGGCGGCGACGATGAACCCGGATATCCTCGACTGCACGCCCGCGTCGGTCATGCGCTCGGTGCTCGTCGCGGCGTCGGTCGGGCTGGAGATCGGTCCCGCGCTCGGGCACGCCTACCTCGTTCCGTTCAAGACGGACTGCCAGTTCATCATGGGCTACCGGGGCGCGATCAACCTCGTGTCGCGCAGCGGGAAGATCC
>JAHEXP010000014.1 GCA_023252055.1 Coriobacteriia bacterium
AAGCTGATCCCCGCGGACCACGTCGCGGGCTATGCGGGCAAGCCGCACGCGGTCGACTCCGCCGCGGACGCGAATCGCTGCCTCATGTGCCACACGGCGCAGAGCTGCGACGACTGCCACCTGCGGCAGAAAGTGAACACGCCCGCCACGCAGCCCGCCTACAGACCACTGCTCCCGAACAAGCCGCGAGACCCGGTCATCAAGGTGATGCCGACCGGCATCGTGACGATGGGCCAGTGCGTCCAGTGCCACCCGGACCTCGACCGCTACGTCCCGGGCCGGGTGATCTTCGCGCACGCGACGCACCTCCAGAAGGCGTTCGCCTGCAAGGACTGCCACCGGGCGTTCCCGCACGGTCCCGACACCACGACGCGGCCGGACATGCCCGCGTGCTACCAGTGCCACGGCCTCACGCATGCGAAGCTCGGCCTGGTCGCATCCGAGGCGTGTGCCTCGTGCCATCCGAAGGACTTCGTACTCAGGCCGGTGGATCACACAGCCGCCTTCGTCGCCAAAACGCACAAAGACGCGGCGAACACTTCGCCCGAGCAGTGCGCGATGTGCCACGCCTCGGACTTCTGCGTCGCATGCCACCAGGGCCAGCCGAAGGTGCCGGGCGGTCCGGCTCGCCAGCAGGTCATCCCGTCCGGTCACCGCCTTCCGAAGTTCCGGGCGACGCACGGCAAGGAGTTCCTCGGGCAGAAGGGCGTGTGCGGTTCCTGCCACGTCTCTGCGTTCTGTGAGGGGTGCCACAAGACGCCGATGCCGCATCCCGCGGACTGGACGTCGTCGCACCCGCTCGCCAAGGGCCTCGACGCCCAGGACTGCAAGGTCTGCCACGTGAACCGGCAGACATGTGAGGAGTGCCACCACCGCAACCTGCGCGGCACCGAGCTCACGCTCGCGAACTGCGTGAAGTGCCACCCGGTCATGGCGAACAAGCCAGCTACTGCGATCAAGCCCTCGGGTCTGGCGGAGCACGCCGTGCATTTCGACGTGGCGCTGCCGTCAAAGAAGGGCAAGCCCTACAAGTGCGAGCAGTGCCACATCGGGTTCGGTTTCACCGCTGCCCGTGCGGCAGGCGTGAGCTCCCCTTTGAACGGCGGGCATGATCTTCGCTCGTGCTACGAGTGCCATGGGGCGCTGGACATCAACAACACCCAGGTCGCCCCGTTCCCGGGCAACTCCTTGTGCCTGCGGTGCCACAGCGACCTTCACCTGTAGACCGGCTCCTGGCGCAAGCCCGGCCACGATCTTTCGAGACGATGGATGGGAACCGATGCAAGACACTGACGACAACACGGACATGAACGTGGAAGCCGCGCCCGACGACGCCGAGGCCCACGAGCCCTCCGCCCCGCAGTCGCCCGCGTTCGGGCCGCGCTCGGCTCCGGGCGACCGCTGGATCAAAGTCGCCATCTACCTCGTGCTCGTCGCGATCGTCGCGGTCGCGGGCTACCTCGGGTGGACGTACTACGGCGACTACAAGATCGCGAGCACGCAGTCGGTGGCCGCGCGCGCCGTCGCGAACCTCGAGAAGGTCGTGGCCAAGGCCCCGTCCGACCCGCAGGCGCGCGTGCAGCTGGCAGAGGCGCTGATGGCCAACAACCAGTCCGACGACGCGATCGCGCAGCTCGAGGCGGCGCTCAAGCTCAGCAAGGACAACATCACGGCGCTCACGGACCTCGGCCTGATCGCCATGGACCGACGCGAGTGGAAGAAGGCCGAGACGTATTGGCTCCAGCTCGTGCAGCTCCTGAGCGGCGCCGAGATGTCGAACAAGGACCAGCGCCTCGCCGACGTCTATTACTACCTGGGTACGACCTTGGTGGAGCAGCAGCGCTACGAGGAAGCGGTGGCGAACCTGAAGCAGTCGGTGCTCATCAAGCGCGACTCCTCGCCGGTCCACTACATGCTGTCCGTGGCCTACCAGCGCTTGGACCTGCCCGAGATGCAGCGTCAGGAGCTCGACACCGTTGTCGCCTTCGATCCGAAGCAGGCCCAGGCGAACTACGATCTCGGGCTTCTCGACCTGAGCGCAGGCGATACGGCCGAGGCGGCCGAACTGTTCCGGATCGCCGCGGACAACGCTCCGAGCGGCGTGACCGCACCCCAGGAGCAGCTCGCCAAGCTCGGCACAGCGAGCGATCGGCTTGCCGATGCCCAGAAGCTGGCGAGCAGCCAGCCGAAGAAGGCGCTGTCCGAGGCCCGCATCGCCGCGGCGCTGGATCCCGCCAACGCGGACGCCGTCAGCCTCGTGGCGAACCTGTGGGAGAAGAACGGCGACGCGAAGCGCGCGCAGAACGCCTGGGAGCGACTGCTGGAACTCGTCCCGGGCGACAGCACGGCGACCGCAGCGATCAAGCGACTGAGTGCGACGACCAAGTGACGGAGCGCAGATGACACCGAGCACCAGCCCCGAAGCCCCCATCTCGACGGGCGGCGCCATGGCCCGCGCGCGGACGCGCAGGCTCGTCCTGCTCGGCGTGCTGGCCCTCATCCTGGCCGTGCTCAGCTACGCGGCCTACTACTACACGCAGAACCGCCGGCTCCCGATCCCCGAGGTCGTTGCCGGCGCTCAGAAGCTCGTGCCGCCGCAGTACCTCTATTCGTTCGCGGGCACCGGCGGCAACGCCATGACCAAGCCCACGGGCATCGCGGTCATCGGGCAGCGTGCGTACGTGACCGACTTCGCGTACCGCACGGTTCGCGCATACAGCCTGCAGGGCGACTTCCTCTTCGACTTCGGCGCCATCACGGATGGGGACCACACGCGGCTCGACAGCCCCGTCCACCTGGCGATCGGGCCTGACTCGACGGTGTGGGTCACCGACCGTAACCTTCGCGGCATCTACGTCTTCAACGAGGACGGCAAGTTCCTGCGCAAGTTCGTGCCGAACGGAGACGCGGCCTTCTCGTGGTCACCGCTCGCGATCACGTTCGCGCCCAACGGCGACCTGTTCGTCACCGACGTCGGTGACTCGGACAACCACAGGGTCCTCGCGTTCTCGCCTGACGGGACACTGAAGGCGAAGTGGGGCAAGACCGCGCAGGTCACGAGCGTTTCCGACTCCCCGGGCGACTTCCTGTTCCCGAACGGGATCGCGGTCGCCGGCACGGGCCCGAGCGCACTCGTCTACGTCGCCGACGGCAACAACCGGCGCGTGCAGGTCTTCCGGCCGGACGGGACGTTCGTCCGTATCATCAACACGTCCGGCACGCCGCGCGGTCTTGTCGTGGACGCGCAGCAGCGGCTCTACGTCGTGGACGCGCTCGCACACCGGGTGGACATCTACTCGGACAAGGGCACCTCCCTCGCAACGTTCGGGGAGAACGGGACCGGCCCCGGCCAGTTCAACTTCCCGAACGACGTGACGCTCGACGCCAAGGGCCGCATCTTCATCTCGGACCGCGAGAACGACCAGGTCCAGGTGTGGGGCTTCGGCGTCGCGGAGATCCCCGGGGTCACGCAGGTGACGCCGGGCTCGGCGTGGTGGCTGTTGCTGCCGCTGCCGCTCCTCCTGCTCCCGCTGTTCCTGCGCCGCCGCCGCTTCGTCGCGACCCCTGACTTCATCGATGGGATGATCGCAGCGGACGTCGTACCGAAGATGGTGAACAAGCGCTGGCGCTGGGTCATGTCCGAGTCCGACGGGGCCCCCTACGCCGGCCGAGTCGCTGACGGCGTCGCCCTGAGCGACCTCCTGCATCCTGAGGCATATTCCACGACCGAGGCCGGACTCATCAAGACACGGCTGTCGACGACGCTCGAGACCGCCGGCCTCCTCGCGATGGCCAAGCGCTACCGGGTGCTGTGCACCGAGGACCCGACGCTGGCGCGCCTAGCGGCAGCACTCGGGATCGACGTCTACGACAGGGCGACCTGGCTGGAGCATTTCGGCAAGAAGTAGCCGTTCGCCGCCGCCCGGTTCCTTCGGTCGAGTCGGAACTGGTGGCGATTGACAAGGTGACACCACGCGATTAGCGTGATGGGCACGAATCGGCCGCTCCGTACTTTGGAGCGGGCGGCGCGCACCTCGGGACCGGCATCTCGCCGTGCGCGTTTGACAACAGGAATACGCCTCCGAGCTCGGCGGACCTACAGCGGTCGCGCCATGGACGTCGAGCCGGGGTGGCACGGGAAACCGTGTCGCCTCCCGACTTGGAAAGGTGGCGTACGCCGGAACCGGCCCCGACGGGGGTCTCGGTTGCGGCGTGCACAACCTCCAAGGGTAAGGGGGCTCCATATGTGACAGGAAGACCGTTGGTCAGGCAGGACGCTTTCGCGCGTCCGTGCGACCTCGGTCTTTTTTGTTTTCGCCCGTCGGTTGGGACCGAGAGCAGTCAAGAAGGGGGCAAGGGGCATCACAAACGGTCCACAAACGGGCCAGACCCGTCAGGCGGGACGTCGATCTTGGAACGGCCTCTTGATCCGGCAAAAGAGAGGGAAGAGGAATGGGACAGCAGGATAAGGAAACAGGAAGGATGGAGCTTTCGCGGCGCGACTTTCTGAAAGTCAGCGCAGCGGGCGCAGCCGCGGTAGCGGCAATGGACTTCGCGCCTGCACCGGCGATGGCCCAGGTCACCTTCCATGGGGGCGACACCGCCCTCGACAAGTTCCACACAACGTGTCCGTACTGCTCGGCGAGCTGCGGGCAGGTCATCGCGGTCGGTAACGTGACCAAGGACGTCTACGACGTCTACGGCGACGTCGACTCCCCCGTGAACAACGGCGGCCTGTGCGCAAAGGGCGCCGGCGCGTTCCAGCTCGTGACGAACAAGCGCCGCATCGGCGCGTTCGCCGGCACGCACCCGGTCAACCCGCTCTTCGCATACGACCCCGCCTACGACAGCACCGGCGTCGCCTACAAGCGCACCGGCAACGGCGCGTGGAGCAAGATGCCGCTCCCGACCGCGCTGGACGAGATCGCGACCGGCCTTGTGACCGCCCGCGGGTCCATCACCCCGGGCCTTACCGCGACCAGCAACTCGCGTCACGTGCAGTTCTTCGGCTCGTCTCACATGAACAACGAGCAGAACTACACCTACCGCAAGCTGATCGCCCAGTTCGGCACGAGCCTGACGGAACATCAGGCCCGTATATGACACTCGTCCACGGTGGCCGGTCTGGGCCGCGCATTCGGACGAGGATCGATGACGAACCACTGGAACGACATCGATAACTCATCGTTCATCCTGTGTTACGGCGCCAACCCCGCCGAGAACCACCCGGCCTGCATGGCGCACATCAACGCCGCGCGCTTCGGGACGAAGAACGCCAAGCTCGTTGTCGTCGACCCGCGCCTGACCCGCACCGCTCGCCAGTGCGATCCGGCCCGTGGCGACTTCTTCGTGCGCATCCGCCCTGGCACGAACGTCGCGTTCACCAACGGTCTGCTCAACTGGATCTTCAACAACATCGGTGCGTATGACGCGACCGCCGCGGCGAACATGCTCGCGTACCACAACGGCACCAACGCTGCGGCGCACCTGTCGGTGGCGCGCACGTTCATCGACGATGCAGGGACCACCCAGACGCTCAACGGCGCTGCTCTGGCGACTGCCAAGTACGATGGCGTCGCGACGGCGGACGCTGTCGGTCTGGTCGCCGGGTATCCGAAGTACTGTGACTCGCGCTTCAAGGTCAACGCCGCCGGCGACGACTACGAGCGTGCGATCCTCACCGGATCGGCGAACACGAACTTCCTGACCGACCCTGCGTGGCGGTTCCCGGAGTTCCCCGTTATCGCCCCGAACGTGAACGACCCGGCGACGGTCTACCAGAAGCTCATCGCCCACGTTGCGCCGTACGACACCGCGACCGTGGCCGATATCTGCGGTTGCACCGAGACCGAGATCGCGAACGTCGCCAAGGTGATCGTGGATCACAGCCGCTTCAAGAGCAGCGACTTCGCAGCGACGACGGCGACCCCGCAGGCCACCACGTACAAGGCCACCACGATCCTGTATGCGATGGGCCAGACGCAGCACACGAACGGGTCCCAGAACATCAAGGACCTCGCCATCCTGCAGACGCTCATGGGCAACATGGGACGCGCCGGAGGCGGCATCAACGCGCTGCGCGGGATCCACAACGTCCAGGGCTCCACCGACTGGGGCCTGCTGTACGACTCCATCCCCGGCTACTCCGGGAACCCGGGCGTGAACGAGACCTACGCGCACTACTCCAACACGCTCTTCGGTAACCGGGTGCTCACGCTGCACAACACGCAGACCGGGTTCGACTCTGTTCCCAAGGCCTATACGACGCCGTCGAACCTCGGCCTCCAGCAGCGCGGCTTCCACAACATGACCGAGGAATGGTTCGCCAACGGCCAGGTCCCCGGCACGGATATCGACAAGCTGTACGACCTGTGGCCGAAGGGCAACGGCGTCCAGCACATCCAGACCTTCCGTTACATGGCTCCCGGCACCGCCGCTGCGAACCTGATCAGCGCTGCCATGATCTGGGGCCAGAACCCGGCCGTTACCGAGCCGAACCAGTCCGCAGTCCGCCTCGGCCTCGCCAACCTCGACCTCATGGTCGTCGTCGACATGTTCGAGACCGAGACCGCGGCATGCGACCGCAAGGCCGGCGCGCCCACGTACCTCATCCCGACCTGCTCGCACGTCGAGGAGGCCGGCAGCGTCACGAACTCGGGACGCTGGCTCCAGTGGCGCGAGCGCGCGACCACGCCGAAGGGCAACAGCAAGGCCGACATCGAGTTGATGCTCCGGTTCGCTTACGCCCTCGATAAGGCGAGCGCCTTCACCCACATCACGAACGTGCCGTACAACGGTCTCGGGACCGACGCGCCGTCCGCCGGCGTGTGGAGCACCCTGGCCACGCCCATCGCCGGGCCTGCGTACAAGGTGCTGTACGGCGACAAGTACGGCTGGACCCCCGGGGCCGACATCGAAGCAGTTTCGCTCACCAACGTCGACGTGTGGCACGCCGGTGCGTCGTCGCCGGTCATCGAGACGGTCACCGGTACCGAGGCTGTCTGCGAGACGATCTACCGCGAGTTCGCCCGTCCGCTGAACTACCTGGCTGACGGCACGGCCAGCGGCACGACCGGTGGCACGATGTGGATCTACTCCGGTTCGGGCACCGCGGGCGCGGGACCTGACGTCACGGGTGGATCCGGTTTCAACTTCGCCTACAACTTCAACCTCCTGCCGGCCGTCACAAGCGCGGGCAACACCGTGACGTGGCAGGTCAAGAACCGCGCCAAGAGCCGTAACAACGCCATCAAGGGCAACGACTCCAACGGCTCCAACAACTTCCCGCGTTGGGGATGGGCGTGGCTGCTCAACCGCCGCGTCTTCTACAACAACGGCGAGATCTCCGGCGACCAGGCGGACACGTTCGTGTCGCCGGGCGCAGTCAGCCTCATGTTCACGGAGAAGGCCGCGCCGGACTCTGGTCTGACGGACTGGTCGGGGCTCTACCGCAAGTACAAGACGCTCAACGACATCCCGAGCGTGGTCCAGACGCCGGTGCCGACGAGCCCGCACTTCATCTCGCCCGGCGTGTCGCTGGCCGGTCGCTTCCCGGGCCACACGGAGCCGTACGAGTCTCCGCGCAACGACCTGGTCGCGACATGGGGCCACAACAACACGGTCGTCGCCGGCAACAACAACCGTCTCGTGTGGGAGGGTGCGAACCCCTCTGCCGTCGGCACGGTCGCGAACTTCCCGTTGGTGCTGACCACCATCCGGTGCGTCGAGCACTTCCAGGGCGGCCCCATCACCCGCAACAACTCGTGGAACGTCGAAGCGGAGCCGGTGCCGTGGATCGAGATCAACTCGGTCGACGCCCGTGCAGCAGTGCCGCCGATCAACGATGGTGACTGGGTCAACGTCATCACCGCTCGGTCGAACTCGACCAGCAATCAGGAGGCCGTTTCCCCGAACAGCGGTACCGGCTGGGCGCGCGGCTTCAAGGCCCGTGTCGGTGTCGGACTCCGGTCCAACCAGCGCGTCGCCCCCGGCGTCGTCGCGATCCCGTGGCACTGGGGTGACAAGGGGCTCTCGACCGGTTCGCGCGCGAACGACCTGTGCATCGACGCATGGGACGCGAACACGATGATCCCTGAGTACAAGGCCTGTCTCTGCAAAATCGTGAAGCTGTAAGGGAGGTGGCATAGTGCCCAACGAAATGGCGATACTTCAACTGGTCGACAAGTGCGTGCGCTGCAACGGCTGTGTCATCTCCTGCAAGCGGACGTGGCATATGAAGGGGATCGTCCCTTCGAACGATCTGCCGCATCAGAGGCTTGCGGAGAACCAGCGTGTGGTCATCAAATCGCAGAAGCGAGTGGACATGGGCCCGTTCGTGAGGTTCAGCTGCTGGCACTGCGAGAACCCCCCGTGCGCCGGTCGCTGCCCGTTCAAGGCGATCAAGAAGAACACGGTCACCGGCGCTGTCTGGATCGATCCGAACCTCTGCAATCCGGACGACCCGAAGTGCGTGCGGCAGTGCAAGATCGACTGCCAGCGTGGCGGCGTCCCGATGATCGGCGTGGGTTCGGACCTGTTCGCCACCGCCAAGGCGTGGAAGTGCACGCTGTGCACCGGCACGTACACCGGGGCCCCGTACGTGGGAGCCGGCGTCGGCGGCGACCTGCCCACCAAGTCCCCCGTGGTCGGCGGCAACTTCGTCTCGCCGCTGTACCCGGCCGACGCGACCAACATCCCCGAGCTGGAGCACCAGCCCAGCTGCGTCTACACATGCCCGGCAAAGGCGATGGTCTACGACACTCGCGAGAACGTCATCAAGTACATCCTGGACCCCGCCAACGGCTTCAACACCTCGACGTCTTCCCGGTTCGGCGACGGTTCGATGTTCTGGGCGTCGGCGAAGTTCAACGTGGCGCCGCCGAAGGCGGACCCGTTCATGGAGGACCACATCTCGCCCATGGTCAGCAGCCTGCTGTCCAGCCCGTTCGCCAAGGCCGCACTCGCCCCGACGCTCGTCGTCGGCGGCCTGCTCGCTCTGGCGGCTCGTCGTGCGAAGATGGAAGAGGAAGCTTCAATGGCAGGGGGGGAGCGGTGACCGTGAAGAAGATCGCATGGATCCTTATCGCAGCGGCGATGATCGCGGTCGTGGTTGCCCCGGGCGTCGCACTCGCGAACATGGGGCCGCACGGCGGATACATCTCCGACACGGAGGCGTGTGCCGGGTGCCATCGCGCCCACACCGCCCCGAGCTCGATCACGTGGGTGGACGGTAACAACGCGACCCAGTCCGCACTCCTGTTGTCCGACTCGAGCCAGGTGTACCTGTTCTGCCTGGCCTGCCACGACTCCACGAGCCAGGGCGCGAACACCAACGTTCTGGACGGCGTGTACGAAGGCACCGCGAACGGCACCCAGGGTGCGGACCTCATCTCCGGCGCATTCGGCCGCGAGGACCGGGTCAACGATGTTCCGGGCCTGTACGACGGTCACAACAACCTCGTGACCTCGACGCACACGATGAACGGCCAGTCGTGGGGCGCATGGGGCGGCGGCGCGTTCGGGTCGACCTCCACGGTCGACGCGACCGGCAACTACCCCACGCTGCTCGGTACCGGCAACAAGATCGTCATGGACTGCGGGACCTGCCACGATCCTCATGGCTCGTCGAACTACCGCATCCTGAAGGACGTCGTGAACGGTGTCGCCGTGGGCGGGTACTCCGGCAGCGGTGCTGATCCGGATCCGACCCCCTACGTGGTCTCTGCCGAGGTCGGCTACCCGGTCGGCGGCTTCCGCCTCCACACCGTGGCCACCGGCTACGTCCCGAACTACACCGAGGCCCAGTACGCCAAGGCGCCGGGCGGGGACACCAGCAAGGGCATGGTCGGCTGGTGCGTGGGGTGCCATACCACCTACGCCGAGTCGACGAGCACGTACAACGCGGGCGACGGCTTCGGGTTCGTGGACCGTCACCGTCACCGCATGAACGTGCCGCTGTCGAACTTCGCAGGGCCGCGCGCCCTGGCGATCGCCAGCCTCACGCTCCCGCTCGACAACGACACGTCCGAAGCCGGCAACGTCCACAACGACGCGTCCGACTGGATCGACTGCCTGACGTGCCACAACGCGCACGGCGCTTCCACGGTCATGACCGGCTTCGCGAACGTTGCGGACCCGGCGAACGACCTCCGCCCCAACACGGGACTCAGCGGCGGCGTTCCTCCGACCAACGACAGCGCACTGCTCAAGATGGACAACCGCGGCGTGTGTGAGACCTGCCATAACAAGTAGGCCCACGCCACGTGCCCGACGTTCACGCGTTGGCACACGCGGTGCGTGACGAGGAAGGGCCGGGGGGCGTTTCTCCCGGCCCTTCCTCCATGCATGCGGTACGGTTCGAAGTGAACAGGCCAGAAGCCGCGCCGGACGCGGGGCCGATGACGACGTGAAGGGCGGTGGGAGCGATATGACGAACGGCTTCTCGCGAGCCGCCTGGCCCGCATCGCTCGCACTCGGCTTCGCACTGTTCATCGGCATGTCGGTATCGTTGGCGGGCCGCCTGCCCGCCGCCGCGCTCGCGACCGCGCAGGTACTCGGGACCCTGGGATGCGCCCTGATCCTGGCGGGCCGCCCCATCGCGGCGGTCCGAGCGCTCGACAGCCGTTCGCGGGTGTGGGCGTGCGGCGCGGGGCTCCTCGGCGTGTTCGGTCCTGTTGCCGTGATCTCGAGCGCCCGGATGTCTGACGCGCCCGCCGGATCGGTGGTCGTCTTCTGGATCGCGGGAGGTTGGGCGCTCGCCGCGGCGGTTCTCGGAGCATGGATCTTGTGGCGAGACCGCCGGGGCACACGCGCGGGACTCACCCTCGCCGGTGGCCTGGTGGCCATCACAGGCGTCGCAGGCGTCGTCGCGAACTGGGAACGACCGTCGTCGTTCTCTCCGCTCGTGCAGTTCCCGGCACGCGAGGTGGCCATCCTTGCGGCCGGCGCGTTGCTGTTGGCCGGGGCTGTCGCGCTTGCGAAGGCGGCCGGCACCCGCGGACGCGACGGTGCGCTCGTCTGCGCGGCTGCCGCAGCGGTGGTGGCCGGCGCAGTCTGGTGGGCCGTCGACGCTCCGGCGCGTGGCCTGTCGTCGTTGACGGAACAAGCGGTGCCGGTCGCACTTCTGGCGATCGCGTGGGGCGTCGTGTGGGTATGCCTGCCGCGCGTTCTCGAGGCGGGCGGACCCCCGCGTCTGGCGGCGATCCTCGCCGCGGCACCTGTTGCGCTGTCCACTCTCACGTGGCTCGAGCTGACCGTCGGTGTCGCCGGTCCGCAGCCGCTGATCGCGAGCGGAGTGCTGGCGGGGGCGGTCACGGTCGCCGCCGGTTCCGTGGTGCTGTGGTGGTCCGTGGACGCGGAGTCCGCCTCCCCCGGGAACGCGGCTCTTCGCATCGTCCGTTGGTTGCCGGCTGTGGCTGCCGTCATCGCCTTGGCGATGCCGGCCGTCGTTGCTCAGGCGGACGTGAACGGGGTGGCGGGATCCTTCGCCGGATCGTGGACCCTGCTGGGATGGGAGTCGGTCGCCGGCCTGACCGCTGCGGCCCTATGCACGCTGCTGGTCGCAGCGGCCGTCGTGCGCCGCCCCATGCTGCCTGCGCTCGCCGGCCTCGTGGCGTGCGCCGCGTGGACGTGGTCCCTCGGCGTGCCGATGCACGTTCTGACCGGCTGGCTGCCCGCCGGCATCGAGCAGTACTACGGGACGGAGTATGGTTCGATCGACTTCACGACGGTCTTTTCGCCACTCATGGTCGCAGCGGTCGTCGGCTGCGCCGTGGGGCTGATGGTTGTCATCGTCTCGCACGCCCGGCAGCGCCTCGTGGCGTCCGCCGATCAGTCAGGAAAGTGACGGTCACACATGACCCGACGCATCAACGCCATCCTCGTCCTTCTCGTACTCGCGGGCAGTCTCGCTCTCGGCGGCTGCGCCCGGACCGTTCGCGTCGAGACCGGCGAACTGGTCACCTGCACCTACGGCGAGGTCGTCACCGACACGGTCAAGGTCGTCGAAGTGCCCGCCGACAAGGCCGCTTCGTACCACGTCGTCAAGAAGACCGTCACGTGCGACCGGCACAAGCACCTCGAGGACCTCTACGCTCAGGCCCAAGCCGCGATATTGGCGGCCGATCTCGACGCTGCCAAGGCGAAGCTGGCCGAGATCGTGAAGCAGGACGCCGCGTTCAAGCGCGCTCAGGCGCAGCTGGACGCGATCCAGGCGGGCAAGGCCCCTGTTCCCGACAACGGGGCGTCCACCGGCGGTGCGAACACGGGAACCGGTGGCACGGGCGACAAGCAGCCGGTCGGTCCGATAGCGAACCTGAGCGACAGGCTCCCGGACTCGCTGCCCGGGTACACCGCCGCACCGATCTCCTCCGACGTGTTCAACCTCTCGCGGCAGTACACGCCGTCCGATGGCTCGCCCACCGACTCGCTCGTGGTGGTCGTCGAGCAGTACAAGGACGCGACTGCAGCGAAGAAGGCGATCTCGGCGGAGGTCACGAGCGGCTACCGCGAGGACGTCTCCACCGCCAAGGTGGCGGGGCGCACGGTGCGCTTCGGGACCGACGGACGACGGTTCGCGACGCTCGTCTGGAACGAAGGCGGCGTGCTGATCGCCATCGAAGCGTCCTCTGCATCGCGCAAACCCGAGAATCTCAAGAGTCACCTGGTCTCGCTCGCAGCCGAGATCGTGAAGTGACGTGACGTCCCCGACCGAGGACGGCGATCTGTTCCAGGCAGCGGAGGCCTCGGCCGAAGATCGCCGCGAAGCGCAGCGCCAAGGGATGCGCGCGGCGCGGCGGGCGCGGGCCGTTGCGGTCGCCCCGTGGGCAGGCGCCGTCGTGTTGGCCGCCGCTGCGGTGGCCTGCGCCGTGGCCGCATCAGCCCCTCTCGCGGTGCCGGGAGCACCAGGCTCGGCGGGGACCGCGAGCCCGGTCCTGAAGGTGGACCGTGTTCTGGCGTCCGCCGAGGCGACGCAGGGGGCACCCACGGGGGTGGCGGTCTCGGGAGACCGGGTGTACGTGGCGGACCCCACCCGCGGTTCGGTAAGCGTGCTCGATAGGGACGGCAACAGGCTGGCCACCATCGGCGCCGGGTTCCTGCGCACTCCGGTCTACGTCGCAGTGGGACCGGTCGATGGGCGCATCTATGTCAGCGACCGGGGCCGCGGACAGGTCGTGGTGTTCGCTCAGGACGGCACACGGTTCGGCACTCTGTCGCCGATGGGGCTGCGCCCCGGAAACTCGCGCGGCGGGGCGTGGCGGCCACTCGCTATCGCATTCGCCCCCGACGGCACCCTGTACGTGGCCGACTCGGGCCCCCGCCAGGTGATCGATGTGTTCTCACCTGCCGGTAGCCGCATCGCGACGATCGGCGCCGACGCCCCGATCGGCAGGACGGGGCAGCGTCTGGCCTTCGTGAACGGCATCGTGGCATCCGCCGACAGGGTGGTGGTCGCGGACAGCAACAACGGACGCCTGCTGGTCTTCGGCCGTGACGGGTCGTTCCGCAGCGCGATCCCACGCGACGGCCTGCCGCGCGGGCTTGCGGTGACCGACGCCGGCCGCATCCTGGTGACCGGCGTCGGCAGCCCGGCGGTCACGGTCTTGAGCGCTTCGGGCGCACCGATGCAGCAGCTCGCCGGCGGTGTGGGCGAGCGCGAGAGGTTCGCTTCGCCGGCGGGGATGGCCACAGCACGTGACGGTTCGGTCTACGTCGCGGACTCCGGGTCCGGCCGGGTCTTCGTCCTGCGGACGGGGGATGGCGCCATCGGCGGGCGTGCCGCTGCGGCGATGTCCCGGACGCTTGAGATCGTGTTCTCGATCATCGCCGCGGTGGGAGCAGCCGCGCTCGCCGCGTTCGGCGTGGTCCGTGCACGCGCGCGTGTACGCGAGGCCGGGGTCACGCTATAATCGCGGACGAAGGGTCAGGGTCGGTCGGTGTGAGGGAACGATGGTCGTCGGGGGTCGCGTTCATCTCTTCGGGGGAAGCGAACGCCCGGCAGGCGCCCCGGTAGGCGTCCGGTACCTTCGTCAGGGAGTCTGCTTCGGCGTACTCCACTTCGCGGCGACCGTCCAAGGGGTCAAGAGGACGGACCGAAGCTCCGCGTGCAGGTGAAGCGCACCATACGCACCGCGGCACACGCCGCCGTGGCTTTGATAGCCGCGGCTTTCGTCGTGGGTACCGTGAGCACGGCCTTCGCGGTCGCGCCGCATGTCCCGACGTCCGGATCCACCGACTCCTGCGCCATGTGCCATCGCGCCCACACGGCCGACACTCCGGTGCCGTACCGCACCGTCGAGACGACCGAGACGACGGGAACCTCGCTCATCCTCTCGACCGATCCCGCCCGGGGCGATGTGGAGCTCTGTCTTGCGTGTCACGGCGTCGCCCAACTGGGGAGCAACAAAGATGTCCAAACGGCGTTCCTGAAGCCCTCGATCCATTCGCTGGCCCCGACGTCGTCACCCTACGGTCCCGACCCGAAGATGTGTTCCAGCTGCCACGATCCCCACGGGACCGACCGCACGAGTGGCGGCTCCACGTGGCCGGCGCTCCTGCGTTCGTACTCCGACGAATCGACGACCCCGGTGTTCACGGGCGAGGCGTACTGCGCCACCTGCCACACCGTGCAGCCCGGCGAGCGCTGGGCCGGGCTCGACGTCTACCTCCGCACCGGCCACTACAGCGGCATACCGATGCCCGGTAGCGGCACGGGCATCAGGTGCGACATCTGCCACGCACCTCACGGCAGCGACGTGGCTCCGCTGTTGGCGCCCTCGCTTGTTCCGACGTCGGTCGTGAGCACGTTCACGGTGACGGCCGACGACCGGACGATGTGCGAAGCGTGTCATGCGGGTGCGAGTGCGACGTGGCAGAACGCCGCGACGTATGCGACATCGGGCCATGCCCTTTCTTCCAAGACGGTGACGATCACCGCCAAGTGGGTGCCGGCAGGCCAGCGCAAGGTGGGCGAGTGTCAGGTCTGCCACGCGCCGATGGGCCGCAGCGACGGCAGCGGCGGCACGATCCCCAAGCTGCTCGACGCGAAGGGCCGGGTGCTGTGCGACCGCTGCCATGTCGCCGGACCTGACGCTGTCGCTTCCACGGACACTTCGTCCCAAGGCAGGCCCGTCGTCGGCGCGTTGACGCTTGCGGCGGTGTACGCGCCCGAGAGCGGTGCCGCCGCGCGCGTGGAGCTCTACGGTCGCGCCGCTTCGGGAGCCGGTGCCTTGTCCGGGCCGCGCCAGTACCAGCCGTCGGTCGGAGCAGGCCCCTCGGCTGCGGGTGACATCGACGGGGACGGGACGGCCGAGCTCGTGGTCGCCTCGCTCACGCAACCCACGATCACCATCTACCGCGTCGACCCGCTCACCGGACTCGGCCTCGATCCCACCGTGTGTGCGATCCCGGGCGTGTCGCCGGTCCCGGCGGCCGCCATCGCCGTCTCGAACGTCGTCGACGCTCTGTTCCAAGGATCTCGCCGTGAGATCTCGGTGCTGGGCAGCGACGGCTCACTGTCCCTGTACGATCTGTCGGGTGCTTCTCTGCTTCCGGTCGCTGGACCGTTCGCCATGGGCGCCGGTCCGTGGGGCATGGCGAGCGGGGACTTCACCGGGACCGCTCTCGCGGATCTCGTCGTCACCGACGCCGTCGGCGGGACCGCGTACGCCGTGTCCGACGATGGGGCGCACGGCGCTTCTTCGGTCGCCTGGGCAGTCGGCGGTGCGCCCGTGGCTCCCGCTGTGGGCGACGTTTGGGACGCCGCTCCGTCCACCAACGAGGTCGTGATCTGCGACACGGTGTCGGTGCTCAGCACCGTCCGGATCTTCGACGGTTCCGGCGTGCAACTCGCCGCGTATCCCCTGACCGCCACCGGCGCCGGCTCACCGACGGCGTCTGCGATCGGTGATCTCCTTCCGGCGGTTCCCGCGGCCGACAGGGACGAACTCGCTGTCGCCTTCTCGAACATCGTGACGGGCTCGTCCAGCGTGTTCGTCGTCCCGCAGCTCTCGGCGGGTACCGGTCTCGACATCGCCGCGGCCACGGAGTTCACGTCCGGCGCCGGCACGCACACCGGGTCGCTGATCATCGGCGATGTGGACGGCAACGGAAGAGCCGATCTGGTCGCCGGCGACGGCGGCACGTGGGCACCCGTGGGCTCATCCTCGGCGCCGGCGGTTCGCATCTGGCGCTCGAACGGCGCCGGTACCGCGCTCGTCTCCTCGCCGGAGACTCTGGGCGGCGGCGGCACCGAGATCGCCGGGTCGGCACCGTCGCTCGCGCTCGCCGATCTCGGGCCGGTGTTCCCCTCGCGTCATCCGGTCGACGAGGTGACCGCGCCGGGCTCGCAGCACGTTTCGACCGAGACCGCATCGGCCGGGCGGCACGTGACCTGCTCGGACTGCCACGATAGTCACGAAGCGGCCGCCGCCGTCACCGTCGCGCCGGCCGTCCAGGGCGTGCTGCGAGGCGCGTGGGGCGTCGTCGGGGCCACCACCGGCCGCTCGAGCACGAGCTACGGGATCTGCTACAAGTGCCACTCCGCTTTCACCGATCTCGGCGGGCGTCCCGACGCAGCGGTGCAGTTCGACCCGTCGAACGCTTCGGTGCACGCGATCACACAGGCATCGACCTCGACGGTCCCGGCCGCCACGTTCGTCACCGGTTCGGGTTGGGCTGCGGACTCGGTGCTCTACTGCACCGACTGCCACGCGGACGATGGCCGCAACGGCGCTCAGGCAAAGGGGCTGCACGAGTCCGCATCCGCACCCATCCTGGCCGCGCCCTACCTGACAGCGGCTCCCGATGCCACGGGTTCGTTGTGCTATCGCTGTCACCGGTTCGACGTGTACGGCGACGGTTCCACAGACGGTCCGGGCATGAGCTTGTTCCGCACCACCGGCGCCACCCCGAAACTGCTGCATTCGGAGCACGGTGCGGCAGTGGCCGGCGGCCGCGGGATCGCATGCTCGGCGTGCCATGTGTCACACGGGTCGGTCACCGAGCCGCACCTGCTGCGCGACGACATCGGCTTCGTGAGTACCGCTGCGGACGCCGGGACCTGCACGAACACCTGTCACAGCGGGACTCCGAGGTCCTGGCCTCTGCCGTAGGCCCGGGCAGCGCCTCTACCGCGGCCCATCGCTCAGTTCGTCTGCCCATCGCCTTCGGGCCGCCACGCGCGCGTGGAGCATGCGCGTAGCGTAGACTCTTATGCGGTAGCCGAGTCACGCCATGCATGGTCGTTCGAAGCGAGGGGGAGCGGATGGAGGGCCAGGCCCCACAGGGCACGGCGGGGGATGCAACGCGCCTCATCGCCCAGGTCGAGCGGGATCGCGGCATCGATCTCTCCCAGTACCGGCTCTCCTATGTCGAGCGCAGGCTGGCGACCCGTCTGAGGGCACTCGACCTCGTCACATACCGCCAGTATGGTCAGTACCTCCTCGACCACACCGAGGAGTACACGCGGCTGCTGGATACGCTCACCGTGAACGTGACCGACTTCTTCCGCGACCCTCCCGTGTGGAAGATCATCCGCGGCGAGGTCATCCCCGCGCTCATCACCGCGAAGACCGCCAACGGGCAGCGTACGATCCGTGTGTGGTCCGCGGGATGTGCCACCGGCGAGGAGCCGTACTCGCTCACGATGGCGTTCCTGACCGAGCTCGGAGACGCCGCCAAGTCGTTCATCGTGAGCGTCGCCGCCACCGACCTCGACCCGGTCGCTCTCCAGACCGCCCAGCGGGCCGAATACGACGTCGCGAAGCTCGAGCACCTGCCCGGTCCCGACCGCGTGCGGTTCACCGTCAACGACGGCCGCCGTTTCACGATCAAGCCCGAGGTCACCGAACATGTCCGGTTCCGGAAGATGAACCTGTTCAGCGACGCGCCGCCGCTCGCGATCGATCTCATCCTGTGCCGCAACGTGTTCATCTATTTCACGCGCGAGCAGCAGGAACGGATCATCAACGTCTTCCACAAGTCGCTCGCCCGCGGCGGGTACCTCGTCCTCGGACGGACCGAGAAGATGCCGAACGGAGCGGCCGCGGGCTTCGAACCGATCTCGTCCAAAGAGCGCATATACCGGAAGATCTGAAGGCCCCAGGCCGGGCCGGCACAGTATCTTGTGTAGAAGAGGTGCCGTTCGGCCGATGGATAGTCGTAGAATCCCTTATGGGGTGTGCATGTGGCGGGCCGCGCGGAAACGGGTGCGGTCCCTGGCGAGGAGGGGTCTTAAGGTGGCGCAGCGCAGCACCATCAAGGTCGAGGAGAGTCTCGCCCGTACGTTCATGATCAAGACGTGGCTCTCGATCGGCCCGGCGGTAGGAGCCGGCCTCGTGGTCACGGCTGTCGTCGGCGTGGTCATGCTGAAGCCGGAGGTCGGTCAGGTCCTGCTCCTCATCGGGCTCGGCGGCGTCATCATGGCGATCGCGGCGTACTTCGGTCAGAGGGCGTACATGGCAGCCTTCACGGAGCGAATCCTCGGGCCGCTGTCCGAGGTCGGCGCCGTGATGTCGAAGGCGGGCGACGGTGACCTCACCGCCGCAGGCGCCATCCACCATCCCGACGAGATCGGCCTGCTGGCCGACGAATGCAACCGCCTGATCGAGTCGCTGGCCTTCATCGCTTCCGGCGTCAGGCACTCCGCAGAGTCCGTCGCGGCTGCCGCCACTGAGCTCTCGGCTTCCTCCGAGGAGATCAGCGCTTCGACGATGGAGATCTCGAACTCCGTGCAGCACATCGCGCACGGCGCGGAGCTTCAGTCCCGCAAGGTCGAAGAGACCACCGCGGCCGTCGAGGCGATCGCGCAGACGATCAACAGCGTCTCCGATCAGGCGATCGAGACCCAGCGCATCAGCCAGGAGGCGGCGCGCCAGGCCGACCACGGCCGCGCCGCCACCGACGAGGCGTGCACGAAGATCGGCGAGGTCCAGCAATCGATCGAGACGCTGGCAGCCTCGGTCGAGCTCTTGGGCCGTCGCAGCGACGAGATCGGCAAGATCGTCGACGTGATCACGTCCATCGCCGATCAGACGAACCTGCTCTCCCTCAACGCCGCCATCGAGGCGGCGCGGGCCGGAGAGTCCGGGCGCGGCTTCGCGGTCGTCGCCGAAGAGGTCCGCAAGCTCGCCGAGGGTTCCGGCAAGGCCGCCGAGCAGATCGGCGAGCTCATCAAGGAAGTCCAGCACGAGACCGCCAAGGCGGTCCGCCTCATGGAGATCGGCCAGCGCGAGATGGCGATGGGGACCGAGGTCGTCGGGCGCACCGGCGCCGCCCTCATCGAGATCGACGAGGCCGTCGCCCGCACGGCCGAGCTCGCCGACCGCATCGCACAGGCGATGACCGACCAGCGCGAGCGCGCAGCTTCCGTCGACCGCGCGATGCACGATATCGCGTCGGTCGTCGAGGAGAACGCCGCGGCCGTCGAGGAGACAGCGGCCGCCGCCGAGGAGCAGACCGCCTGCATGGAGGAGATCTCGTCTTCCGCAGCCGACCTCGCCGACATGTCGCACCAGCTTGAGGAGTCGGTCCGGCAGCTTCGCCTGCAGGGCGATGTCGCGTGAACGACCCCAACCGCCAGTACGTGCTGTTCCGGGCGGGGAGCGAGGAGTACGGACTCCCCATCTCGCGCGTCAGCAGCATCATCCGCTTCGAGACGGTGACCCCGGTGCCTCGGGCTCCGCGCGGCGTGCTCGGTGTGATCGACCTGCGCGGTCGCGTCATCCCGGTTGTCGACCTCGGGCGCAAGCTGTTCGGGACAGCGTTCGAGCCGGTCCCGCGCTCGCGCATCATCGTCACCGAGGGCGAGCAGGGCCCCGTGGGCCTCGCGGTCGACGGCGCCAGCGAGGTTGCCACGTTCCAGCCCGACGATCTGATGCCGGCCCCGACCGCTGCCGTGGCGCCGGACATCGCCGATGCGTTCGAGGCGGTAGTCCACTTGGGCGAGCGTCTCATCATCTTGCTGGACCTTGATCGGATACTGCCGCGGGCCGAGTTCGAAGTGCCCGCAGCCGACCTGCCGGAGGTGGAGGGCTAGATGTCGAGGACGATCCTTGTCGTGGATGACGCGGCGTTCATGCGGATGATGATCCGCGACATCCTCGCGAAAGAGGGTTACCGCATCGAGGAAGCGGTCAATGGCCGCGACGCCGTCGAGAAGTACGACGCCGTTGCGCCCGACCTCGTCACGCTCGACATCACCATGCCGGAGATGAACGGGATCGACGCGCTCAAAGCGATCCGCGCCAAGGACCCGATGGCCCGCGTGCTCATGGTGAGCGCGATGGGGCAGCAGCAGATGATCGTCGAGGCGCTCGAGTCGGGTGCGATGGACTTCCTTGTGAAGCCCTTCCAGCCCACCAAGGTCCTCGAAACGGTCAAGAAATGCCTCGCCGCCGACCCTCGCTGAACGGCTGACACACCACATGCCTCCGATACGAGTGCTCGTCGTCGATGACTCCGCGCTCGTGCGTCAGATCGTGACGCACGTGCTCGCCGAGGCCCCTCGCATGGAGGTCGTCGGCACGGCGCGCAACGGAGTCGAGGCCGTGGCGGCGGTGCGGAAGCTCAAGCCCGACGTGGTCACTCTCGACATCCAGATGCCGGAGATGGACGGGCTCGAGGCGCTCAAGCACATCATCCGGGACTCGAACGCCCGCGTGGTGATGCTGTCGTCGCTCGACGACCCCGAGACCACGTACAAGGCGCTCGAGACCGGAGCGGTCGAGTTCGTCGTCAAGCCCCGCGAGGGGCTTGCGAGCTCCATGGAGCGGCTCTCCACCGAGCTGGTCCGTGCGGTGCGCACCGCTGCGGGGATCGCTCCTGAGAAGCGTGTCGCCCCGGTCGTGCCCGATGCGACCGTCCCCGCGCAGCCTCCGCTGGAACGCGGCCCCAACGATCCGAGCCAGCTCGTGGTCATCGCGTCGTCCACCGGCGGTCCGCTCGCGCTGGAACGTGTCTTCGCCGGGCTGCGCAGCGAGGCGCCGGCCGCCTACCTGGTCGTCCAGCACCTGCCGGCCGGCTTCTCTCAGTCGTTCGCGTCTCGCCTCGCGCGCGTCGCCGGGTTCAGCGTCCTGGAGGCGGAGAACGGCATGCGCGTGCGTGGCGGCGTGGGGTACATCGCGCCCTACGGCACGCACATGCGTGTGACCGGCGCCCCGGGGCACCCGACCACGATCGAGCTCGTCGACGGACCGACCCTGCACGGATTGCGGCCATCGGCCGATCCGCTCTTCGAAAGCGCGGCTGAAGCGTACGGCGCCGCCGTCACTGGCGTCGTACTGACGGGCATGGGTTCCGACGGCGCTCTCGGCATGGTCGCCGTCCGCGAGGCCGGCGGCGTCACCGTGGCCCAGGACGAGGACAGCTCAGTGGTCTGGGGCATGCCCGGCGCCGCTGTGCGGCTCGGCGCGGCGCAGTACGTCGTGCCCATCGATCGCGTGGCCGTCGAGGTCCGGCGGTCACTTCGGGGGTCGGAGGCGTCATCGTGAGCGACGGCCTGGACATGGCGGTCTATCGGGAGGCGTTCCTCTCGGAGTCGGCCGAATACCTGCAAGGGATCGTCGACGCGCTGCTCACCCTGGAATCCGATCCGGAGGACCTCGAGCCGGTCGAGGCGGTCTTCCGGGCCGCGCACAGCCTCAAGGGCATGTCGGCGACGATGGGCTACGAACGCACCGCGAGCCTCACGCACACCATGGAGAGCCTCATGGACACCGTGCGCAAGCGCGAGCAGCCCGTCACCGGCGATCTCATAGACTTGGTGCTGCGTGCGACCGACACCCTGCGCGAACTCATCAACGATGAAGCGTCGGGCGGCTGCGAGATCGATCCCGAGCTCATGGTCCAGGAGCTTCGTGAGCATACCGATATCGCTCGTTCAGCGGCGGCGGCCGCAGCTGCCGCACCGCCGGTCGAAGTCGCGGCGCCGGCGGGCGGCGTCACGCTGAAGGTCACGATCGAGCCCTCGTGCCAGCTCGCTTCGGTGCGGGCGTACATGGTCCTCAAGCGCCTGCGCCAGCTCGGCGAGGTCCTCTCCACATCCCCGTCCGAGGTCGACATCGATGAGGGCCAGTTCGACGGCTCTTTCACGGTGACCGTGGGCACGGACCGTCCGGGAGCGAAGCTCGTGGACGCCGTCACGCAGATCACCGACGTTGCATCCGCCGAGGTCGTTGGAGAAGGCGGGACTGCGGCGGCGGCCTCGACACCTCAAGCGGCCGCAGTCGACGTCGCTCCGGAGCCCGACGGTTCCGCAGCCGTCGATGTGGACGTGGCCGCCGCGCCGGAACCCGCTGCGGTGCCCGCGTCGCCGGCCCGCCCGGCCCCTGACCGGGACGCCGCGTTCGGCCGTGCCGAGAAGGCGGTTCCGAAGCTCGCCGACACCCAGACCGTGCGCATCGCGCTCACGCATCTCGACACGATGGTCGACGTGATGGGCGAGCTGGTCATCGCTCGCAGCCGACTCGAGAACATCGCCGAACGCCTCGACCTCCGCGACCTCAACGACGCCGTGAGCGAGGTCCACCGGATCTCCGCAGAACTGCAGCGCGAGGTCATGGCGACCCGCATGGTCCCCGTGGGCAACATCTTCAACCGCTTCCCCCGCATGGTGCGCGACCTGGCCCGCGATCTGGGCAAGGACGTTTCCTTCGAGGTCGACGGCCTCGACATCGAGCTCGACCGCACCGTGCTCGACGAGATCGTCGAACCGCTCGTGCACCTGCTGCGCAACTCGATCGACCACGGGCTCGAGCCGGCGGCGGACCGGGTCGCGGCCGGCAAGCCCGAGCGGGGGATCGTACGGCTCTCCGCGGCTCGCGAACGCGACCGCGCGCTCGTGACCGTTGCCGACGACGGGCGCGGAATGGACGTGGAGCGCATCTGGAGCGCGGCGTGCGACCGCGGTATGGTCGCCGCCTCCCAGCGCAGCGAGTTCACCGACGACGAGGTGCTGCTGCTCACGTGCACGCCCGGCTTCTCCACGGCCGCGCAGGCGACGAAGGTGTCGGGGCGCGGAGTGGGCATGGACGTCGTCCGGGCCAAAGTCGAGCAGCTCGGCGGAGTCCTGACGATACGCTCGCGCCCCGGTTCCGGGACGGAGTTCGTGCTCGCGCTCCCGCTCACACTGGCGATCATCCAAGCTCTGCTGGTGCGTAGCTCCGGGCAGATCTACGCGATCCCGCTCGGCGCCGTGACGGAAGTACTCGCCTACGACGATCTGCCGATCGAGACCGTCGACCTGCATCCGGTGCTGACGCTGCGCGATGGCCGCGTCGTGCAGCTCGACACGCTGGACGCGGTCGTGGGCGTCGGCGAGGAAGCGACGTCGCCGCTCCGGAGCCGCAACGTCGTACTGCTCGAGTGGGGAGAGTCGGCGCGTGCCATAGGCGTCGACGAGCTTGTAGGGCGTCAGGAGATCGTCATCAAGCCGCTCGCCGGGATGTTCGCGGGCGTCACAGGACTGTCCGGAGCCACGGTGCTCGGCGACGGGAGCGTGGCCTTGATCCTCGACCCACGGGCCCTGTTCGCGAGCGTGGAGGGACCGAGATGAGACTCGACAAACTCACTGAGATGCAGATCGACGCCCTGCGCGAGATCGGGAGCATCGGCGCGGGGCACGCCGCCACCGCGCTCTCCCAACTCGTTGGACATCCGATCTCGATCGATGTGCCGACCCTGGAGATCGTCGGCATCGGAGATGTGCCCGAACTCTTCGGGGGGCCCGAGGTGTTGGTGGCTGCCGTCCACGTGAGGCTGCTGGGCGACATCGGCGGGAGCATGCTCTTCATGGCCGAGCGCACATCGGCATTGGCGCTCGTGGACCTCATGCACGCCAGGGCAGTGGGCTCGGCCCGGTCCTACGGTGCGGATGAGGAGGCGCTGCTCACGCACGTCGCCTCCATCCTCATGTCCGCCTACCTTGCCGCCGTCGGTCGTCTCGCCGACGTGAGCATGCTGCCGGCCCGCCCGTCCTCAGCACTCGACATGGCGGGAGCGCTCATGGAGGCGGTAACGTCCGCCGCCGCGCTCCATGCCGATGTGGCCCTCCTGCTGCGCACCCGCTTCCACGACGCCGACACGTCGGTGGACGCCTACCTGTTCTTCCTGCCCGACCCTGAGGCGCTCGACCTGCTCCTCGGACGCTTGGGCGTCGCGTGATCGGGAACCGTATGGACACCTCGGCCCTCGAGATGGGCGCCGATCCGCTCCACGTCATCGTCGGCGTGGGCGAGATCGCGTGCGCACACGAGCCGGAGGTCCTCGTCACGCAGGCGCTCGGTTCCTGCATCGGCCTCACGCTATGGGATCCTCGCCTCTGCATCGGTGGAATGGCCCACGTGATGCTCCCGGCATCGCCCGCGGGCGACTTCACCGGCAGGCGTCACCGCTTCGCCGATCTCGCCGTGCCCGAACTCGTCGAGGAGATGCTGCGCCTCGGCGCCGGCCGCCACCGGATGATCGCCAAGATCGCCGGCGGCGCGGCGATGTTCAAGGGCGACTCGGGCATGGACACGATCGGCAAACGGAACGCGACGGCGGTCATCGAGCAGCTTGAGAAGTGCGGGTTGACCGTCCGGGCAGCCGACACCGGCGGGTCACATGCACGGACGATCGAGCTGCACATGAACTCCGGCGTCCTGCTCGTCCGCAGCTATACGTTCGGGATGCGCGAGATCTAGACTTCCAAGTACCGAGTACCCACGGGGGAGAGAAGAAGCGTGGCAGACGAGATGCAGGAACCGGGCTTGGGCCAGCACGGCGAACACCGCCGGCTGGTCGTGGGGATCGCCGGCGGCGACCTGCGCGCGGCCTCGATGCTCCGCCTGCTGTCGGAGGTCGACAGCATCACGGTCGCCGCTCTCGCCGAGCCGCGCTCGGGTGCGGCCGCCGCCGTTGCGGCGCGCGAGCTCGGCATCTTCACGTCGACCGACGTCGCCGACCTGTCGCGCGTCGAGGGCCTCGACGTGATCCTCGACCTCACCGACGACCCGGTGATCCGGGCGCGTCTCGTCGCGTTCCGGCCCGCAGCGGTGGAGATCGTGGGCGCCCGCGGCGCAGACCTCATCCGCGACCTTTTGATGGCCAAGAAACGCGGCGAGGAGCAGGAGAAGCTGCTCGGCGAGCTCAAGGTCGCCTACGACAAGATCCGTGGTCACGAACAGAAGCTCCAGGTGGGCACGCAGGCGCTCGAGAAGGCGAACGAGGAGCTCGAGACCAGGCTCTCGGAGATCTTCTTCACGCATGAGTTCTTCAAGGCACTCACGTCCTTCACCTCCGTCGACGACGTGACCTCTCTTGTGGTCGACGGCGCGAACGGGATCCTGGGCGCGGAGATATCGTGTGTCTACCTCCTGGACACCTCGCACTGGGTGCTGCGCTTCGCTGCAGCCCAGGGGCGGCCGCGCGAGTACTTCGTCGACGAGGTGCCGCTGGACACCACGATCATGGGTCGGGCGCACCGCGACGGCGTGGCGGTCGAGACCGATGCGCACGCGATCCCTGGCTCGGTGGCCTGGACGACCGAGCCGGACGACGTCGTCAGTCAAGCCGCGGTGTCCTTGCGCAGCGGCGAGCACGTCGTGGGCGTCATGGTGATCGGGTCGGCGACGCCCCGCCAGCTGACGCCGGCCGAGCTCGACCGGCTCCAGGTCATCGGGAACCAGAGCTCGCTGTCGCTTCAGAACGCTCTGCTGCACGGAGAGTTGGAGCGGCTGTCCGTCACCGACCGCCTGACAGAGCTCTACAACCACGGGTATTTCGAGCAGCGCCTCGACGAGGAGATCGGCCGCGCGGAGCGGTTCGGTCACGTCCTGTCGCTCATCATGATCGACATCGACGACTTCAAGCAGTTCAACGACACGTACGGACACCCCCGCGGCGACCGCGTTCTGCGTTCGGTGTCGGATACGATCACCTCCACGCTGCGCGAGATCGACTTCGCTGCCCGCTACGGCGGCGAGGAGTTCGTGGTCGTCCTGCCCGAGACGGACGCCGCGGGCGCCCGCGCGGTGGCCGAGCGCATCCGCGAAGGCGTCGCGAGGTTGTCCTACGACGGGATCGGTGTGGACGAGTCGGTGCACAAGACGATCTCCGTGGGCGTCGCCACCTTCCCGACCCATGCGCGGTCCGGCGGACCGCTCATAGTCGCAGCGGACCAAGCGATGTATGTTGCTAAGAGGAACGGGAAGAACGCGGTGGTGGTCGCTGGCTGACGAACGGCGTTCGGCACCTGACTTGCAGCCGGAACGGGTATTCGCAATGTGACCGGCGTCATGCAGCGTGTGGATGCGAGAGCGCGGAGACGATGGGACTCGACAGGGCCCTGCATGCACTTCCCGACGATCGCGGGACCGAGAATGCGGTCCGCGACGTGCTCCAGCTCATGTCACGCCACGCCGGCGAGTGGATGCGCACCACCGACGTCTCCCGATCCGTCGAACAACCTGAGCACCGGGTGGCCGTGATACTATCCACGCTGGTCGACGGCCTGGTGCTCCGAAGCGAAGGCGACCGGTTCCGCTACGACCGCGATTCGATCGTCGATATGGACATCAGGCGCTTCCTGAACCGCTCGGAGGCGCACAACCGGCTCGCGCAGAACAACCTGGCCCGGTATCGCGACCGCTTCGGGCAGCGATAGAGGGCCTCACCCCCTCGCGCGGCTGAGATCCAACGACCGTGAGGGGCGCGTGCTTTCCGTGAGACCGATCCGCAAAGGCGATCGTGGTGCCGCCGTCGAAGACGTGCAGCGCCGCCTCATCTCGCTCGGGGCCGACCTTGGCCTCACCGGGGTCGACGGCGTGTTCTTCGGCGCAACATACGCCGCGGTCCTCTCCTTCCAGCACGAGCGCGCCCTCGACGAGGACGGCGAGGTCGGGCCGCTGACGTGGGCCGCGCTCGTCGACGCCACCTTCTCGTTGGGCGACCGCCTCATCTACCTTCGCTATCCGTACCTGCACGGCGAGGACGTCCGCTCGGTGCAAGTCGCGTTGAACGCGCTCGGGTTCGCCACGGGAGAGGTGGACGGGATCTTCGGCGCATTCACCGAACGGGCCGTCCGCGACTTCCAGGTCAACACCGGCATCGCAGTCGACGGTGTGGTCGGGCCGGACACGGTCAGGGCCATCGACGGCCTCCGACATGCATGGGCGGGCCGGTCCTACCCGCCGCCGACCGAGCTGCGCGCTTCCGCTGCGCGGGCGGCCAGCGTGCTGCGCGGACGAACGGTCATCATCGCCTGCGACGGGTGCACGCTCCGTCTGGCGGAGAGGGTCGCCAACCTGGCCCAGGCGAGCGAGGCGGAGGCCGATGTGCGCGTTACCGTGGAGTTCCCCGAAGCGCCGACGTCGCTGGTGATCACGCTGGTCGCGAGCCCGCCGGCGGGCGCGGATCTGCTCCTGCACGGGCGCAGCGGGGAGGACTTCACCCGTGAGGTGGCGGCGGCCGTCGACGGCAGTGCCGGCGCACGAAAGTGGGCCGTCGTGGTCACCGAGGGAACCGCAGCCGACGACCGGTCGGAGCAGGCGCTGGCAGCCTCCTTGCTTGACGGTCTGTGCCTGGGCCTGTCACGGCCCTAGGCCCGCCTGTGCTACCATCATCGGGTTTGTTGCGTATCCGTCGACACCCGCCGAAGAGGGAGGGATCGACCTGAAGGTCTCCATACGCGCCATTGCGGCGCTGATCACACTCACGCTCACCGTTGGCACCGTTCCGGCGGTGGCTTCGCCTATCAGCGACAAGCTCGCGAAGGCGCGCCAGATCCAGACGCAGGTGGATGCTCTCGACACCAAGGCCGAGGTGGCGACTGAGGACTGGAACCAGGCGAAGATCTCGTACGACGCCCTCCATGCCAAGGTCGTCAAGGTGCAGGGCCAGATGGCGCGCATCGACGCGCAGACCAACGTACTCCAGACGTCGCTCGACGCCCGTGCGGACAGCATGTACCGCTCCGGTCCCCTTGGGATCCTGGACGTGCTGCTCGGTACCGCGAGCTTCGAGGACTTCGCGGCTACTTGGGACTTCCTGAACGAGCAGAACAAGCAGGAGTCCGCCAACGTCTCGAAGCTCAAGGTCCTGCGCGTCGAGAAGGTAGCGGCAGAGGCCGACCTCAAGGTCGCTCAGGCCGAGGCGAAGAAGGTCTACGACACGATGTCCGCCCGGCGCGCGACGATCATCGCCTCCGAGAACAAAGCCAAGTCGCTCCTGTCCAGCGTCAAGTCGCAGATCCGGGTGCTCCAGGCCGCCGACCGCGCCCGCAGACGCGCCGACGCTGCCGCGAGCGGGGGCAACGGTGGAGGCACCGGCTGGAACTGGGGAGACCCCGCACGGGCACCGCGCAGCGGTGTCGTCGACATCGCGCTCAAGTACCTGGGCCGGCCCTACCAGTGGGCGGCTTCCGGCCCCAACCGGTTCGATTGCTCCGGCTTCACGATGTTCGTGTACGCCCAGGTGGGCGTTCACCTGCCGCACTCCTCGCGCGCCCAGATCAACTGCGGCCCGCGCGTCAGCCGCGCCAACCTGCAGCCGGGCGATCTCGTCTTCTACGGCAGCCCGATCCACCACGTCGCCATCTACATCGGCAACGGCAAGATGGTCAACGCGCCGCACACGGGGGACGTTGTGAGCATCGACCCGGCGTTCCGCAGCGACTACGCTGGGGCGTGCCGACCGTAGCAGGCCGGCTCTCCACGGCACGTCGCGCCCTCTGAGGCGCCGACGGCCGCGGTATCGGCGATGACAGGAATGCGAGCGCGCTTCCGCGCCCTCGCCGGCACTTGGAGGGGGCGGATGTCGGGCGGTTCCGTGCTGTCGCCGCTCAAGCGCGCCGACTTCAGGTGGCTGTGGATCGCGCAGACGGTCTCGATCGTCGGCGATAAGATCAACCAGGTCGCCCTCAGCATCATGGTGTTCCAGCTCACGCATTCGGCGGCGCAGATGGGCATCGTGTTCGCGATCACCTTCCTCCCCGCGGCTCTTTTCGGGCTGATCGCGGGGCCGTTGGTCGATCGGTGGGACCGCCGCCGCACGATGATCTGCGCCGACGTCCTGCGCTCCCTGATCGTCGCCGGGATCGCGCTGCTTGCCTCCGGCTCGATAGCCCCGGGGCCGATGGTCGCCATCGCATACGTGCTCGCGTTCGCGAGTTCCACCGTCGCATTGTTCTTCGAGCCCTCGCGCATGGCGCTGGTCCCCTCGATCGTCACCGAGGAGGAGCTGATGGCCGCCAACGCGCTCGACATGACGACGATGTCTGTGTCAGAGCTGCTCGGAATCGGGTTCGGCGGAGCGCTCGTGGCCACGATCGGCTACGCTGCCGCGTTCTGGATCGATGCGGGGACCTTCCTCGTGTCCGCCGCGTGCGTTCTGCTGGTGGGCCACCGCGTGGCGAAGCGGATGCTCCCGAAGCTTCAGCTGGCCGTCATCTGGAACGATCTCAAGTTCGGGCTCGAACGCATCCGGCGCGACGGCGTCCTGCGTGGGATCGCGATCACCTACGCGGCGGTCGCCCTCGGAGGCGGTGCGTCGATCACGCTCACGATCCTGCTCGCGCTCGATGTCTACACGGGCAACGGCCTTCCGCCCGCGCTGCGCATCACAACGGTCGACCTGGCGACCACCGTCGGCGTGCTGGTGGGCAGCGTGGCGATAGGCATGGGCGGCCCGAATGGCGCGGGGCGCAAGTACCTGCGCGGGATCATCGCGTTCGGCGTTCTCTTCATCGGCTTCCTCTTCGTTCACGACCTCTGGGTGGCCGCGATCGTGTTGTTCGCAGCGGGCGTGGCGAACCAGTATTTCGGCATCCCGATGATCACGTTGCTGCAGACGTACACCGAGGCCGAGACGCGCGGACGTGTCTTCGCTGTCCGGACGACGATCGCGCGCACCGCCACCGTGGCCGGTCTGGCTGGGGCGGGTGTTGCCGCGCAGGTGTGGGGCATCGTTCCGGTCACCGTCGCCGTGGGCGTGCTGTTCGTCCTCATCGGTGTGCTCGGCTATTCGATGCCCCGGCTGCGCCAGGCCTAGAAGGCGCTCAGCTCCGCGTCGAGCGTCGCGGTACCATGTGGGGGTCCGGGAACCGGTCGCCCACGCTGCGACCTTCCAGCGGCTCACCTTCTGAAGTAGGGCGGTCAGCGACGATGGCGAGAGTAGACGCGCTTCTGGCGATGATGGCGGAGCGGGGCGCCTCGGACCTGCACCTGAAGGCGGGCAGCCCGCCCGCCGTGCGCACCGACGGTCGCCTCGTCATCCTGCGCGACATGCCGGCGCTCACCGCGGACGACACGGAGGTCTTCGCCCGCGAGATGCTCGAGGAGCGCAGTCTCCCGGGCTTCGACGCAGGCGACGACGTCGACTTCGCCTACGAGCTTCCGGCGGTCGGACGCTTCCGCGTCAACGTGTTCCGCCAGCGCGGAACGGTGTCGATGACGGCGCGCCGCGTGTCCTCGCTGAAGCTCAGTTTCGAGGATCTCGGCCTGCCGCCCGTGGTCAAACAGCTCGCGGACGAGAAGCGCGGCCTGGTGCTGGTCACCGGTACCGCCGGGTCCGGCAAGACCACGACGCTCGCGACGATGATCGACTACATCAACCGCAACCGCGACGGTCACATCATCACTATCGAGGACCCGATCGAGGTCGTGCACAGGGACATCGGCTGCGTCATCGACCAGCGCGAGATCGGCATCGACACGCCGGACTACGGCGATGCACTGCGCCATGTGGTGCGCCAGGACCCGAACGTCATCCTCATCGGCGAGATGCGCGACCCCGAGACCGTCTCCACCGCTCTCACAGCCGCCGAGATCGGGAACCTCGTCCTCTCGACGCTGCATACGATCGACGCCACGGAGACGATCAACCGCATCATCGACTTCTACCCGACCTACCAGCAGCGTCAGGCGCGCCTCATGCTCGGCGCGACGTTGCGCGGGATCGTCTCCATGCGGCTCATCCCGGCGGTGGGGGGAGGTCTGGTGCCGGCTGTCGAGGCGCTCGTGATGACCGGCACGATCCGCGAATACATCCTGGATCCGGAGCAGACCTACAAGATCCGGGACGCGATGAGCGAGGGCGCCTACTACGGCATGCAGAACTTCGACCAGTCGCTCATCGGCCTGCTGCAGGCCGGGAGGGTCACCGTTGAGGACGCCATGGCGACGTCGGCCAACGCACATGACTTCCGCATCAAGCTGCGCCAGATCGGGATGTCGGTACCACCCGTTGGCGAGGTGTCGTAGCAGTCGTGCCGACCGGACGCCGCGCAGCGGTCTTCGCCGTCATCGCCTCGGCGGCGTGTTTCGCCACCCTCGGCATCCTGCAGCGGTGGGCGTACCAACACGGCGCCGAGCCGATGTCGCTGCTCGCGGTGCGCTTCGCCCTCGCCGCCGCCGTGATGGCGATCGCGCAGGCCCTGCGCGACCCCTCCTCGCTCCGCGTGACCCGCGGGGACCTCGGGCGGTTCCTCGCGATGTCTGTGACCGGGTACGGCGCCGCGAGCCTCTGCTATGCATTCGCCGTGCGCATGATCGGCCCGTCGGTGACGACCGTGCTTCTGTACACGTATCCGGCGCTCGTGTCGGTGATCGGTTGGCTCTTCCTGTCCGAGGCGTTCCCGCCCCGCCGGATCGCAGCCGTGGCCCTCACGTTCGCGGGATGCGCCCTGGCCGCGGGCGTGTTCGCGCCCGGCAGCCGGATCGCCGCGTTGGGCATCGTACTCGGCCTCTCGGCGGGACTCGGCTACGCGGTCTTCAACGTGCTGTCGTTCCGCACGATGCGGCGCACTCCGCGGCTTACGTTGATGGCATACACGTTCGCGATGTCCGCCGTGGAGATGGCGGTCGCCGCGGCCGTGTCGCACACGCTGCCCTCGGTGGCGGGCTGGGACTGGATGGCGTGGGGGAGCGTGGGCCTGATGGTGGCCATCCCCACGACCGCCGCGATCCTTCTCTACCTCGGCGGCGTCCAGCGCATGGGCGCGCCGCAGGCCGCGATCGTGTCCACCCTCGAGCTCCCGTTCGCGGTCCTGTTCGCGTCGATGGCGTTCCCGGCCGAGCGTCTCACGGCGCTGCAGCTGCTGGGTGCGGCCGTCGTGCTCGGCGGAGTCGTTCTAGCGGAATGGGGCGCCCCTGCGGGTGAAGTGGACGCAGCGGCCGTCTGAGGGCGCCCACGATGCATTCGTG